>NZ_SZXC01000068.1:0-212029 GCF_005281055.1 Citrobacter sp. wls711 | reverse complement strand
TCAGTTGCTTAACTGACTGGCATTACACCGCAAGGTGGCGTTTTTTTTTACATCCCGCGCATAACCAGCGCGTCATCTAATTCCCGATACGCCGCCACTAACTTATCCAGCGTAATCCGGCTTAACCCACTCGGGTTCGGCAACACCCAGATCTGCGTCGCGCCAATCGTCAGCGTCTGTTTCCCCCACTGTGCGCCACGCTGGCTGAAGCCTTGCTCAAATGCCTGTTTTCCCAAAATAGCGAGCGCCGCTGGCTGATAGTCTTCAATCTTCTCAACGAGCTGACGACCACCGCTACGCATCTCCTGGAGCTTCACTTCGTTGGCCTGCACCGTCGGCCTGTCGACAAATTTGGTGACGCCACAGCGAAAATCCAGCAGGTGTTGTGCCTCTTCTGGCTTTAGCTGGCGATCGGTAAATCCCGCCTGATGGATGACCTTCCAAAAGCGGTTAGCAGGATGCGCAAAGGGAAAACCTGTACCCGCCGAAGAGAGCCCCGGATTGATGCCGCAAAAAACCACCCGCAGCCCCGGCGCCAGTATGTCCTTAACCATAATCACTCCGCACAATACATCAGGCAACCAGTATAACGGACTGAAAATACATTGTTTATAAAAACAGCATCCGTACGCTTATGGCTGGATTGCAACGCAGAGTTACTTTATAATCCACCGCCACGGCCCCTTAGCTCAGTGGTTAGAGCAGGCGACTCATAATCGCTTGGTCGCTGGTTCAAGTCCAGCAGGGGCCACCAAATATCAAGGACTTGTGAGAAATCACGGGTCCTTTTTGCTTTGTTGGTTACCCATAATTTAGCCTGGACCTCAACGGGATCGACTCTGGTACGAATCAACATATCGTAGGCTTATACGCGCGATGACTTCTGCAAGAAGTCAGTCAGGTGGGAGTTTGGAAAAGAATAAGGATGAAAATACGCGATATGTCAGCGCGACATCAATCCATACTGATAGAAGCTCGTTGGACGCCACCACCTTGAAAGTGGAAACGTCCGTTAGCGTGTTATTCGATAGTCAGCTCACACGAGTTCTTTGAGCTGATCTTGCATATAGGTCGAAAAGTACTCAGGGTTCTTGATAAGGATACGGTTACCGGAGGCGACTTTTTCAGCCCATCCAGCGACTTTTTTTGTGAACTCAGGATTCCATCCCTCTTGCTCACCGCGTGCCATCACATCTGCTGCGCTCACTGGCACACCTAAATCATGCAAATATTTTAAAATTCCCTTGGCCGTACTTTCATCCATGGAATGGGGTACTGGCGCCGATGTGTTCATACCACCAATAAAATCCAATGCTTTCTCAATTGCTGTTGGCATGCTCTTATCCTTAAAATTAACCGCGTATTAAACACCTTTATACTATGTACCCAAGTCAGCCGGGATATCAAAGAGAACGTTGCCTTTATTTGATTTATGCCGCAGCCAAACGCTTGCGGTGGTGGTTTTCTGCACTATTTTTTCGCATCACCAGCCAAAACCAGCCCGGTTGCCACCGCATTTCGTGGCCCTTCGATTCCCCGAATATTGCCCTGACCGGCAACAACGCCGTAATGCGCCAGCGCGTCGGTGATCATCTGTGGGATTTCAAAATCCAGCGATGAACCGCCCACCAGCACCACAAAAGAGATGTTGCGAATTGAGCCGCCGGGTGAGACCTGCCGCAATGCGCGCAGGCAGTTCGTCACAAAGACCTTCTCCTTGGCCTGACGACGTACCAGCCGTATTTTCTCCAGCGACGTCTGGTTCTCAATGGGGATGGCTTTGCCCGCTTTCAGATACACCACTTTGGCAAACACCGACGGGCTGAGCGGTTCACGAAAGAACTCCACCGCGCCGTTCTCGTGGCGAATACTGAACAGACTCTCCACTTTCGCCAGCGGATATTTTTTTATCTCCTCTGCCAGAAAAGGATCGCTCAAGCCGAGCTCCGTTTTGATAAGCAAGCTGACCATGTTCCCTGCTCCCGCCAGATGTATCGCCTTAACGGTGCCATCGTTATGGATAATCGCAGCATCGGTGGATCCGGCACCTAAGTCGAGGATCGCCAACGGCGCGGCGCATCCTGGCGTCGTCAATGCCCCGGCCACCGCCATATTGGCCTCCACGCCCCCCACTTCAACTGGCGTATTCAGCCGCACACTCAGCTCACGGGCGATCGTCTGCATCTGTAGCCGATCGGATTTCACCATCGCCGCAATGCCAACCGCGTTTTCCATTGAATATTCCCCGGCAACACCGCCCTGGACTTTACGGGGAATAAACGTATCGACCGCCAGCAGATCCTGAATGTGTACTGAATTCATATCGTGCCCGCTCAGCGAGGCCATCACCTTACGCACGCGCTCCAGCATGCCACCCGCGTGAGTACCGGCCTCACCGCGAATGTCGCAGACCGGCGCACAGGCGTTCATCACCTGCATAATTGCCTGAGCGCCTTGGGCCACATCGGCTTCTCCGCCACGCTTTTCACCACTGATAAAGATCTTGCCCGCCGGGATCACCCGTGATTGCACATCGCCCTGCGGGGTTTTCAGCACCACAGCGGATCGGTTGCCGATCAGTGCCCTGGCGATCGGGACGATCGTTTTTGTTTCCTCCGGCGTCAGGGCAAAGAAAGTGGCGATACCATAAGGATTCGACAGTACCCGAACCCCCTGTCCTGCTGCCGCCACTTCTACCGCCGCCAGCACCCCTTCCGGGACTTTCTCCAGCAGCGTGACTTCATCAATCACCGGCAGCGTTCGTCGCAGACGATTATTGACCAGTACGCCATCGTCCTTTTTCAGGATCGCCGCCACCACGTCGACGCCGCGATCCAGCGCCGCATTGATAAGCCACACCGCCTCGAGAAAATCCATCTCTGCGCCCACCAGCGGGATCCAGCCCTGCGCAAACCGATCGAGGCTCAACGATGCCAGTTTCTCCACGGCGATCGTGGTACCCATCCCTACGCCAACACCGCCTGGCGTTTGCGGGTTATGACCAATCATTGTCGATTCAGTGATGATGGTTTCGGTGATCGTCTCCATCGCCACATCACCAATGACCGGTGCGGCCTCGTTGATGCAGATTTTCGTCACATCCTGAAGCGACGACGACGTTTTTTCCAGCGCCTGCTGCAGGGAGGTCACTACCCCGGCAATGTTATCCCGCGTGCCTTTCATGCCCGTGGTCGCGACGATCCCGCTGGCAACAAACCGGCCATCCTGCGCCAGCGCCACTTCCGTGGTGGCGTTGCCGATATCAATCCCTGCAATTAACGGCATACCGCCTCCGTCACTGACTGCCTTTACGCAGCTTGTTTCTCTGCTGGTACACGTCTGCCGACTCGCGGACAAACCCGGCGTTCACCGTGGCATGCCAGGTGTGCTCCAGTTCATCGGCAATGGCCTGTAACTCCGTAAATGAAGAACGAAATGGGCGCAGCGCATTGTAGATTTCCAGAATGCGAGCATCCGGGATGGCAATCAGTTCCGCCGCACGGCGGAAATTACGCGCCACGGCGTGACGCTGCATCTGCTCGGCGATCTGCGCCTGATACTCCAGCGTTTGCTGAGAAATACGCACATCCTGTGGCCCCACACGCCCTGCCAGTACATTCTCAAGAGTAATATCAGTTAACGGCTTTCCGGTGGGCGTGAGGATTTTCTCCGGGCAGCGAGTCGCTAACGGATAATCCTGCGCGGTCATGATGTTTTCGTTCATCGTCATTCCCTTACTAAGGCAATATGCAGCGTGACAGGCGCGGCATCCTGCACCACGTGTTTGGTTTCTTTAATGTGGAACAGCGCAGCCTTGGCCATAAATTTCGGTCGTACCATCTGGTCATTAACGACCGGTACCGGCGAGGGCGACTCTTTGCGTGCGTAACGCGCGGCGTTCTTACCAATCTGGCGATAGGTTTCCAGCGTCAGCAGCGGGGCCTGAGAAAAAAGCTCCAGGTTGCTCAGCGGCAGCAAATCACGCTGATGAATCACCGTGGTTCCTTTCGACTGAATACCAATGCCGATGCCGGAGCCGCTCAGATTTGCTGCATCCCAGGCCATAAAGGAGACATCCGAAGTGCGCAAAACTCTGACCACCCGCGCATGTAATCCCTCTTCTTCAATTCCGGCCACCAGCTCTTTCAGGATTGCCTTGTGCGGCATATCAATCAGGGTCTTATGCTGGTATTTATCAAAGGCCGGCCCAACGCCAATCACCACTTCATCCGCGCGATCGTCCGCTTTTGCCGCCTCGCCTTCGCTAACCTGCAGGGTGAAAACCGGCTTACGTTCAGTTGTACATTCCACCGCATACCGCCTTATTCAATGCTGCCAGGCTGAACCACACCCGCAATATTTTTAATTTCCGCCCAGCGTTCGGCAGAGATGCGATAGCCGGTGCCGGGTCCCTGATAATCATTGATGTCATTAACGGCGCTGACCACCTCAAACTGGCGATCCAGAATGGCGGATGTTTGCAGATAATCGCCGGTCACACGCTGCCTCAACATGTTGAGAATATTGCTGGCGATATCGTCAAAACCGCTGGCACTCAGCGCGCCAACAACATCCAGCCCGGTGATATTGCGCTTCATCATTTCTTCCACCGCGGCCAAATCCTCTACCACATTACGCGCGGGCATATCTTTGCTGCCGTGAGCATAGGTGGCGGCGTCGACCTCTTCATCGCTAATCAGCGGCAGGCCCAGCTCGCGAAACACCGCCTGAATAGCGCGAGCCGCCTGATTGCGAATAGCGATAGTTTCCTCTTCCGTTACCGGACGCAGACCGCCATCAACCATCAGATCACGTTGCAGAATGTTGTAATCATCAAAGTCCTCGGCATCGAAGTTAGACCCAGCAAACATGTTGTCGTAGTTCGGTACCGCGCTGTAGCCGGAAAAGATAAAGTCGGTACCGGGCAACATCTGCATCAATGTGCGGGCGGTACGGCGAATATCGGAGTGCGAGAAGGTCTGGTCATTCGCCGACGCCACTTCGAGGTCGAGCATCGAGGCAATCAGGTTTTCCGCCAGCACTGCACGGATCCCCGACGGTACCGCCCCGGTCATACCAATACAGCTGACCGCGCCGTTTTGCAGCCCCTGAACGCCCGCGCCCTTAGTGATAAAAATGCAGCGCGACTCCAGATACAGCATTGATTTGCTTTCTGAGTACCCCATCAGCGCCTCCGAGCCAGTGCCGGAGGTGTAGCGCATCTTCAGCCCGCGGGAAGCGTAGGCTGAGGCGAGAAAGGATTTTGACCACGGCGTGTCATCGCCGTCGGTAAACACTGACTCTGTACCGTATACCGACACCGTTTCGGCGTAGCTGGTTAAGCCGCGCATACCCAGTTCCAGTTCGGTGGCTTCTTCAACGGAACATTGGGTAAGCACGCCAGGACGGCCGCACTGCGAACCAACCAGCAGCGCCAGCGCGTTAAACGGCGCATAGCGGGCGATGCCTACGGTCGTTTCTTGCTCGGAAAAACCACGGATCCCCGCCTCGGCGGCATCGGCGGCAATTTGCACCGGGTTATCTTTCAGGTTGGTGACGTGACACTGGTTAGAGGGTGTGCGTCTGGCGCGCATTTTTTGCAGCGCCATCATCATTTCCACCACGTTCATTTTTGCCATCACCTCCACCGCTTTCGCCGGGGTGATGGCGGTGGTAATGGCAATAATCTCTTCCCGACTGACGTGGATATCCACCAGCATTCTGGCGATGTCCAGTGCGTCGAGTTGCATTGCCCGTTCGGTTTCCGCGACGTTAATCGCGTAGTCAGCAATAAAACGGTCAATCATGTCGAACTGTGCACGATCTTTACCGTCCAGTTCCACAATACGGCCATTTTCCACCTTCACTGACGACGCGGGATCGTAGGGGCTTTCCATGGCGATCAGCCCCTCTTCCGGCCATTCGCCAATCAGCCCATCCTGATTGACAGGCCGCTGGGCAAGAACTTCGAATCGTTTTGATCTTCTCATAGCGCGTTGACTCAAAAAGTAAATAATAAGGACGCCGGGCCGTATCGCTGGTGTTTTACCGTCCCAGCAATCGCCTTTATCAGCAATAGCCGAACTTTAAATGAGCAGAATAATAAAAAAATAAAATTAATTACGTTCCAATTTGGCACGCAATTAAAACGCATCGTTTCATATTGAAACGCGTATTTGGAATATCCATAGAGAATTGTGACGAGGTTAAATGATCATTATCAATAAACGCCAAAGGAAGATCACTCACTTGCTATTTTAGAATTTTTTACTGTATTGACTTAATAACGTGCTGCGCGAAAATAAAGAAAACCCAATGATAAAAAATAGCTGCCGCGCGATATTTTTCGTGACCTCAGCCCTACACAATTAACAGGAGATACCGTGAATAAGAGCCAACCCATCGCCACCCCGTTGAGGCTAAAGCGCTTGAAATCAACGTCCCGGTCGTCTTTTCCGTTGTTGACCACGGCGGAAACACGCTGCTGATACAGCGCATGGATGAGGCGTTTGTCACCAGCTGCGATATTTCACTCAATAAGGCCTGGACCGCCTGCTGCCTGCGACAGGGGACTCACGAAATTACCGATGCGGTGCAACCCGGTGCATCTCTTTATGGCCTTCAGCTCACCAACCAACAGCGCATTATTATTTTCGGCGGAGGGCTTCCAGTTATATTAAATGGAAAAATAATTGGCGCCGTCGGCGTGAGTGGTGGCACCGTCGAACAGGACCAGCTATTAGCTGAAACCGCACTATATTGCTTCTCTGAATTATAAAATAAACGTAAGAAGGTATATTATGAGCTATCGTATGTTTGATTATCTTGTGCCAAATGTGAACTTTTTTGGCCCCAATGCTGTTTCCGTAGTGGGTGAACGCTGCAAACTACTGGGTGGGAAAAAAGCCCTGCTGGTGACCGATAAAGGCCTGCGGGCAATTAAAGACGGTGCGGTAGATAAAACGCTCGCGCATTTGCGTGAAGCCGGTATTGAAGTAGCAATCTTTGACGGCGTCGAGCCAAACCCCAAAGACACCAACGTACGCGATGGCCTGGCGGTGTTTCGTCAGGAGCAATGCGATATTATTGTCACCGTCGGCGGCGGTAGCCCACATGACTGCGGTAAAGGTATTGGTATCGCGGCCACTCACGAAGGCGATCTCTACAGCTATGCCGGAATTGAAACCCTGACCCACCCGCTACCGCCTATCATTGCGGTCAACACCACCGCCGGTACAGCCAGTGAAGTGACCCGTCACTGCGTACTGACCAACACCAAAACAAAAGTGAAATTTGTCATTGTCAGCTGGCGCAACCTGCCGTCAGTATCGATTAACGATCCGCTGCTGATGCTTGGCAAACCTGCACCTCTGACCGCGGCCACCGGGATGGATGCTTTGACCCACGCCGTGGAAGCCTACATTTCCAAAGATGCAAATCCGGTCACCGATGCCGCCGCTATTCAGGCAATCCGCCTGATCGCCCGTAACTTACGCCAGGCCGTAGCGCTGGGCAGCAACCTGAAAGCTCGTGAGAACATGGCCTACGCTTCACTGCTGGCGGGGATGGCCTTTAACAACGCCAACCTCGGCTACGTACACGCCATGGCGCACCAGCTTGGCGGCCTGTATGACATGCCGCACGGCGTGGCGAATGCCGTACTGCTACCGCACGTGGCACGTTATAACCTGATCGCTAATCCGGAAAAATTTGCCGACATCGCCGAGTTTATGGGTGAGAACACCGACGGCCTGTCTACCATGGACGCCGCCGAGTTGGCGATTCACGCTATTGCCCGCCTGTCTGCTGATATCGGCATTCCACAACATCTGCGCGAACTGGGCGTAAAAGAGGCCGATTTCCCGTATATGGCAGAGATGGCCCTGAAGGACGGCAACGCATTCTCGAACCCACGTAAAGGTAACGAGAAAGAAATTGCCGCGCTCTTCCATCAGGCTTTCTGACAACAAAGGGGACGCGATGCCACTTTCATCACCGAGCGTAAACCTGTTTTATCACCCATGCTGGCAGGATTCCCGCGTGCTTGATGAACTATGCTGGGGGCTGGAAGAGCAAGGCGTCCCGTGCCGGGCCATCAGCTGCGACGACAGCGGCAGCGCGCTGGCGCTCAGCAGACGGGCAGCAAAAAGCTCGGCGCTGCGCGTAGGTCTCGGCCTCAGCGTGAGCGGCGAGATTGCCTTAACGCATGCCCAGTTGCCCGAGGATCGGGCGCTGATCTGCGGGCATATCGCCGCAGGGATCGAGCAGATCCGCACGCTCGGCGCCAACGCAGGCCAACTGGTCAACGTGCTTCCCTTCAGTGAGATAACATAAATGTATCGCATCTATACCCGAACCGGCGATAAAGGCACCACCGCGCTGTTTGGCGGCAGCCGCATCGACAAAGACGACATCCGCGTTAACGCCTATGGCACGGTAGATGAACTGATTTCCCAACTGGGCGTGTGCTATGCCACAACCCACCAGACCGAGCTACGCGAGGATCTGCATACCGTCCAGAAGACGCTGTTTGTGCTGGGTGCGGAACTCGCCAGCGACGATAAAGGGATCATTCGCCTGAAGCAGACGATTAGCGATGAAGATATTCAGAGACTGGAGCGGCTGATCGACCGCAATATGGCGCACAGCGGCCCGCTGAAAGAGTTTGTCATTCCGGGGAAAAACCTCGCATCGGCACAACTACACGTAGCGCGCACGCTGGCACGTCGGCTGGAGCGTATTCTCACGGCGATGGACAGAACGCTCGCCGTGCGCGACGAACTAAAGCGGTACATCAATCGCTTGTCCGACGCGCTCTTTTCGATGGCCAGAATCGAAGAAACTACTCCAGATGTTTGCGCTTAAACTGGCTGGCGTCGATGTCGTACTGCTTCATCTTGCGCCACAGCGTGGTGCGCCCAATGTTCAGCAGCTGCGACATCTCCTGCACGCGCCCGCTGGTGACACGGGCGGCGTGGATAATCGCCTCTTTTTCGATGGCGGTAAAGGTCAGGCTGGCGGGCAGCAGCGAAGATGTCGTATCCATACCCGGTCGTTCGGCAAACAGATAATCTGGCAGGTTGCTCAGGCGAATATGGCCATTCTCGCTGCTGATGGCGATGTTCTCGATAATGCTGTTCAGCTCGAAATCATTACCCGGCCACGAATAGGCCACCAGCTGCGCCAGCGCGTCATCATCCACCTTCAGGCTGGATGAAAAGCGTTTTTTCAGGCTGTTCAGGCGAGTATAAATCAGCGCCGGAATGCTGTTACGCCGCGCGCGCAGCGGCGGAATAACGATTTCAAACGAGTGCAGCGCGTAATACAGCTGACGACTAAAGCGGTTTTGTTCCACCAGATTGGCAAGATCGACCGTGGTGGTGGCGATCACTTTCACATCCACCGGAATCAGGCGTCGGGCGTCGAGACGGGTCAGCACCCCCTGCTTGATCACCTGCAATAATGCAGACTGTAACTCCGGTGCCAAATATTCGATTTTTTCCAGAAACAGCGTACCGCCGTTCGCCAGTTCAAGGCGGCTCAGTCGGCCGTTTTCATCATCGGTTGGCGCACTGCCCATAAAATCCTGTCCCAGCACGCTGTTGGCATACAGCTGACAGTTTACGGCGATATACGGGCCGCTGGCCCGTTCACTTTCATTGTGGATCGCCTGACTGAGCAGCTCTTTACCGACGCCCTCTTCGCCGCACAGCAGGATCGGAAAACTTCCCCTCGCCGCCTGGCGACCAAAATGGATCAGCCGTCGGGTTTCCGGATCGTCCGCCGACATCTGCTCAAAAGTATGGCTTACTTTGCCCAACTGACTGGTCATCAGCTGGCGCATTTGCTCGACCGGATGCAGTAGCAGAATAAAGCTGTTGCCCTGCTCTTCCACAATCGGCTTTAAGGTGATCACCGCATCAACAAACTGGTGCTGGCTCTCAAAGGTGACTTCGACGTGATTGAGGCCACGAGCATGTTTGATTGCCCGGCGCAGCAGCATCGGCATATTCACCAGGTCATGAAGATTTTTCCCCTGACTGGCCTGCACGTCCAGATGCAACAGCATGGCGGCACGCGCATTGAGGAACTGCAGCACACCCTGTTCGTTCCATGCCATCACGCCATCATCCATGCTCTCCAGCAGCCCGTACATCTGATTCAGATGGCGATTAGATTCGGCCAACAGGCTGTCGGTCAGCAACGAATTGCCTACCTCTCTGGCAATCGCCAGCGTCAGGGAGAGATCGGAAACGGACTCATGTTCCACCAGGCAGCACAGCGAGATGGAGCCAAACAATCGCCCGTGGTTATCAAATACCGGCGTTGAGCAGAACGACCACGGATGTAGCGCTTTTTTAAAGTGCTGATCGCCTGAAGTTTTTGTTGGCTGCCCCGGCATAGTCGCCAGCGACAGTGCACAGCTACCAATAATACTCTCTGCACAGTAGCTGCCGTCGAGAAAACCCAGCTCCGCCAGCTGTTCCATCGTCTGTGGATCGCCGCAGCGGCTGAGAATACAGGCGGACTCATCGAGGATAAACAGCGCACAGGGACGACCATCCATAAACTCCCAGGCGTCTTCCAGTGCGGCCTGAGCAATCGTCACCAGCGCAGTCTTGCGGCGGCAAATCGAGGCAAACGTCAGCCCTTGCGCCTGATGCGGCGCCTGCCAGGTTTCCCGCTGCATAAACTTACTGCAACGGTGCCATGACTGGGCAATAACCGAAGAGACGTCCTTTCCAATGTTCTGAGTGTGCGCCGTCATATCCCTTTCCGCTGTTTTACCCTGGACACCCCCTCCGACAGAGACGGTCAGAGGGGAGAAAATGCCGGCGCAGAGCGTTACTGATGTCTGATTAACGCGCCAGCCACTGCTGTCCCAACAGATCTGCCGTCAGAATAGCGGCATGCACGCTTTCAGGCGTCACCGGGAACGGCATGTTGTGAATGGTTTCACCTTCTGCGCAGGTGGCTTTGGCAACAGCATGAATTTTGTCGTCAATGCCGTCTTTCACGCCCATTTGCGCCAGGGTGACCGGCAGGCCGACTTTTTGACAGAACGCCAGCACGGTTTCGATCTCTTCCATCGGGCTGTTCTGCAACACCAGCTGCGCCAGCGTACCAAACGCGACTTTTTCGCCATGGTACAAATGGTGGCACTCTTCCAGAATCGTGAAGCCGTTATGAATCGCATGCGCCCCCGCGAGGCCGCTGCTTTCAAAACCAATACCGCTAAGATAGGTGTTCGCTTCCACAATGCGCTCCAGCGCATCGGTTACGACGCCAGCCTGCGCCGCGCAGCGGGCCTTTTCGCCTTCTGCCAACAACGTATCATAACACAGGCGCGCCAGGCTCAATGCTGCCACGGTGGACTGTCCACCCGCCATGCTGGTCGCGCGGGCGTCATAACAGGCCTTCGCTTCAAACCAGGTAGAGAGCGCATCGCCCATCCCGGCAACCAACAAACGCACCGGCGCTTTGGCGATAATCGCGGTATCCATCACCACCATATCCGGATTTTTCGGGTAGATCAGATACTCTTCAAACTCACCGGCTTCGGTATAAATGACCGACAGCGCGCTGGTTGGCGCATCGGTCGAGGCGATGGTCGGGATCACCACCACCGGCAGCTTCTGGTAATAGCCAATCGCTTTGGCGGTATCCAGCGTTTTGCCGCCGCCGATCCCGACCACGCCACGGCAACCGTGTTGTTTCAGAATGGCAATCAAGCGATTAATTTCCACATGGCTGCATTCGCCGTTAAAGCGTTCCGCATGGCAGCTAATGTCGTGATTATGCAGGCCATTGAGCACTTTCTCTCCCGCCAGCTTCATCACGAAATCATCCGCGATCACAAAAAAGCTGTCCGCCAGATTTTTAGCATATTGACCAAATAAGATAGATGCATCAGGGCCCTGGAGATATTTGGCTGGAGATTGAATAACGTTTAGCATTCCTTTCATCCTCAAATAAGTACATGTTTTGACATGATGAGCCCTGGCATTGACCTGTTTAGCCTGATGCTAACGGCGAAAACAAAGCGCTACCGGAGCGATGCAATCACTGTATGGCGAGGCGAGCACAAAAAAATAATTCGTCTTTTTGTTCTGATATGAAACGGATAAAAGGAACATACGTTCCACATTGAAACAATTAACCCTAGAAAAGATAAGGTTTGCGATCCCGATCCGTTCCTTTAGCCCATATTTCTGTCACGCAAAGAGGCCCGGTTTCGCCTTTTCGTTATCTACCGCCGGAATAACCGGCAAAAAAAAGCGCTCTGTCCCGAACAACCCGCCCTGACGGCCGGTGAAAAAAGCCGCGTGGGTTCGCATTTAGCCATTTTCACTCGTCATTACGTTCCATTTAGGAACAAAAAATAGTTTTTACGTTCCGAAATGAAACTCATTTTACTTGAGTTTTTTTCCGCGCTGACTCGGCCAGAATCTCTCCATCGCCTCCGCTACCATGACCATGCATTCGGGGGTTTGTTTAATACTCAACCTGCCGGAGCCGTTATGTCTCAATTCTTTTTTAACCAGCGTACCCATCTCGTTAACGATGTCATCGACGGTACGATTATCGCCAGCCCGTGGAATAACCTGGCACGCCTGGAGAGCGATCCGGCCATCCGCATCGTGGTGCGTCGCGATCTCAACAAAGAGAACGTCGCGGTGATCTCCGGCGGTGGCTCAGGTCACGAACCCGCCCACGTTGGATTTATCGGTAAAGGCATGTTAACCGCCGCGGTTTGCGGTGACGTGTTTGCCTCCCCGAGCGTCGATGCGGTACTGACCGCCATTCAGGCGGTGACCGGTGAGGCAGGCTGCCTGCTGATCGTGAAGAACTACACCGGCGATCGCCTAAATTTTGGCCTGGCCGCCGAGAAAGCGCGTCGGCTCGGTTATAACGTCGAAATGCTGATCGTCGGCGACGACATTTCGCTACCGGATAACAAGCACCCACGCGGGATCGCTGGCACCATCCTGGTACACAAAGTTGCCGGCTATTTCGCCGAACGTGGCTACAACCTCGCTACCGTGCTGCGTGAAGCGCAGTATGCGGCGAATAACACCTTCAGCCTGGGCGTCGCACTCTCCAGCTGTCATTTGCCACAGGAGACCGACGAGGCTCCGCGTCACCATCCGGGCCATGCAGAGCTGGGCATGGGCATTCACGGCGAACCGGGTGCGTCGGTGATTGACACGCAAAACAGCGCGCAGGTGGTTAATCTGATGGTACAGAAGCTGATGGCCGCCCTGCCGGAAACCGGCCGTCTGGCAGTGATGATCAATAACCTCGGCGGCGTCTCCGTTGCCGAAATGGCCATCATTACCCGCGAACTGGCCAACAGCCCGCTGCACGCACGTATCGACTGGCTGATTGGCCCGGCCTCGCTGGTCACCGCGCTGGATATGAAAGGCTTCTCGCTGACCGCCATGGTGCTGGAAGAAAGCATCGAAAAAGCGCTGTTGACCGAAGTGGAAACCAGTAACTGGTCAACGCCCGTGCCGCCACGTGACATCACGACCGTGCCGTCATCTCAGCGCAGTGCACGCGTGGAATTTCAGCCTTCGGCTAACGAACAGGTTGCCGGGATTATTGAGCAAGTCACCACAACGCTCGCCAATCTTGAAGCACACCTCAATGCGCTGGATGCGAAAGTCGGCGACGGCGATACCGGGTCAACCTTTGCCGCAGGTGCGCGTGAAATTGCCGACCTGTTACATCACCAGCAGCTTCCGTTGGCTAACCTTGCCACGTTGTTTGCACTGATTGGCGAGCGCCTGACCGTGGTCATGGGTGGCTCCAGCGGCGTATTGATGTCAATTTTCTTTACCGCCGCCGGACAAAAGCTGGAGCAGGGTGCCGGGGTCGCCGATGCGCTGAATACGGGGCTCGCCCAGATGAAGTTCTACGGTGGTGCAGATGAAGGCGATCGTACGATGATTGATGCGCTGCAGCCCGCGCTAACATCGCTACTGGCACAACCACATAACCTACAAGCCGCCTATGATGCTGCGCTGGCAGGCGCAGAACGGACCTGCCTGTCGAGCAAAGCCAACGCCGGGCGCGCGTCGTATCTCAGCAGTGAGAGCCTGCTTGGTAATATGGACCCCGGCGCACACGCGGTGGCAATGGTGTTTAAAGCGCTGGCAGAGAGTGAGTTGGGCTAAGTTCTTCGTTCTACGGGTTATCAATGCCTGATGGCGCTACGCTTATCAGGCCTGCGGTTTGCTCGCTTTTGTAGGCCGGATAAGGCGCTTGCGCTGATATCCGGCAAAACATTAACGATAAACGCGAAGTCCGCCCTCTACGCCCCGGCTAAACAGCACCTGCCAAAGCTCAATATCTCTGGCACGGAATGCCCCAGCACACGCGCATAAATAGTAATTAAACATCCTTTTGAAGGTCGCGGAATAACGCGACGACAGCGTCGGCCATGCCTGGTTAAACCGTTCATGCCAGGCCATCAGCGTTTTATCGTAGTCGCTGCCGAAGTTATGCCAGTCCTCCATCACAAACCGCGATTCGCTGGCCTCGGCAATGTGGGAAATCGCCGGTAAACAGCCGTTTGGGAAGATATATTTATTGATCCACGGATCCACACTCATCCCTTTTTTATTGCTGCCAATGGTATGCAGCAGGAACAGTCCATCGGGTTTTAAGCAGCGGTCGGCAATACTGAAATAGGTGTCGTAGTTTTTCGGGCCCACGTGTTCAAACATCCCCACGGAGACAATACGATCATAGTGTTTATCGAGGTCGCGATAATCCTGCAGCAGAATAGTGACATCCAGCCCGTCACAGCGCTGCTGCGCCATTTTCTGCTGTTCTTTCGAGATGGTAACCCCGTCTACCGCTACGCCATAATGGCGTGCGGCATATTCAGCCAGCCCGCCCCAGCCGCAACCAATATCCAGCAAACGCATGCCCGGTTGCAATTGCAGCTTCTCGCAAATCATTTTTAATTTGGCATTCTGCGCGTCGTCTAATGTTGTCGCGTCTTTCCAGTAGCCGCAGGAATATTGCATGTGGGGATCAAGCATCAGGGCGAAAAGATCGTTACCTATATCGTAGTGTTCTTTGCCGACAATCCAGGCACGGCTGCGTGATTGCAGATTAAACAAACGCGCGCTGGCAATGCGTAAAATATCTTTCAGATTGCCCGGCATTTTTTGGTCGAGTTTTGCTTTAAGGATTTTGCAGAACAGAATATCGAGCCGCTCGCAATCCCACCAGCCTTCCATATAGCTTTCACCCAGCCCTAACGAGCCTTGTTGCAGCACCCGTTTAAAGAAACCGGCATGGTGAAGTTGAATGTCCCAGGCGCGCGAACCATTAATCTGGATATCAGCCTGCTGGAGCAGGTCTTTCCCCATTCGGGTCCAGTTATCATTTGTTTCATTGACGATGACAGCATCAGAACACAGCGAATTCATGGTATTTACCAAAGGTGGACGAATAATTCTTACGCAAGATTATTATGGAAAACAGGGTGTATGTATTATGATTTGCGGACAAGATCTATCGAACAGAAGCCACATCACCGGAAGTATCAGGTATTTTTTATGGACACCCTCAGGCAAAAACAGTGGAGTTCTTTCCCGGATGATTCAATGGCGGAACTGCCGCAGGACGTTTACTTTCGTTCTTATGTCCTTGAAGCGAATAACCATGTTCCACCGCATTCACACGCATTTACCCAGTTTCACTTCGCCCGTAAGGGCAGCATGCGCATTGATGTCGCCGGTAAATGCTGGATAATTCCCGCACATTACGGTATCTGGATCCCGAATAATATTGAGCATGCGGTATGGGCGCTGGATGACGTGTATTTAGAGAATCTGGATATTAAGCCAGACTTTCTTGAGAAGCGCATCGACGAGTGTAAAGTGGTGGCGATCAGTGATTTCGCCAGAGAGTTTATTCATTACGCCACCAACGTCATTTCGGGCCATTATGATAGCCAGTCAAAAGAAGGAAAACTGGTGAGCGTACTGGTCGATATTATTTTGCAATTACCGGAAGTCGCCTTCGTATTACCCTGGCCGCAGGATGCAGAATTAACAAAAGTGTGCCGGACAATACAGGAATCTCCCGCACGGGAACACTCGGTGGAGTACTGGGCTAATCATCTTGGCATGTCCGCCCGGACTTTCTCGCGTCATTTCAAAAAAGAAACCGGGTTACCGTTCAGCGTCTGGAAGCAAAAGATGCGTATTCTGGAATCGGTGTTAATGCTGAAGAAAAATAAAAGCGTTACCGCCGTGGCGCTCGACGTGGGGTATTCGAGCACCGCGGCGTTTAGCTACGCGTTCCGCCAGGCATTTGGCGTTCCGCCGTCAAATTATTAATCAGCCGCTTTCCGCTGATGCCAGTAGGCTGCCGCACGCACCCGCTGCGGGTCAAACGCCTCGGTTTCAAAGCGGGCGCTCAAATTTTTTACCACTTTCCCTTCGCCGGTTACCCAGATGAAATAATCGTCTGCTGGCACCGTCAGCCGAGCCAGCGCGTCATCCACCGCCTGTTCGTCATGCCCGACAAACCACTGGATAGCAAACCCATCCAGATGGGCAAGGTAGTCCTGATACGCCGCATCCTGCACGCTCACCAGCGCCGTGACGTTCGGGCGTCGCGCTAAACGACCGAGCGCTTCCAGGCGACGGCGCAATGCGGGCATTCCCGATTCATCGCACACATAAACCTGATACGCATACTCTTCCGGTACCACCAGCGAGCCGCGCGGTCCGCCAATCGTCAGTGTATCCCCTGCACGGGCATGCATCGCCCACGTACTCGCCACGCCACCGTCGTGAATATAAAAATCCAGCGCCAGTTCATGACGCGCATCATCGTATAACGGCGTGTAATCCCGGGACGCGGGGCGCACACCGTCAGCCCAGACGATGCCCTCATCGGTAACCACCGGCGGCACAAAATGGCTGCCTGGCTCAGGAAAGAAAACTTTGGCGTGGTCATCAAAGCCGCGTGAGCTGAAGCCGTCCAGCGCCTCCCCGCCCAGCACGATGCGCTGAAAACCTGCGCTGATACGCTCAACGCGCAGGACGGTAAGTTCACGGAAGCGCAGTTCATTACGAACGCGCTGGGGGTAGCGTGAGGTGTTTTTTGTCATTTTTCGCCTTCGTGAGGATAATACGATATATCTAAATTAATATTCAAATGATAATGATTGCTAATAACAAAGATTGCAAGCATTTTTTTGATACACGCCACGGCGTAAATCCCCTTCTCACCATTGATAATAATTGACATAAAAATCAATCAATTAAAACACCATTCTATCACGCACTTGCAAAATTATAACTTTTAGATATAAATTAGATATATCGAAATAACATCTGGAGACTACTATGCAAAACCACCATGACGGTTGCTGCAAACATGCAGATCACCCACACGAAAGTTGCTGCAAAGGCGAAGAACATCGCCACGAAGGCTGCAACAGTGAAGGACATCACCACGAGCACGGCTGCGGGCATCGCCATGGTCGCGGTGGCGGCGGGCGTCGTCAGCGTTTCTTCGGTCACGGCGAATTACGCCTGGTGATTCTGGATATTTTGACCCGCGATGCCAGCCACGGCTATGAGCTGATCAAAGCCATCGAAACGCTGACCCAGGGCCACTACACGCCGAGTCCAGGGGTGATTTATCCGACGCTGGATTTCTTGCAGGATCAAGAGCTGATTGTCATCAGCGAAGAGGAAGGTGGGCGTAAACAGATCACGATCACGGCGCAAGGCCAGCAGTGGCTGGAGGAAAATCGCGAGCATCTGGCGCTTATTCATGAACGCGTGAAAGCACGCTGCGTTGGCTTTGAATTACGTAAAAACCCGCAGATGAAACGCGCGCTGGAAAACTTTAAAGCCGTGCTGGATCTGCGGGTCAATCACGGTGACACCAGCGATGCACAGATCAAAAAAATCATCGGTATTATCGATCGCGCAGCGCTGGATATCGCTCAGCTGGATTAATCGGGTCATCGGGCGGAACCCGTTGTTCCGCCCGAATAGCGGTGCTTAATGCAGCACCGTCACCGCATCTTCCAGGCGCCCGGCGCGATGTTTCACCCGCACTGAAATTTGCGCGCTCTCTTCAACCAGTTCGGCATTTTTCTGCGTAATGTTGCTCAACTCATTCACCGCGCGAGTCAGGCTGGTCAGCCCGTCTGCCTGTTCCAGCGTCGAATGGCTGATTTGTGCGATCAGTTGGGTGACGTTCTGTACCTGCGCCACAATGTCGTCCATCGTGCGGCCAGCGGCGTGAACCTGGCTGGATCCGGACTGCACCTTGTCGGCACTGGCATCAATCAGCTTGCGGATGTCATTCGCCGCACTGGCGCTCCGGCTGGCAAGATGGCGTACTTCCCCCGCCACGACGGCAAACCCTTTCCCCTGCTCGCCCGCTCGCGCCGCTTCAACCGCCGCATTCAATGCCAGGATATTGGTCTGGAAAGCAATATCGTTAATCAGCGTGGTGATGGTGCCGATACGCTGGGTGCTGCTGGCGATATCGTCCATCGTTTTGATCACCGTCTCCATCGCCTCGCCTCCCTGCGTTGCCGCACTGCTGGCGGCAATCGAGAGTTTGTCAGCCGCAGATGCTGTCGCCGAGTTTTGCTTCACCGACGCCGCCATCTGGTTCATCGTCGTCACCGTTTCCTGCACGTTTTCAACCGTTTGCTGGGTGTGCTTGTTTAAATCATCGCTACCTTTTGCCAGCGTATCGCTGTCGTTACGCACGCAGGAAACCTGGCTTGAAACGTCGTGAATAAGCCAGCGGCACATTAATCCCAGTTGCCCCACAGCCCGCAGCATCAGGCCCAACTCATCGCTGCGGTTCAGGTGCGTCACGCTGTTGCGCTCGCCGGTCGCCACTTTCAGCGCCTGGCGGGCGACATTTTCTATCGGGCGTACAATTTGCCATTCGAAAATCGCCGTACCCGCCAGCATCACCAGCGCACTCACCAGCAGCAGCGGCCACGCCGCGCCCATTTGCTGCAACGCTGCCGCCAGCACGGCAAACATCAGTGTCATCACGCTGCGCACCCGCCAGCGAACCGGCAGCGCCGGCAGCTTTCCCAGCCAACTTTTACGCACCACGAGTCCCTTATGGATGCGTTTGTTGCAACGTCCTTCATTTAGCGCCTGATACAACGGCTCGACCGCCGCAATCTCCTCCTGCGTCGCCCGGGTTCGAATCGACATATACCCGGTCATTCGCCCTTCACGTACCATCGGCACCGCATTGGCTCGCACCCAGTAGTGATCGCCGTTTTTACAGCGATTTTTTACAATGCCGCTCCATGGCTCCCCCTGTTGCAGCGTGTACCACATATCAGCAAATGCCGCCTTGGGCATGTCCGGGTGACGAACCTGATTATGCGGCTTGCCGAGCAGCTCGCTCAGCTGATAGCCGCTAACCTGGACAAACGTGTCATTCGCATGAGTGATGTAGCTTTGTAAATCGGTAGTCGACATGAGGGTAATATCATCATCCAGCGGAGTATGCTGCTGACTAACGTAGGGATCAGAAGACATGGTTGCGTCCTATGCAGGTTATCTGGTTGTTAACTTTTTCGGCATATGTTATTTCGGCGATAATTTTTTTATCTTTAGTTGTTAAATTTGATTTAGATCGCAATTTGCGATTAAACCTCAGAATTTGTATGTTTTCTAATTCATTGATTTAAAATACTTTCATCTTGTAACTATTCAATCAGGCTTCACTCTGCGCACCGTCACAGTGCAACTTCTGCCTGTTTTTGGCGCAGAAGATCGCGTATCTCACCTGTTTTCAGAGAGTCAACCTGGGCAAAATACCGCCAAATGTTAACTTTTGACATTAAATGTTTCACAAATGAAATGTGTCCTGGTGTTTATCCCGATTTTCGTTAAGCGCGCCGGGATGGCGTAATCCCTGCAATACTTAATTCAGTATCATGTGATACGCGAACTCCGGGAGCATATTTTGAACAGGTTACCTTCCAGCGCATCGGCCCTGGCCTGCAGCGCACACGCACTGAACCTCATCGAAAAGCGAACGCTTGATCATGAGGAAATGAAAGCACTTAACCGAGAGGTCATTGAATACTTCAAAGAGCATGTCAATCCGGGGTTCTTAGAGTATCGAAAATCTGTAACTGCCGGCGGGGATTACGGAGCCGTAGAGTGGCAAGCGGGAAGCCTGAATACGCTTGTCGACACCCAGGGACAGGAATTTGTTGACTGCCTGGGCGGTTTTGGAATTTTCAACGTGGGGCACCGTAATCCAGTAGTGGTCTCCGCCGTACAGAATCAACTCGCTAAACAACCTCTGCACAGCCAGGAATTACTTGACCCCTTGCGGGCTATGTTGGCGAAAACGCTCGCCGCACTGGCGCCCGGCAAGCTGAAATACAGCTTCTTTTGCAACAGCGGAACCGAGTCGGTTGAAGCGGCGCTGAAGCTGGCGAAAGCCTATCAATCGCCACGCGGCAAATTTACGTTTATTGCCACCAGCGGCGCGTTCCACGGTAAATCGCTGGGCGCACTGTCCGCGACGGCCAAATCCACGTTCCGTAAACCGTTTATGCCATTGCTGCCGGGCTTCCGTCATGTTCCGTTTGGTGACATTGACGCGATGCGTACCGTGCTCAGCGAGTGTAAAAAGACCGGTGACGATGTCGCTGCCGTGATCCTCGAGCCGATTCAGGGTGAAGGTGGCGTGATCCTGCCACCGCAGGGATACCTGACCGCCGTGCGCAAACTGTGCGACGAGTTTGGCGCGCTGATGATCCTTGATGAAGTGCAAACTGGCATGGGTCGTACTGGCAAGATGTTCGCCTGCGAGCACGAAAACGTGCAGCCCGACATTATGTGTCTGGCGAAAGCGCTAGGCGGCGGCGTAATGCCTATCGGTGCGACCATCGCTACCGAAGAGGTGTTCTCCGTGCTGTTCGATAACCCATTCCTGCACACCACCACCTTTGGCGGCAACCCGCTTTCCTGTGCGGCGGCACTCGCAACCATCAATGTCCTGCTGGAGCAGAATTTACCGGCTCAAGCAGAACAAAAAGGCGATATGTTGCTGGACGGCTTCCGACATCTGGCGCGGGAATACCCGGATCTGGTGCAGGACGTACGCGGTAAAGGCATGCTGATGGCGATCGAATTTGTTGATAATGAGATCGGCTACAACTTTGCCAGCGAGATGTTCCGCCAGCGGGTGTTGGTCGCCGGAACGCTGAACAACGCGAAGACGATCCGCATCGAACCGCCGCTCACGTTAACCATCGAACAATGTGAGTTGGTATTACGCTCAACGCGTAAAGCGCTGGCCGCGTTACGCGTCAGCGTGGAGCAAGTGTGACAGACGCCGGATGGCGCTGCACTTTTCCGGCCTACGGGATCACATGTAGGCCGGATAGGGCGTAGCCGCCATCCGGCAGCATCACACGCTTACACAATCCGCACGCCTGCGGGCATCACGCGCTCTGGCGTCAACAGCACGCTTTCACTGCCATCGTCCGTTTCCGCACACAACAGCATGCATTCTGACGTTTCGCCGCGCATTTTCGCTTTTTGCAGATTACACAGCACCACCACCGTTTTCCCCATCAGCTCATCTTCGCGGTAGTAAGGCACCAGGCTGGTCACGGTTTGCAGCGTTCGTTCGCCGACATCGACCTGAACGATGTAGAGTTTATCGGCATTGTCATGACGCTTTACCTGGGTAATTTTTCCCACGCGAATTTCCATTCGGGCGAAATCCGTAAATGCGATCGTGTCCATTCTTTTCTCCTTTGGTAAAATTTTACTAAACATTAGCAAAAAACCGTCCTGACATTGTTCTCAAAAGCCGTAAAATGATGCGCCCATCACACTCTGAAAGTGGGGTTTTACCGTGAATATGTCAATTAGAGGTACTTTTTTTACTGAAAACAGGTGAATAGATAAGCACTTCATTTACAATGCGGGGGTAACTCAGGGAAAAGGTAAACATGGCAACACTTAAAGACATCGCAATCGAAGCTCGTGTATCCCTGGCGACAGTGTCCCGGGTGTTAAATGATGACCCGACGCTAAATGTAAAAGAAGAAACCAAGCGTCGCATTCTGGAGATCGCGGAAAAGCTGGAGTACAAAACCAGCAGCGCGCGTAAACACCAGACCAGTACGGTCGGCCCCCAGCATATTCTGGCGCTCTACAGCTACCAGCAGGATTTGGAAATCAACGATCCTTACTATCTCGCCATACGACACGGGATTGAAACGCAATGTGAAAAGCTGGGGATCGAACTAACCAACTGCTATGAACACAGCGGGTTGCCCGACCATAAAAACATAACCGGCATTCTCATCGTCGGTAAGCCATCTCCTGCCCAGCGCGCTGCAGCAACCGCGCTGACCGACAACATCTGCTTTATCGACTTTCATGAACCCGGTAGCGACTATGATGCCGTCGATATCGATCTGACCCGCATCAGCAAAGAGAGTATCGATTTTTTCATCGCCCAGGGCGTGACCCGCATTGGCTTCATCGGCGGTGAAGACGAGCCGGGCAAAGCGGATATCCGCGAGGCCGCGTTTGTCGAATACGGTCGCCTGCAGCAGGTGGTCTCGGAACACGATATCTATCGTGGCGGATTCTCCAGCTCGTCAGGTTATGAGTTGGCGAAAAAAATGCTGGCCAAAGAAGATTATCCCAGCGCCCTGTTTGTCGCCTCAGACTCAATCGCCATTGGCGTTCTGCGCGCAATTCACGAACGTGGCCTGGCGATTCCACAGGATATTTCGCTGATTAGCGTCAATGACATTCCGACGGCACGATTCACCTTCCCTCCGCTGTCCACCGTGCGCATCCATTCAGAAATGATGGGCAGTCAGGGCGTTAACCTGCTGTTTGAAAAAGCCCGTGACGGACGTGCGCTGCCGCTGCTGGTTTTCGTGCCCAGCAAGCTGAAACTGCGCGGCACCACCCGCTAACCTCCCTTTTTTCGCGCCCGGTTTCTTCTGATACCGGGCATGCTTTGTCATGCTTTGTTTTTCTCTGCACGGGTTATTTTCGTGATCAAGTTAAAGTAAATCATCTTACCCGCTATATTTTAGTAAAACTTTTACTAAAATCACCTGCAATGACACTTACTCACCATCACTTTGAATGGTTCCGATTTCTCTCCACCGGGAGGCCTTATGAATCGCTGGGAAAACATTCAGCTCACCCACGAAAATCGACTGGCGCCACGCGCATACTTTTTCTCTTATGACTCGGTTGCGCAGGCTCGCTCGTTTGCCCGTGAAACCAGCAGCCTTTTTCAACTGCTAAGCGGTCAGTGGAATTTTCAGTTCTTTGAGCATCCGCTGCAGGTGCCAGAAGCCTTTACGTCGCAGTATATGCACGACTGGGGCAGCATCACCGTCCCCGGCATGTGGCAGATGGAAGGACACGGCAAGCTGCAATATACCGACGAAGGCTTCCCGTTCCCGATTGATGTGCCCTACGTCCCAACCGATAACCCGACCGGTGCATATCAGCGGATGTTTACCCTCAGCGAAGGCTGGCAGGGAAAACAAACGCTGATTAAGTTCGACGGCGTTGAAACCTACTTCGAAGTGTACGTCAACGGCCAGTACGTGGGCTTCAGCAAGGGCAGCCGTCTGACGGCCGAATTTGATATCAGCGCAATGGTGCACACCGGTGACAACCTGCTGTGTGTGCGCGTGATGCAGTGGGCAGACTCTACCTACGTCGAAGACCAGGATATGTGGTGGTCCGCAGGGATCTTCCGCGACGTCTATCTGGTGGGCAAGCAGGCGACCCATATTCAGGATTTTACCGTTCGTACCGAGTTCGATGATAACTACCGTGATGCCACTCTCTCCTGCGACATTGTGCTGGAAAACCTTGCCGATTCACCGGCACAGACCTCACTGGAATACACCTTATTTGACGGCGAGCGGGTGCTGCACAGCGGTGTTATCAGTCATCTGACTCTCGATAAGCTCACCCGTACTGCCTTTGATTTCGAGGTTAGTGCGCCACAGCAGTGGTCGGCTGAGTCGCCGTATCTTTATCATTTAGTGATGACGTTAAAAGATGCCAGCGGCAATATTATTGAGGTGGTTCCGCAGCGCGTCGGATTCCGCGACATTACGATCCGCGACGGGCTGTTTTACATCAACAACCACTACGTAATGCTGCACGGTGTTAACCGCCACGATAACGATCATCTGAAAGGCCGCGCGGTCGGAATGGATCGGGTCGAAAAAGATCTGCTGCTGATGAAGCAGCACAACATTAATTCGGTGCGTACCGCGCATTACCCGAACGATCCGCGCTTCTATGAGCTGTGCGATATCTACGGCCTGTTTGTGATGGCCGAGACCGACGTCGAATCCCACGGCTTCGCCAACGTCGGCGATATCAGTCGCATCACCGACGATCCGACCTGGGAACCGGTATACGTTGAGCGCATCGTGCGCCACATCCACGCACAGAAAAACCATCCGTCGATCGTCATCTGGTCACTGGGCAACGAATCCGGGTACGGCTGTAATATTCGTGCCATGTACCACGCTGCGAAAGCGCTGGATAACACGCGTCTGGTGCATTACGAAGAAGATCGCGACGCCGAAGTGGTGGACATTATTTCCACCATGTATACCCGCGTGCCGCTGATGAATGAGTTTGGTGAATATCCGCATCCGAAACCACGCATCATCTGCGAATACGCCCACGCCATGGGTAACGGCCCCGGCGGGCTGACGGAATATCAAAACGTCTTTTACCAGCACGATTGCATTCAAGGACACTATGTCTGGGAATGGTGCGACCATGGCATTCAGGCAAAAGATGATAACGGCAACGTCTGGTATAAATTTGGCGGTGACTACGGCGACTACCCGAATAACTACAACTTCTGCCTCGACGGCCTGATTTACCCCGATCAAACACCGGGACCGGGTCTGAAAGAGTATAAGCAGGTGATCGCCCCAGTGAAGGTCTACGCGAAGGACCTGACGCGCGGTGAACTGCGTGTCGCAAATAAGCTGTGGTTCACCACGCTTGACGACTACACCCTGCAAATTGAAGTGCGGGCCGAAGGAGAAACGCTCTCCACGCAGCGGATTAAACTTCACGACGTGGCCCCTAACAGCGACGCACTGCTGCACTGCACGCTGCCGACGCTGGATGAGAGGGAAGCCTTTCTCAATGTCATCGTCAGCAAAGACTCCCGCACGTCCTACAGCGACGCCGGGCACCATATTGCCACTTACCAGTTCCCGCTAAAGGCCAGAACCGCTACGCCAGTGCCGTTTAGTCAGCAAAACGCCAGCGCCCTGACGCTGGAAGACGATCGCCTGCGCTGCACCGTTCGCGGCTATAACTTCGCGATAACCTTCTCAAAGCTGAACGGGAAGCCCATCAGCTGGAACGTGAATGGCGAAGAGCTCATTACCCGCGAGCCGAAGATTAATTTCTTCAAGCCGACGATTGATAACCACAAACAGGAGTTCGAAGGTCTATGGCAGCCAAATCATTTACAGATTATGCAGGAGCATCTGCGGGATTTTGCCCTCGAACACACTGACGATGCGGTGGTGATTACCAGCCAGACGATCATCGCCCCGCCGGTATTTGATTTCGGTATGCGTTGCACCTACCGCTGGCGAGTAACGGTCGACGGTCAACTGAATGTTGAGCTTTCCGGTCAGCCTTACGGCGAGTATCCGCACATTATTCCGTGCATTGGCTTCACCATGGGCATCAACGGTGATTTGGGGCAAGTCGCGTATTACGGACGTGGTCCGGGTGAGAATTACGCCGACAGCCAGCAGGCCAACATTATCGATATCTGGCGTTCGACCGTGGATGCGATGTTCGAGAACTACCCGTTCCCCCAAAACAACGGCAATCGCCAGGATGTGCGCTGGGCAGCGCTGACCAACCGCCATGGCAACGGTCTGCTGGTCGTCCCGCAACGTCCTGTCAATTTAAGTGCCTGGCGCTATACGCCCGAAAATCTCTTTGCCGCACAGCACTGCAATGAACTCCAGCGCAGCGATGACATCACTCTGAATCTGGACCATCAGCTACTGGGCCTGGGTTCCAACTCTTGGGGAAGCGAGGTGCTCGACTCCTGGCGCGTCTGGTTCCGCAAGTTCAACTACAGCTTTACGTTGCTGCCCATTTCCGGCACCGAGGCCACCGTTCAGACCACTGCTAATCGCGCCTTTGGCACGGAGTTCTTTTCCACGAATTTGCACAGCGAGAATACAAAATGAGGATCATCGATAACTTAGAGCAGTTCCGACAACTCTACGCTTCAGGTCGGAAGTGGCAGCGCTGCGTTGAGGCGATTGAAAATATCGAGAACATTCAGCCCGGCGTCGCACATTCCATCGGTGATTCGCTCACTTACCGCGTGGAGATCGATTCCGCTACCGATGCGCTGTTTACCGGTCATCGCCGTTACTTTGAGGTGCATTACTACCTGCAAGGGCAGCAAAAAATTGAGTATGCCGCCAAAGAGGATTTACAGGTGGTTGAATACTATCGCGATGAAACCGATCGCGAATACCTGAAGGGATGCGGAAAAACGGTAGAAGTACACGAAGGGCAGCTGGTTATTTGCGACAACCACGAAGCCTACCGCTTTATCTGTAATAGCGCGGTGAAGAAAGTCGTACTCAAAGTCACCATCGAAGATGGTTATTTTCATAATAAATAAAAAGACAGGCGGCACAGAAGTTGTGCCGCCAGTACCCTACAATAATCAGGAATCGGAGATGTGCTATGTCTGATACCAAGCGTAATACCATCGGCAAGTTCGGCTTACTGTCGCTGACCTTTGCCGCCGTTTATAGTTTTAACAACGTAATCAATAATAATATTGAGCTTGGTCTGGCATCTGCACCGATGTTTTTCCTCGCCACGATTTTCTACTTTATTCCGTTCTGCTTAATCATTGCCGAATTTGTTTCGCTGAACAAAAATTCCGAAGCCGGTGTTTACGCATGGGTAAAAAGCTCACTGGGCGGGCGCTGGGCATTTATTACCGCCTACACCTACTGGTTCGTTAACCTGTTCTTTTTTACCTCGTTACTTCCGCGCGTAATCGCTTATGCCTCCTATGCATTTTTAGGCTACGAATACATTTTGACGCCGTTCGCTACCACCGTGTTAAGTATGGTGCTGTTTGCCTTCTCAACCTGGGTTTCGACCAACGGCGCAAAAATGCTCGGGCCGATTACCTCCGTCACTTCCACGCTGATGCTGCTGCTGACGCTATCTTATATTTTACTGGCGGGGACTGCGTTGGTTGGCGGCGTACAGCCTGCCGATCCCATCACCGTGGATGCCATGATCCCGAATTTTAACTGGGCCTTCCTCGGTATTACGACCTGGATTTTTATGGCGGCAGGCGGCGCGGAGTCCGTGGCGGTGTACGTCAACGACGTGAAGGGTGGCTCAAAATCATTTGTGAAAGTGATTATTATCGCCGGGATTTTTATCGGTGTGCTTTACTCAATCTCCTCAGTGCTGATCAACGTTTTTGTCAGCAGCAAAGAGCTGAAGTTTACCGGTGGCTCGGTGCAGGTATTCCACGGTCTGGCCGCATACTTCGGCTTACCTGAATTGGTGGTTAACCGCTTTGTCGGTCTGGTGTCCTTTACCGCAATGTTCGGGTCACTGCTGATGTGGACCGCAACGCCGGTTAAAATTTTCTTCTCCGAAATCCCGGAAGGTATTTTTGGCAAGAAAACCGTAGAACTGAATGAAAACGGCGTTCCGGCTCGCGCAGCCTGGATCCAGTTTTTGATCGTGATCCCGCTGATGATTATCCCAACGCTCGGTTCGAATACCGTGCAGGATTTAATGAATACCATCATTAACATGACCGCTGCGGCATCCATGCTGCCTCCGCTGTTTATTATGCTGGCCTATTTGAATCTGCGCGCCAAGCTGGACCACTTACCGCGCGACTTCCGCATGGGATCGCAAAAAACCGGGATTATCGTGGTATCGATGCTGATTGCCCTGTTCACCATTGGATTTATCGCTTCAACGTTCCCAACCGGCGGCAACATTATCACCATTATTTTCTATAACGTCGGCGGTATTGTTATTTTCCTCGGTTTTGCCTGGTGGAAATACAGTAAATACATCAAAGGACTAACCAAAGAAGAAAAAGCCATTGAAGCCGCACCAGCTTCAGACAGTCATTAATTCATAAAACATAATAACAATAAACAATATTCGCCAAGGCTATAACAATAAAAACATTATTTTATTTTGCTTAGGATAGAAGCATGAAAATCAATAGCCATTGTTGCAGGGCATTTATTGCCCTGCCCTTTTTCTGTGTCTCCTCTCTGGGTGCAGAAGAAGTGCGACCGGCAGAACACGACGACACAAAAACGCCCGCAATATCCTCTCCCTCATTTCGTTTTTATGGCGAACTGGGAATGGGGGGATATATGGATCTAGAGGGACAGGATAAACATAAATACAGTGACGGAACCTATATCGAAGGGGGCCTGGAAATTAAACACGGCTCGTGGTTTGGTCTGATCTATGGCGAAGGCTGGACCGTACAGGCGGATCACCAGGGAAACGCCTGGGTGCCCGATCATAGCTGGGGCGGGTTTGAAGGTGGAATTAACCGATTTTACGGCGGTTACCGCACCGATGACGGCACGGAGCTAATGCTCAGCCTGCGCCAGGACTCATCGCTCGATGACCTGCAATGGTGGGGAGACTTCACGCCGGATCTGGGCTACGTCATCCCCAACACGCGCGACATCATGACCGCCATTAAGGTGCAAAACCTGACCGGCCCGCTGCGTTATAGCGTGACCGCCACGCCTGCCGGGCATCATGATGAAAGCAAGGCCTGGCTGCACTTCGGCAAATACGATCGCTACGACGATAAGTATACCTATCCGGCCATGATGAATGGCTACATCCAGTACGACCTGACCGAAGGCGTAACCTGGATGAACGGTCTGGAGATCACCGACGGCACCGGACAACTGTTCCTGACCGGCCTTCTCTCACCTAACTTTGCTGCGCGCGCCTGGCATCACACCGGACGCGCCGACGGCCTGGATGAATGGGGTACAGAGACCGGCTATATGGTCAGTGCCATGTATGAAGCGCTCAAAGGCGTCTACCTCTCCACCGCCTACAGCTATGCCAAACATCGGCCAGACAACGCCGAGGATGAAACCACCTCTTTTATGCAGTTCGGTATCTGGTATGAATACGGCAGCGGTCGTTTCGCCACCGCCCTCGACAGCCGGTTCTATATGCAAAATGCATCTGGCGACCCGAGCGACCAGATCTTCCTGATGCAATATTTCTATTGGTAACAAGGACCGGAATACCATGAACATGACACCTATTCTTACGCCGCTGGCGTGTGGGCTGCTGATGAGTTTTTCCTCACTGGCAGCTAACGTAGACAGCGTTAAAAACGTCATCAATCGCACCGGCGCGCCAGGTTATATGCACGACTACGATTATGACGACCATCAGCGTTTTAATCCCTTTTTCGACCTCGGCGCATGGCACGGACACCTGTTGCCGGATGGCCCTGCAACAATGGGCGGCTTCCCTGGCGTGGCGCTGCTGACGGAAGAGTACATCAACTTTATGGCCACAAATTTTGACCGGCTGACGGTGTACCAGAACGGTAAAAAGGTCGATTTCACTCTCGAGGCTTACAGCCTGCCCGGCGCACTGGTACAGAAACTGTCATCCACAGCGGTGCAGGTCGAGATGACGCTGCGCTTTGCCAGTTCACATACCTCACTACTGGAAACCAAAATCACCAGCAATACGCCGCTGGATCTGGTGTGGGACGGAGAGTTACTGGAAAAGCTGGAAGCGAAAGAGGGAAAACCCCTCTCCGATAAAACCATTGATGGCGAGTATCCGGACTACCAGCGAAAAATCATCGCTACGCGCGACGGCCTGAAGGTCACCTTCGGTAAAGTGCGATCAACCTGGGATCTGCTGACCTCCGGCGAGTCGGAGTATCAGGTACACAAATCACTTGCCATGAACACCACTGTTGATGGCCACCGATTTACCAGTAAAGCGCATATCAATGGCTCTACCACGCTTTACACCACCTATTCGCATCTGTTGACCGCGCAGGAGGTCAGCAAAGAACAGGCGCAGATCCGCGATATTCTGGCGCGCCCGTCTTCCTACATGCTCGCCTCACAGCAGCACTGGGAAGCCTATCTCAAAAAAGGTTTAAACAACCCGGATGCCACCCCAGAACAAACCCGCGTGGCGGTGAAAGCGATTGAAACGCTGAACGGTAACTGGCGCTCACCGGGCGGCGCGGTGAAACGCAATACCGTGACGCCGTCGGTGACGGCCCGCTGGTTCTCTGGCAACCAGACCTATGCCTGGGATTCATGGAAGATTGCCTTTGCCATGGTGCACTTCAACCCAGAGATCGCGAAAGATAGCATTCGCGCGCTCTTTGACTGGCAAATCCAGCCCACCGATCCGGTGCGCCCACAGGATGCGGGTATGATCCTCGATTTGGTCACGTGGAACCCCATCCCGGAACGCGGCGGCGATGGCGGTAACTGGAACGAGCGCAACACCAAGCCCAGCCTGGCGGCATGGTCGGTGATGGAAGTCTATAACGTCACCAAGGATAAAGCCTGGCTCGAAGAGATGTATCCGAAACTGGTGGCATACCATGACTGGTGGCTGCGTAACCGCGATCACAACGGTAACGGCGTTCCTGAGTACGGCGCGACCCGCGATAAAGCCCATAACACCGACAGCGGCGACATGCTGTTTACAGTGAAAAAGGGCGACAAAGAGGAGACCCTCTCTGGGCTAAAAAACTATGCCGCCGTCATCAGCAAAGGCCAGTATGACAGCCTGACCATCCCCGCGCAGGAAGCCGCCGGATGGGAGTCCGGACGTGACGATGCCGCGGTGTTTGGCTTTATCGACAAAGACCAGCTGGATAAATATGTCGCTAACGGCGGCAAACGCGGCGACTGGGTGGTGAAATTTGCCGAGAACCGCAGTAACGACGGGAAATTACTCGGGTATTCGCTGCTGCAGGAGTCGGTCGATCAGGCGAGCTACATGTATAGCGATAACCATTATCTGGCCGAAATGGCGACCCTACTCGGTAAAACGCAGGACGCAAAACGCTATCAGGCGCTGGCGGCGAAACTGGCAGATTACATCAATACCTGTATGTTCGATGCCAAAACGCAGTTCTTCTACGACGTGCGCATTGAGGATAAGCCGCTGGCAAACGGCTGTGCCGGAAAACCAATTGTCGAACGTGGCAAAGGTCCCGAAGGCTGGTCACCGCTGTTTAACGGCGCATCCACTCAGCCTCATGCTGACGCGGTGGTGAAAGTAATGCTCGACCCGAAAGAGTTCAACACCTTTGTGCCGCTGGGCACCGCCGCACTCACCAATCCGGCTTTCGGCCCGGATATTTACTGGCGCGGGCGCGTGTGGGTGGATCAGTTCTGGTTTGGCTTAAAAGGGATGGCGCGCTATGGCTACCGTGATGACGCCCTGAAAATGGCAGATACGTTCTTCAAACATGCGAAAGGACTCACCGCAGACGGCCCGATTCAGGAAAACTATAACCCGCTGAGCGGCGCGCAGCAGGGGGCACCTAACTTCTCGTGGAGCGCAGCGCATCTGTACATGTTGTATAGCGACTTTCTTAAAAAACAGTAAGCTGTGACCTGTTGCCGGATGGCGCTACGCTTATCCGGCCTACAAAGACACATTTTCACCGGCCGGATAAGGTGCGTGCACCGACATCCGGCAAATTCGTTCTCTGGCCTACTCTTTTTTGAATCCCATCACAATCACGGCATTCCCCTTTTCCCTTTTGCGCGGCGACGGCTAAATTAGTAACTCATCCGACCACATAACAATAATTTTACATACTGGACACCTTTATGAGCTATCCGTCGCTGTTCGCCCCGCTCGATCTGGGATTCACCACGCTTAAAAACCGCGTGTTGATGGGTTCAATGCATACCGGTCTGGAAGAGTATCCCGATGGCGCAGAACGGCTGGCCGCGTTCTACGCCGAGCGCGCCCGTCACGGCGTCGCTCTGATTGTGAGCGGCGGTATTGCCCCTGCGCTTTCCGGCGTGGGTATGGAAGGCGGCGCGATGTTAAACGATGCCAGCCAGTTACCACATCACCGCGTAATTACCGACGCGGTGCATGACGAAGGCGGCAAAATCGCGCTGCAAATTCTGCATACCGGACGCTATAGCTATCAGCCGCACCTCGTCGCGCCCTCCGCTATTCAGGCGCCGATCAACCGCTTTACCCCGCATGAGCTGACCCACGATGAAGTGCTGCAACTGATTGAGGATTTTGCCCATTGCGCACAGCTGGCGCGGGAAGCAGGCTACGACGGCGTAGAGGTCATGGGCTCGGAAGGCTATCTGATCAACGAATTTCTCACCCTGCGCACCAACCAGCGGACTGACCAATGGGGCGGCGATTACGCCAACCGCATGCGTTTTGCCGTCGAGGTGGTACGGGCCGTTCGTCAACGTGCCGGTAACGACTTTATTATTATCTTTCGTCTGTCGATGCTCGACCTGGTGGAAAATGGCGGCACGTTTGACGAAACCGTCCAGCTGGCGAAAGCCATTGAGGCGGCAGGTGCTACGATCATCAACACCGGGATCGGCTGGCACGAAGCACGGATCCCGACCATCGCCACGCCGGTGCCGCGTGGGGCGTTTAGCTGGGTGACGCGCAAGCTGAAAGGTCACGTAACGGTTCCACTGGTCACCACTAACCGCATTAATGATCCGGGCGTTGCCGACGATATTCTGGCCCGTGGCGATGCTGATATGGTGTCGATGGCACGCCCGTTCCTCGCCGATGCCGAGCTGCTGTCAAAAGCGCAAAGCGGGCGAGCGGATGAGATCAACACCTGCATAGGCTGTAATCAGGCCTGTCTGGATCAGATCTTCGTCGGCAAAGTGACGTCCTGCCTGGTGAACCCCCGCGCCTGTCATGAAACCAAAATGCCGATCGTAGCGGCGACACATCTGAAGAATCTGGCGGTAGTCGGTGCCGGTCCTGCGGGGCTCGCCTTTGCCATCAACGCCGCTTCACGCGGTCATCAGGTCACGTTGTTTGATGCCAACGCGGAGATCGGCGGACAGTTCAATATCGCCAAACAGATCCCCGGCAAAGAAGAATTTTACGAAACGTTGCGCTATTACCGCCGGATGATCGACGTCACCGGCGTGACGCTGAAGCTGAATCATTTTGTCACCGCAGACGATCTGCTCTCGTTTGATGAAGTGATCCTCGCCAGCGGGATCGAACCACGCACGCCGCCGATCGACGGCATCGATCATCCTAAGGTACTGACCTATCTTGATGTCTTACGAGATAAAACGCCGGTAGGTCAACGCGTGGCGATTATCGGCAGCGGCGGGATCGGCTTTGATACCGCCATGTATCTGAGCCAGCCCGGTGAGCCCACCAGCCAAAACATTGCAGAATTCTGCGTGGAATGGGGAATCGATACCAGCCTCCAGCAAGCAGGTGGTTTACGCCCGGAAGGGCCACAGTTATCCCGTAGCCCGCGCCAGATAGTCATGTTGCAGCGTAAAGCCAGTAAACCGGGACAAGGGTTAGGTAAAACCACGGGCTGGATCCATCGCGCCACCCTGCTGTCTCGTGGAGTGAAAATGATCCCGGCAGTGAGCTATCAGAAGATCGATGATGATGGACTGCACGTGTTGATCAACGGCGAGCCTCAGCTCCTGAACGTGGATCATGTGGTAATTTGTGCAGGTCAGGAACCTCGTCGTGGACTGGTCGATCCGCTGCATGCGGCCGGTAAAACAGTACATCTGATCGGCGGGTGTGATGTGGCGTTAGAACTGGATGCCCGACGCGCCATCGCGCAAGGCACCCGACTGGCGCTGGAGATTTAACAGCCTATCTTTCGTAGGCCGGATAAGGCGGTCACGCCGCCATCCGGCATCAGCGATTAGCGGCGGCGCCCTAATTTCATCGCTTTCAGCACCACAAATTTGTTGTTGGTGGCGATGGTTTCGCAGTTACCGAAAATCTTCTTCAGCTTGTGGAAGTAGTCGAGGTGACGGTTCGCCACAATATACAGCTCGCCGTTAATCTTCAGGCAACGGCGGGCGTGGTGGAACATCTCCCACGCGATGTTATCAGTCAGTGCGTGCTTCTGATGGAACGGCGGGTTACACAGCACAGCGTTATAGCGGAACGGTTCCACGCCAGACAGTGCGTTGTTGATCATAAACTCACAGCGGTCCAGCGCATCTGGCATGTTGGTTTCCACGTTCAGGCGGCTGGACGCCACCGCCATCGGTGATTCATCCACAAACACCACGCTCGCCTGCGGGTTTTTCTCCAGCAGCGTCAGGCCAATAACCCCGTTACCGCAACCGAGATCGACAATCTCGCCTTCCAGATTGTCCGGCAGATGTTCAATAAAGAAACGTGCGCCAATATCCAGCCCGGTACGGGAGAAGACGTTGGCGTGGTTGTGGATCGTCCAGTCGGTGCCTTCCAGCTTCCAGCTCAGCGTTTGTGAGGCGTCAGCCAGCTCAGGATTGCTGAACGTGCAGTTGATCAGACGGGCTTTTTTCCATGCCAGCGTGGTGGTGGTTGGGCCCAGCACCTTTTCAAACAGCTCAAGCGTCGAAGTATGTACGTCGCGCGCCTTCGCCCCGGCGATAATGCGCGTTTGCGGTGTGACGACCAGGCGTAACGCACGCAACTGCTGTTCCAGCAGCGCCATGGTTTTTGGCAGCTTAATCAGTACCACGCCCGGCGACTGTGGGTAATCGACCGTGCTGTCGAGGAACTGGACGCTGGATTCGGCAATGTCGTTATGGCGCAGGTTTTCACGCGTCGCCAGCTCGCTTAAATAGGAGTCGCCAATGCTGTACGGCGAATGTTCCGCCAGCGCACAACCCAGCGCACCGAAGGTATCATTCAGGAGCAGCACCGGGCCGCTAATCTCGGTATCGTCCAGCTGTTGCAGCAGATATTCATCTGCAGCTTCCCACGCCAGCAGCGGGTTAACGTCATCCGTTTCCGGGAAACGTTTAAGTGACAGCGAACGGAAACCGTTGTCTATGTGGCTCATCGGCCCTCCTGAATGGTAAAATTTCGGCGTATCCCTGAAAAGGGTGCGTGAGTATACACTTTTTATACTTTATATGGGGCACAAATGAGTCAGTTGACCTATCTGCAGGGCTACCCGGAGAATTTACTTGATCAGGTTCGAACCTTGATCAGCGAGCAACGTCTGGGCGCGGTCCTGGAAAAGCGTTATCCGGGTACGCATGACTTCGCGACCGATAAGGCGCTCTGGCAATATACCCAGGATCTGAAAAGTCAGTTTCTGCGCAATGCCCCACCGCTCAATAAAGTGATGTATGACAGTAAGATCCACGTGTTGAAGAATGCGCTTGGACTGCATACCGCCGTCTCTCGCGTGCAGGGCGGCAAGCTGAAAGCGAAAGCGGAAATTCGCGTCGCCACCGTATTTCGCAACGCCCCTGAACCTTTTTTACGCATGATCGTGGTTCATGAACTGGCACACCTGAAAGAAAAAGAGCACGACAAAGCGTTTTACCAGCTGTGCTGCCATATGGAACCTCAGTATCACCAACTGGAGTTCGACACCCGCCTGTGGTTAACGCAACAATCGCTAAAGCAAACTGCGCAGTAGCGCACTGGCTTTGTCAGCAAGGCATGCTAAATTGGCGCAAGGATCCCTTTTCGCAGCCTGAAGGCCTTTATGATACGTTTCGCAGTGATTGGCACAAACTGGATCACCCGCCAGTTTGTGGATGCCGCCCATGAAACCGGCAAATATAAGTTAACCGCCGTCTATTCCCGCAGCCTTGAACAGGCGCAAAGCTTCGCCAACGATTATCTCGTCGAGCATTTGTTTACTTCGCTGGATGCAATGGCGCAAAGCGACGCTATTGATGCGGTGTATATTGCCAGCCCAAACTCTCTGCACTTCCCGCAGACCGAGCTGTTCTTACGCCATAAAAAGCACGTCATTTGTGAGAAACCGCTGGCATCAAACCTGGCAGAAGTCGATGCCGCTATCGCCTGCGCTCGGGAAAATCAGGTGGTGCTGTTTGAGGCGTTTAAGACCGCCTGCCTGCCCAATTTCCTGCTGCTGCAGCAATCTCTGCCCAAGGTAGGAAATGTCAGAAAGGCGTTTATCAATTACTGCCAGTACTCTTCACGCTACCAGCGTTATCTGAACGGTGAAAACCCGAATACCTTTAATCCAGCGTTCTCAAATGGCTCGATTATGGATATCGGCTTTTACTGCCTGGCTTCGGCGGTTGCGCTGTGGGGCGAACCGCAGAGCGTACAGGCCAGCGCCAGCTTGCTGGCAAGCGGTGTTGATGCCCACGGCGTTGTGGTGCTGAACTACGGTGATTTCAGCGTCACGTTACAGCATTCCAAAGTGAGCGACTCGGTGCTGGCCAGCGAGATTCAGGGCGAATCAGGATCTCTGGTCATTGAGAAAATCTCCGAATGCCAGAAAGTCTGTTTTGTTCCGCGTGGTGGAAAAACGCAGGATCTGACGGTGCCTCAGCACATCAATACTATGCTGTATGAGGCAGAGCGCTTTGCTCATCTGGTTGAATCCGGCGAAGTGGATCACCCGGCACTGGCTGTCAGTCGCATTACCGCTAAGCTGCAAACGGAAATTCGCCGCCAGACCGGCGTCGTTTTCCCAGCAGATAGCGCGAATACGTCGCTGATTGCGTAAAACTGTGTAAAACAAATGTTGCAGGCCATTGACTGAAAGCGTGGCCTGTAATACTTTGTTACCCGCAAAGGGGAGTAACTTCGTTGTCGGTTGATCGTCATTACGATGTGTGAAAAACCACATCCGGTCGCCGGGCGATAACAAAGGAATACGTCAACGTATTCCTTTGTTGTTGTAAGTGAGACCTTGCCGAATGGCAAGGTCTATGCATGAAAAGCAGCGGCTAACGTCATTCGGCGTTGGCCGTTTTTTTATGCATGGGGAAATATAATGAATACTGTCGGCACACCGTTGTTATGGGGTGGCTTCGCTGTTGTAGTGGTGATTATGCTGGCCATCGACCTGCTGTTGCAGGGTCGTCGCGGCGCGCATACGATGTCAATGAAGCAGGCGGCTGCCTGGTCAATCGTCTGGGTCACGTTGTCGTTACTGTTTAACGCCGTATTCTGGTGGTATCTGGCAGAAACCCAGGGGCGTGCGGTCGCAGACCCGCAGGCGTTGGCGTTCCTCACCGGCTATTTGATTGAGAAATCGCTGGCGGTGGATAACGTCTTTGTCTGGCTGATGCTGTTTAGCTACTTCTCGGTGCCGCCAGCGTTACAGCGCCGAGTGCTGGTGTATGGCGTGCTGGGGGCGATTGTTCTGCGTACCATCATGATCTTCGCGGGCAGCTGGCTTATCACCCAGTTTGAATGGCTGCTGTACGTGTTCGGCGCGTTCCTGCTGTTTACCGGCGTGAAGATGGCGCTGGCAAAAGAAGATGCTTCCGGCATTGGCGACAGGCCGTTAGTGCGCTGGCTGCGCGGTCATCTGCGTATGACCGACACCATCGAGAACGAGCATTTCTTCGTGCGTAAAAACGGTCTGCTGTTCGTTACGCCGCTGATGCTGGTGCTGATTCTGGTTGAGTTGAGCGATGTTATCTTTGCCGTCGACAGCATTCCGGCAATCTTTGCCGTGACCACCGACCCGTTCATCGTACTGACCTCTAACCTGTTTGCCATCCTTGGTCTGCGTGCGATGTACTTCCTGCTGGCCGGCGTGGCGGAGCGTTTCTCGATGCTGAAGTACGGCCTGTCGATCATTCTGGTGTTTATCGGCATCAAGATGCTGATTGTCGACTTCTACCATATCCCTATCGCTATCTCGTTAGGCGTGGTGTTCGGGATCCTGTTTGTAACGCTGATTGTTAATGCGTGGGTCAACCACCAGCACGATAAAAAGCAGCAAATACAGTAAGTTTCATCTGCTAGCTGAAAAGCCCGACGCCCACTGTGTGCGTCGGGCTTTTTGTTTAACATGTCACCATAATGTTAATTTAAAGTTATAAAATATGATCTCAGCGTAAAATCCAGGATATTTCGCTTCCCGAAGCGTGTTCTTTCCTTATACTCAGCCATGCAAACATCTGCCTCACTCTGAAAGATGCGTCTATAGAACGCACAAGGGTCAGGCGACAACACAATAAAAGGATTACGAAATGACTACGCAACGTTCGTCGGGGCTGATCTCGCGTTTGGCGCAAGGGAGCCTTGTTAAGCAAATTTTGATAGGTTTAGTACTGGGGATTGCGCTGGCACTGATCTCAAAACCGGCTGCAGAAGCCGCTGGTTTGCTGGGCACCCTGTTCGTCGGCGCATTAAAAGCCGTCGCTCCCATCCTGGTTCTGATGCTGGTAATGGCCTCTATTGCGAACCATCAGCATGGGCAAAAAACCAATATCCGTCCGATTCTGTTCCTCTACCTGCTCGGTACCTTCTCCGCGGCATTAGCGGCAGTGGTGTTCAGCTTTGCCTTCCCCTCGACGCTGCATCTTGCCAGCAGCGCTAACGATATTGTGCCACCATCGGGCATTGTCGAAGTGATGCGCGGGCTGTTGATGAGTATGGTGTCGAACCCGATTGATGCCCTGCTTAACGCGAACTATATCGGCATTCTGGTATGGGCCGTCGGCCTGGGCTTTGCCCTGCGCCACGGGAATGAAACGACCAAGAATCTGGTCAACGATATGTCCAACGCCGTCACCTTTATGGTGAAACTGGTGATTCGTTTCGCCCCTATCGGTATTTTCGGCCTGGTCTCCTCCACGCTTGCTACCACGGGTTTTGCTACATTGTGGGGCTATGCGCAGCTGTTGGCAGTGCTGGTAGGTTGTATGCTGCTGGTGGCGTTCGTGGTCAACCCGCTGCTGGTGTTCTGGAAAATTCGTCGCAACCCGTATCCGCTGGTGCTGGCTTGCCTGCGTGAAAGCGGCGTGTATGCCTTCTTTACCCGCAGCTCTGCCGCCAACATTCCGGTGAATATGGCGCTGTGTGAGAAGCTGAATCTGGACCGCGATACCTACTCGGTTTCTATCCCACTGGGTGCAACCATCAACATGGCTGGCGCGGCGATCACCATTACCGTGCTGACGCTGGCAGCGGTGAATACACTGGGGATCCCGGTTGATTTACCGACTGCGCTGCTGTTGAGCGTCGTGGCATCGCTTTGTGCCTGTGGCGCATCTGGCGTGGCGGGTGGCTCTCTGCTGCTGATCCCACTGGCGTGTAATATGTTCGGTATCCCGAATGATATCGCCATGCAGGTAGTTGCCGTCGGCTTTATTATCGGCGTATTGCAGGACTCCTGTGAAACCGCGCTGAACTCCTCAACCGACGTATTGTTTACCGCTGCAGCCTGCCAGGCTGAAGACGAACGTCTGGCAAACAACGCCCTGCGCGGCTAATCACTTTTCCCCTCCGTCATGGTGCGGAGGGGTTTTCTTTCTGTACGCTTTTTTCAATTTTGAAGGGAGCTATCCCCCGTTTTTGCATGCGTCTGAAACGAATAATATTCAGGCCGTTCATCACCAGAAAACTGCCTTCAATCATCGTGCCGCCAATCGATCCCAACCAGAAATTATGCACCACCCAGCAGGCAGTCGCGCACCACATCACACAGCGGACGGTTAATCCTTTACAGCGAAACAGCGCCCAGGTGCTGGCCAGCGTGCCAATAATGGGGAGTAACTCCATCGCATGCTGTAGTTTCGCCAACCCAAGAACCAGCGTGAGAACGATAAAAACGGTCATCACCCACAGTTTGCGGGTGCGCATCGAGACCAGGGTTCGGATGGTGTTTAGCTCCGCACTCATCCCCGCGGGCCAGGCCCCCATCAAAAAGAAGTGTACCCCGATAGTGGCACTATAGACGGCAAGCTGCAGCCGGAAGCGGCGCTCATCGCGGTTGAAAAAGGTGGTAATCCCGATCAGAAAGGCGATGACACCTACGCCCTGGGCCAGCCAATACGCGGTCATGAAAAATCCTTGTGAGGAAATGCAAAAACAAACGGCGCCTCATATTATGAAACGCCGTTTTTAAAATCTACTCTATTTCGATTACCCAATAGATTTCGTGCGACAGCAAGGCGGCAAGTTCAGACATCCCCGGGAGATTACTGGAGTAAGTGACCGGGGTGAATGGACGCAGCCAACGCGGCTGTCGTGCGAAAGATGAAGGGTAATTACAACGTTACGCCACTTTTGAAGATAGCCAGCTCGCGGAAGTCATTACGTTCGTTACAGGTCGGTTTACCATTAGCAAACTCGACGATGGTATCGACAAACTCATTCAGCAGTTGAGGCATGGCTTTACCGTGGATCAGCTGTCCCGCATCAAAATCGATCCAGTGCTTTTTCTTCGCCGCCAGCTCGCTGTTCGTGGCAATTTTCACCGTCGGTACAAATCCGCCGTAAGGCGTGCCGCGACCGGTACTGAATAGCACCATATGGCAGCCAGCACCCGCCAGCGCGCTGGTGGCAACGGCGTCGTTCCCCGGTGCGCTTAACAGATTCAGACCGTGCGTTTTTAGCCGTTCACCGTAACGCAATACATCGACAACCTGGCTGGAACCCGCTTTCTGCGTGCAGCCCAGTGATTTATCTTCCAGCGTGGTGATGCCCCCCGCCTTGTTACCCGGTGACGGGTTCTCATAAATCGGCTGGTCGTGGGCAATGAAGTACTGCTTGAAGTCATTGACCATCGTCACCAGCTTGCCAAACGTCTCTTCGTCACGGCAATGGCTCATCAGCAGTTGCTCAGCGCCAAACATTTCCGGAACTTCGGTCAGCACGGTGGTGCCACCGTTGGCAATCACATAGTCGGAGAAACGTCCCAGCATCGGGTTAGCCGTGATGCCGGACAGGCCGTCAGACCCGCCGCATTCCAGACCAAACTTCAGTTCGCCCAGTTTACCCGGCTCACGCTTATCGTGGCGCATCACGTTGTACAACTGATGGAGATGTTCGATCCCCGCCTCCACTTCGTCTTCCTGATGTTGGCAGACCATGAAGTGCACGCGTTCAGGATCGAACTCGCCCAACGTTTCGCGGAAGGCATCCACCTGGTTGTTTTCACAACCAAGCCCCACCACCAGCACCGCCCCCGCGTTCGGGTGACGCACCATGTTTTGCAGCATGGTGCGGGTGTTGATGTGATCGTCACCCAGCTGCGAGCAGCCGTAGGTGTGGCTGAAAAGATGAACGCCATCGATGCCTTCAGCATCGTTGGTCTCTTTCAGGAAGCGGGTCTGCATCTGTCGCGCCATGGCGTTAACGCAGCCGACCGTCGGCAGGATCCACAGTTCGTTACGCACCCCGACATCGCCGTTGGCACGACGGTAGATCTGCACATCGCGATCTGCCGGTTGTACCTCAGGTTCCTGAAAGTCGGGTTGATAGCTATATTCATCCAGATCGCTCAGATTGGTGCGCGTATTGTGAGCATGGATATGTTCACCCGCCGCAATATCCGCCAGAGCATGGCCAATCGGCAGGCCATATTTAATGACGTTCTCACCCTGAGCAATATCGCTCAAGGCAAATTTGTGTCCACGTACAACGTCCTGTCGTAGCGTTACGGTATGGCTATCTACACTAACCTGCGTGCCTTGCGCCAGATCGGCCAGCGCAACCGCAACGTTATCCAGCGTATGGATCTTGATGTATTGCATATCAACCCGGACCTTAGTTCAGTTCAATGGCAAAGTAATCGCGCGCATTGTTGAAGCAGATATTTCTCACCATTTCACCCAGCAGCTGGATATCTGCCGGGGCTTCACCCGCGGCAACCCAGCGGCCAATCATCTGGCACAGAATGCGGCGGAAATATTCATGGCGCGTATATGACAGGAAGCTACGGCTGTCGGTCAGCATGCCGACAAAACGGCTCAGCAGACCGAGCTGCGCCAACTGCGTCATTTGGCGTTCCATTCCGTCTTTCTGATCGTTGAACCACCAGCCGGACCCGAACTGCATTTTTCCCGGCATACCTTCGCCCTGGAAGTTGCCGATCATGGTGCCCAGCACTTCGTTGTCGCGCGGGTTCAGGCAGTACAGGATGGTTTTTGGCAGCAGGTTTTCTTCGTTCTGCTTGCTCAGCAGTTTGGAGAGTTCTTCCGCAACCGGACGATCGTTGATCGAATCGAAGCCCACATCCGGCCCCAACAGTTTGAACTGACGCAGGTTGTTATTACGCAGTGCGCCAATATGGTACTGCTGGACCCAACCACGACGGGCATATTCCGCACCAAGGAACACCAGCACGGCCGTTTTAAACTGCGCCACTTCATGCTCGCTCAGCGTTTCACCGGCCAGACGACGCGTCAGGATGTTGTCGAGTTCAGATTCATTAGATTCAGCAAACAGCACCACATCCAGCGCATGGTCAGACACTTTACAGCCGTGTGCAGCGAAGTGATCCAGGCGTTTGGTCAGCGCGGTTTGCAGATCGGTGAAGCGACGGATATCGGTGTCGGACACCTCACCCAGCTTCGTCATGTAGTCGTTAAAGGTTGCCTGCTCAATATTGAAGGCTTTATCCGGGCGCCAGCTCGGCAGCACTTTGACGGCAAAGGTGCTGTCCTTGGCGACCGAGGCGTGATGTTCTAGTGAATCAATCGGATCGTCAGTGGTACCGACCATTTTCACGTTCATCTGCTGCATGATGCCGCGCGCGGAAAATTGTTCCTGCGCCAGCAGTTCGTTGCACTGATTCCAGATTTCATCCGCCGTCGCAGGCGACAGCAGCTTACCTGTAATACCAAACGGGCGACGCAATTCAAGATGCGTCCAGTGGTAAAGCGGGTTGCCAATAGTGTGCGGAACCGTCGCGGCCCAGGCGTCAAACTTCTCACGATCGGACGCATCGCCGGTACACAGGCGCTCAGCAACACCGTTAGTACGCATAGCGCGCCATTTGTAGTGATCGCCTTTCAGCCAGATGTCATACAGGTTGTTAAAACGGTAGTTGTCCGCGATTTGCTGCGGCGGCAGATGGCAGTGGTAATCGAAGATTGGCTGATCTTTGGCGTAATCATGATACAGACGGCGGGCAAATTCGGTATCCAGCAGAAAATCTTCAGTCATAAACGGGGTCATTATCGTCTTCCTCTCAGCGAGTGCGTCAGATTGCTTATGTTTTGATGCTGACAAAGTTATCACACCAATTTCCACAGACTGAAGATATTTTCGTGAGTTAGATCAACAAATGGCGACAAAAAAATTACTCTCAAAGAGGTAAATCTTACGCCAACCCGCGCCAGTTCTGGCTTTGCTGAATCGAAATAATGACCACACGAAGATTCACACTTTTGTGATGGCACTCACCTTTTAAAGCTGTATGACAAGTTATCTTTTTGCCGTCGCAATACATAAGCCGACGGAATGCAAATTACCGATGGTCCACCATCGGATTGACCGGTACGGAAACCGAATTAGCACGATTCTTGAAATGGCAAAGTTCGGGGAGTACCGGTTTTTTTCGGTCACCCCTTTCGTAAAAAGAACATCCTCCGCCCTACACAGGAAGATGACCGCTCGTTCGCGGAAATAACAAAACGATGAGGTTTTACATGCGTAAAATTAAAGGGTTACGTTGGTATATGATCGCACTGGTGACGCTTGGCACCGTGCTGGGTTACCTGACGCGTAACACTGTGGCGGCAGCTGCGCCAACGCTGATGGAAGAGTTACACATCTCCACTCAACAGTATTCCTATATCATCGCAGCGTACTCTGCTGCTTACACCGTTATGCAACCCGTTGCTGGCTACGTTCTGGACGTGCTGGGAACAAAAATAGGTTACGCGATGTTCGCCGTTCTGTGGGCCGTCTTCTGTGGCGCGACTGCACTGGCTGGAAGCTGGGGTGGACTGGCGCTGGCGCGAGGCGCGGTCGGTGCGGCTGAAGCGGCGATGATCCCTGCGGGTCTGAAAGCCAGTTCGGAGTGGTTCCCGGCCAAAGAGCGCTCCATTGCCGTCGGTTACTTTAACGTCGGTTCCTCTATTGGCGCGATGATTGCGCCGCCGCTGGTAGTCTGGGCCATCGTGATGCACAGCTGGCAGATGGCGTTCATTATCTCTGGTGTCCTGAGCTTCATCTGGGCCATGTGCTGGCTTGTGTTTTACAAACACCCGCGCGATCAGAAAAAACTGTCCGACGAAGAACGTGATTACATTCTCAACGGCCAGGAATCACAGCATAAAAACGGCACGGCGAAGAAAATGTCCGTCGCGCAGATCCTGCGTAACCGCCAGTTCTGGGGCATTGCACTGCCGCGTTTCCTGGCAGAGCCGGCCTGGGGTACATTTAACGCCTGGATCCCGCTGTTCATGTTTAAAGTTTACGGCTTTAACCTGAAAGAAATTGCCATGTTCGCCTGGATGCCCATGCTGTTTGCTGACCTCGGCTGTATCGTTGGTGGGTATCTGCCGCCGCTGTTCCAGCGCTGGTTCGGCGTCAACCTGATTGTGTCACGTAAAATGGTCGTCACCATGGGCGCATTCCTGATGATTGGCCCGGGCATGATTGGTCTGTTTACCAGCCCGTATATTGCCATCGCGCTGCTGTGCGTCGGGGGCTTTGCTCACCAGGCCCTGTCCGGTGCGCTGATCACCCTCTCTTCTGACGTCTTTGGTCGTAATGAAGTGGCTACAGCGAACGGTCTGACCGGGATGTCTGCCTGGCTGGCAAGCACCCTGTTTGCGCTGGTCGTGGGCGCCCTGGCTGACACCATCGGCTTTAGCCCACTGTTTGCGGTACTGGCAGTATTCGACCTGCTCGGTGCGTTAGTCATCTGGACGGTGCTGCAAAACAAACCGGCCAGCGAGGTCGACTCGGGACCGCAAACCGGCGATCCCGCACCACAAAGTTGACCTGACTCAATCACCAACGAAATACGTTCAAAGCCGCCAGCGTTCTGGCGGCTTTTTTATCGTCACAAGTGGAGCCAAATTCGCAAAAGTGGTATAACAAATAGAGTCTGCCGTATCATGCCTGGAGCGCATATGGAAATCACCGAACCACGACGTTTGTACCAACAACTTGCTGCCGATCTGAAGGCGCGCATTGAGCAGGGTGTTTACCTGGTGGGTGAAAAACTTCCCGCCGAGCGCTTTATCGCCGATGAAAAGAACGTCAGCCGTACCGTGGTCCGTGAAGCCATTATCATGCTCGAGGTTGAGGGCTACGTTGAAGTGCGTAAAGGATCCGGGATCCACGTCATCTCTAACCAGCCAAAACACTACGTCGCGCCAGATGCCAATCTTGAGTTTGCCAGCTACGGTCCATTTGAACTGCTGCAGGCACGCCAGCTTATAGAGAGCAATATTGCCGAGTTTGCCGCCACCCAGGTGACCAAACAGGACATCATGAAACTGATGGAAATCCAGGAGAAGTCGCGCAACGAAAAAAGCTTCCGTGACTCCGAGTGGGATCTCCAGTTCCATGTGCAAGTGGCGCTGGCAACGCAAAATACCGCACTGGCGGCGATTGTTGAAAAAATGTGGACTCAGCGTGTTCACAACCCGTACTGGAAGAAATTACACGATCACATCGACCTGCGCACGGTAGATAACTGGTGCGATGACCATGACCAGATCCTACGGGCATTAATCCGTAAAGATCCCCATGCTGCCAAACTGGCGATGTGGCAGCACCTTGAGAACACCAAACAGATGCTGTTTAACGAAACCAGCGATGATTTTGAGTTCAACGCCGACCGTTATCTTTTTACCGATAATCCGGTGGTTCATCTGGATACGGCCGCTAACGGGGCAAAATAAGCGTTCTCATATTCACAGGCGCGCCAGGGCGCCTGTTTCTGACGCTCGGTAAGCATTAGGTATAAAGTGTCAGCCTGTGTAAATCCTCTCGCCACCCTCCTTTGCGATAAGCAAAATCACGGTTCAGCGACCGTAATTTCTATAACGGACTACGTTGACCTTTGTTACAATTACATGCGTTTTGAATTTTTGTGTATCAGTGCTTGCTTACTTTGCAACTTAACAGGGAACAGTTCAGGCCGTGAATTTGTGTCAGACCGCGATACATGCAAAAAAAGATCAATAATATTGCGGCGTTACAAAATCCAGAAAACCGGCATGACGACAACCGATTTCTCCAGGAATACTGAATGGAACTACTGACTCAATTACTGAATGCCTTGTGGGCTCAGGATTTTGAAACTCTGGCCAATCCGTCGATGATTGGCATGCTGTATTTTGTCCTGTTTACCATTTTGTTTCTGGAAAACGGGCTGCTTCCTGCGGCCTTTTTACCTGGTGACAGCTTACTGGTGCTGGTCGGCGTGCTTATTGCTAAAGGCGCAATGGGCTTTCCACAAACGGTGCTGCTCCTCACCACCGCGGCCAGCCTCGGCTGTTGGGTAAGCTACATCCAGGGACGATGGCTGGGGAATACCCGCATCGTGCAAAACTGGCTTTCTCATCTTCCCGCGCATTATCATCAGCGCGCGCACCATCTGTTCCATAAACATGGCCTGTCTGCGTTGCTGGTCGGGCGATTCATTGCCTTCGTCAGAACGCTGCTGCCGACCATTGCAGGACTCTCCGGCCTGAACAATGCGCGCTTTCAGTTCTTCAACTGGATGAGCGGACTGCTGTGGGTTTTGATCCTGACGTCACTGGGTTATCTGCTGGGCAAAACGCCGGTGTTCCTCAAGTACGAAGATCAGTTAATGTCGTGCCTGATGCTGCTTCCCGTTGTTTTACTGGTGTTTGGCCTCGCCGGTTCACTGGTTGTTTTATGGAAAAAGAAATACGGGAACCGGGGATAAATTATGCTGCTACCACGCATAACGCTCCGACGATTGGCCTGGACAACCACCTTTATCCTGTTTTTAGGCGCACTTATCCTGACCTGGTCTGCCATTCGTCAGCAGGAGTCGACGCTAGCCATTCGCGCCGTTAATCAGGGCGCCAGCATGCCAGACGGTTTTTCTATCTGGCATCATCTGGATGCCAACGGCATTCGCTTTAAAAGCATTACCCCGCAAAATGATGCGCTGCTGATCACCTTTGATTCCAGCGCGCAAAGCGCAGCCGCGAAGGTCGTTCTCGACAGAACGTTGCCGCATGGCTTCGTCATCGCCCAACAGGATGATGATAATCAGGCGGTGCAGTGGTTATCACGTTTGCGTGATAACCCACACCGTTTTGGTTAACTTCCAGGAATCTGAATTATTTCACCCACTTTGGTGATTTCGCCGTTTAGTGCCTATGATTAATAAGCTGGGTTTATGGCCCGCGCTTTTTTATCTGGAGCAACGACCCTCGCGTTACCGGGTCGAATCACAATGGAAGGTTCAAGTATGAAATACCGCATCGCTTTGGCTGTTACCCTTTTCGCTCTCAGTGCCAGCAGCTACGCCAACACCCTCTGTCAGGAAAAAGAACACGATATTCAGCGGGAGATTAGCTATGCCGAAAAGCACAACAATCAGAGCCGCATCAACGGCCTGAACAAGGCCCTGAGCGAAGTCCGGGCCAATTGTTCTGACAGCAAGCTACGTGCCGAGCATCAGAAAAAAATTGCAGAACAGAAAGATGAGATCGCCGAGCGTAAACGTGATCTCGCCGAGGCGAAACAAAAAGGCGATACAGATAAAATCACCAAACGCGAGCGCAAGCTTGCCGAAGCTCAGACTGAACTGAAAGAACTCGAGTCACGCGATTACTAAGTACGGTAACGACCCACTCACCTGGAGAAAACTATGTCAAAAGATAATGCTACGGAACACCTGCGCGCTGAGCTGAAATCCCTTGCGGATACGCTTGAAGAGGTACTGAGCTCCTCTGGCGATAAGTCGAAAGAAGAGTTGAGTAAAATTCGCAGTAAAGCAGAACGCGCGCTGAAAGAGAGCCGCAATCGCCTGGGTGAAACCAGCGATGTGATTGCTAAGCAAACTCGCGAAGCCGCGGCAAAAGCCGACAACTACGTACGCGAAAATCCATGGACAGGCGTCGGTATTGGCGCTGCGGTCGGCGTGGTGCTTGGCGTACTGCTGTCGCGCCGCTAACAATGGCGGACTCCGATCACGCACAAGGTCCAGGCAAAAACGTACTGGGTATCGGACAACGGATCATCACGATCCTCGTCGAGATAGTTGAGACCCGGTTACGTCTGGCCGTTGTTGAACTGGAAGAGGAAAAAGCCAACCTCTTTCAGCTGCTGCTGATGCTGGGGCTAACCATGCTGTTCGCAGCATTTGGCCTGATGAGCCTGATGGTGCTTATCATCTGGGCCATTGACCCTCAGTACCGTCTCAACGCGATGATAGCCACCACCGTTGTGCTGTTGCTTCTGGCGCTCATTGGCGGGATATGGACGCTACGTAAAGCCCGTAAGTCAACGCTGTTACGTCATACCCGCCATGAACTTGCTAACGACAGGCAGGCCCTGGAGGATGATGCATAATGAGCAGTAAAGTCGAACGCGAAAAACGTAAGGCGCTGCTGCTTAGTCAGATCCAGCAGCAACGGCTGGATCTGACCGCCACCCGCCGCGACTGGCTGGAGGTCACTGCGGCATACGATCGCGGCTGGAACACGCTGTTGAACCTGCGCTCGTGGATACTGGTTGGCAGCAGCATCATAGCCGTTCGTACTATTCGCCACCCAAATATGCTCGTACGTTGGGCCAAACGCGGCTTTAGCGTCTGGAGCGCCTGGCGACTGGTCAAAGCGACCATCAGACAGCAGCAACTGCGCGGTTAATCTCTTCTGCTCTCCCCACGTAGGCCTGATGGCAAGGCCTACTTCATTCTATTTTCCTCTTCACTCAAAATTTTTGAAAAATACTGACAGTTTTCCTTGCTAACAATTGTCATTATCCACGTTTATGATTCTCTCCATCGACAGCAACAACGCCCTATACAGCGTTAATGCAACAAAAAACAAAATCAGCCGCCTGAGTGGTTTCCTGGAGAGTACGATGAAAAAATTAGAAGATGTTGGTGTACTGGTAGCGCGCATTCTGATGCCAATCCTGTTTATTTCTGCAGGCTGGGGAAAAATCAGCGGATATGCGGGTACCCAACAATATATGGAAGCCATGGGCGTTCCAGGATTCATGTTACCGCTGGTTATTCTGCTTGAGTTCGGCGGCGGCCTGGCCATTCTGTTCGGCTTCCTGACCCGTACTACCGCGCTGTTTACCGCAGGCTTCACGGTGCTGACCGCGTTCATCTTCCACAGCAACTTTGCGGAAGGGATGAACTCGCTGATGTTCATGAAAAACTTAACCATCGCAGGCGGGTTCCTGCTGCTGGCTATCACCGGTCCAGGCGCATTCAGCATTGACCGCGTACTGAATAAAAAGTGGTAAGCAAGCTATACTAAACGCATCAAAAAGCGAGGAGACATCTCCTCGCTTTTGCTATCTGAGGAGGCAAAACCATGGGACAACTTATTGACGGCGTCTGGCATGACACCTGGTATGACACAAAATCTACCGGGGGAAAATTTCAACGTTCTGCATCGGCTTTCCGTAACTGGCTCACCGCGGATGGCGAACCTGGCCCGACCGGCACAGGCGGTTTTGCCGCCGAAAAAGACCGTTACCACCTGTACGTTTCCCTCGCCTGTCCGTGGGCGCATCGCACGCTGATTCTACGCACGCTCAAAGGTCTGGAGCCATTTATCTCCGTTTCCGTTGTGCATCCGCTGATGCTAGAGAACGGCTGGACGTTTGATGATAATTTCCCGGCCGCCACGGGAGATACGCTCTACCAGCACGAGTTTCTCTATCAGCTCTATTTGCACGCCGACCCGCAGTACAGCGGCCGCGTCACCGTACCGGTGCTGTGGGATAAAAAGAATCACACCATCGTCAGTAATGAATCGGCGGAGATCATCCGCATGTTTAACACGGCGTTTGATGCACTGGGCGCCAAAGCCGGTGATTACTACCCGCCTGCCCTGCAAAGTAAAATTGACGAGCTGAACAGCTGGATTTATGACAACGTCAATAATGGCGTCTATAAAGCCGGTTTTGCCACCAGTCAGGAGGCATATGACGAGGCGGTTGATAAAGTGTTTCACTCACTGGCGCGACTGGAGCAGATTCTGGGTCAGCATCGCTATCTGACCGGCGACCAGTTGACCGAGGCAGATATTCGCCTGTGGACCACGCTGGTACGCTTTGATCCGGTGTATGTTACCCACTTCAAGTGCGATAAGCACCGCATCAGCGACTACCTGAATCTGTACGGTTTCCTGCGTGATATTTACCAGATGCCGGGCATTGCGGAGACCGTCAATTTTGACCATATCCGTCATCACTACTTCCGTAGCCACAAAACCATCAATCCGACCGGTATTATTTCAATCGGGCCATGGCAGGATCTCAGCGAGCCACACGGACGAGACAGCCGTTTCGCCTGATTTACACGGGTCTCATCTGGGCAATGCCGTTCAGTTAACGCTTCAGTTTCAGAAAGTATAAACCTGTATTGACGGAAGTAATGAACATGCTACCTCAGAGAAAGGGTTCCGTTCACCTCATGTTAATCATTTCTCTGAAGCACTGATTACGGTGAACGTGTAAAGGGCGTTCTTCGCCACGCCCTTTACAATCCCGGCTCCCGGCACGGAAAATTGTTGCTTCGCAATCCCCTACGCTTATTCCTCCAGGCTACCGGGCCGGGCGCGAGGTAGCATCCCTGCAAAACGCGCCCTGAACCCGCATCCTTGCGGGTTCTCCCGGCCTTACGGAAACACGTCGGCAATTTTCAGCCGGACCAGCCCACACCTGACCACTTGCGCTTTAATTATGCGGGTAGCCTGAAAATCGATGAGGCGTTGACGGCTGACCGGGTCTGCCCGCAGGGATGCGGGCAGAGGGGACTGCCTGCAGGGACGCAGGCTCGGCCCCGACCCGACAGGCAGACGGAATAAGACGAATAACTCGCGCAGCGACGATTTTCCCGCCGGGAGCCTGGGTTGCAAGGGAGGCGGCGGTGAGCCTCCCTTGCACGTTCACGGGTATCTGCACTTCAGAGAAATAATACCGCTAAAGTGAACGGAACCCTGAGCCGGAATCACATGTTCTCCATAATGTTTAACTGACAAGCAATGCTCCGATGTGGGCAAATAATTAATACGACAAATATTTACCACCATTTCATTCGCAGCTATTCTTAATTTGATTACTTTAAAAACAAGTGATTGAACGCAAAATGAGGCGCAAATGGATTGGTATCTAAACGTTCTTAAGAACTATTTTGGTTTTGGCGGCCGGGCTCGGCGCAAAGAGTACTGGATGTTTGTTCTGGTCAACATCATCTTTTCTTTCGTACTCAGCATCCTGGACAACATACTTGGCTGGCAACGCGCCGGGGGAGAAGGCGTATTAACGACGATTTATGGTGTGCTGGTATTTATACCGTGGTGGGCAGTGCAATTCCGTCGTTTGCATGACACCGACCGTTCTGCATGGTGGCTGCTGATCCTGTTGATCCCCATTATTGGCTGGTTGGTTATCATTATTTTCAACTGTCAGAACGGCACGCCGGGTAGCAACCGGTTCGGTGCAGACCCAAAACAACTGTCCTGACGTAGCACGTAGAGATGCCTGATGGCGCTGCGCTTATCAGGCCTACAACCTACTCCGTCCTGTAGGCCTGATAAGGTGCTTGCACCGCATCCGGCTTAACCCCACCTTATTTGCCCACAAACAGCTTCGGAATTTCCCGCAGACACCAGGATTTGGCCTCACCCATACTGTCCCGTCGCCAGGCCATGATGATATCAATTTCGTTGGTGGACTCCGGGCTCACCACGCGCAAACGACCTGCGGCAATATCCTCTTCCACCAGCGGATACGGCATGGTCGCCACACCCAGCCCGGCCAACAGCGCCTGGCGCTTATCTTCGATTGAACTCACCGTCAGGCGCGGCTGTTTATCCAGTAACTGGACGGTCAGCACCGGGCGCTCACGGGCGGTATCCGCCACCGCAATGCCCCGGTATTTCACTCGGGTCACTTCCGACAACGGCTCCGGCTCCTGATGGATAGGATGATCCGGCGCGGCCACGTAGACGTTCATCAGCGTGTACAGCTTGCGGGAATTAATTTCTGACGATGAACGAAAATGCATATCCGGGGCGATCACGATATCCGCCCTTCCCTGCTCCAGGCGTTCCCATGCCCCAGCCAGCACCTCAGTGATCACTGAAAGCTGAGTATTGGCCTTCACGGCGAGCCGGTCGATGAGCGGAAAGAACGCTGCCGTGGGTACCAGCGCTTCGGTGACGATCGTCAGATGCGTTTCCCAGCCGCGGGCCAGCGCTTCGGCATCGGTGGTCAGCTTATCAGCCGCCTCGAGCAGCACGCGCCCACGTTCCAGTAGCATGCGTCCAACGTTAGTAAATTTTGTGCGATGGCCTGAGCGGTCAAACAACACCACATCCAGCTCTTCTTCCAGCTTTTGCATGGTATAGCTGAGAGCGGAAGGAACGCGCCCCAGTTCGTCCGCCGCAGCGGCAAAGCTGCCACGTCTGTCGATTGCATCCATTACGCGTAACGCTTCAAGCGTTAATGCCCTTTCTTTGGCCATGTCGTTCTCATTCAGGAAATTTGAACATACCGGGCAGAATATCTGGCTAACAATACAGCGTCCAGCCATTTAACATAAAAGGAAGTAAAGAGAGGTCAAGAAAGATGATTACTACCCGAACAGCAAAACAGTGCGGACAGGCAGACTACGGCTGGCTGCAAGCCCGTTATACCTTCTCCTTTGGACACTATTTTGATCCTAAGCTGCTGGGTTATGCCTCGCTGCGTGTTCTGAACCAGGAAGTTCTGGCACCGGGGGCCTCTTTCCAGCCGCGTACCTATCCGAAGGTGGATATCGTCAACCTGATCCTTGAAGGGGAAGCGGAATATCGCGACAGCGAAGGCAACCATGTCCGGGCAAAAGCCGGTGAGGTTCTACTGCTCGCCACGCAGCCTGGGATTAGCTACAGCGAGCACAACCTTAACAAGGATAAGCCATTAACCCGCATGCAATTATGGCTGGACGCCTGCCCGCAGCGGGAAAATGCCTGTGTACAGAAAGGCACACTGGCGACCGGCAAGCATCAACTGATCGCCTCCCCGGACGGAGAACAAGGCAGCCTGCATCTTCGCCAGCAGGTGTGGATACACCATGTCGAATTGAAGCAAGGTGAATCACTGAGTTTTCAGTTACATGGCCCCCGCGCCTATTTGCAGTCGATCCACGGCACGTTCCATGCGCTAACGGCTGGAGCAGAAAAAGAAGCGCTGACCTGTGGTGATGGCGCATTTATTCGTGACGAAGCTAACATAACATTAGTTGCCGATACGCCTTTGCGCGCTTTGCTGATAGATTTGCCCGTATAGTCAGGAAAAACAAGGGAGTACGACTATGAGCAAGAAAGCGTCAAAAAAGCGTAAGCCAGCGGTTAAAGCCAAAATTCAGGACACGGTCGTCCAGACCAAAACCTTTGGCTATGAAGATATGCTGACGGAACTGGAAGCGATTGTTGCCGATGCCGAGCAAAGGCAGGAAGAAGAAGACGCCGCCTGATAAGGCGGCTCAGAGTGACGCCGGGTGGCGGTTACGCCTTACCCGGCCTACAGATTAATGCGCTTTGCTGGCCATGATCTCAATGATCTGCTTGTCAGTTTCCTGCATCGAACGACATGCCAGCGCACACAGATTCGCAATAGATTGCTCGACATTATGCGCCACAATCCCTTCGTTACCGGTCACTGCCGTATCGTCCAGCGCCATGAGTACCGCCTTCCATGCCGCCGACGCGCTGGTAGACACTTTCATCGCACAGCTGTTTGACGCGCCATCGCAAATCATCCCACTCACATCGCCAATCATGCTGCTGATCGCCATAGCGATGGTGTTATAGCGCCCATCCACCAGCCATGCCATCCCCGCCGCCGCGCCCATCGCCGCCGTCGTTGCCGCACACAGAGCCGACAAGCGAGGAAGCTGATGATGGATATAGATTGCACTCAGGTGTGACAACATCAGCGCACGCGCCAGTTTTTCATCATCCGCACCAAAGTGCTCGGCCACCACCATCACCGGAACCGTGGCGGTGATCCCCTGGTTCCCGGAACCGGAGTTACTCATCGCCGGCAGCGTCGCGCCGCCCATTCTCGCATCCGACGCCGCACTGGTACGGATCAGAATAGCGGTTGAAAGATCGTTTGCCAGCAGGCCACGGGCACACTGCTTCTCCAGCGTAGCACCGATATGTAATCCCCATGTCCCGCGTAACCCTTCCTGAGACAGCGCCCCGTTTAGTTTTGCCGCCTGCAGAATAAAGCGGATGGACTCAAACGGCACCGCATTCACAAACGCCAGAATCTCTTCCAGCGAGGTGTGGGATAACACCGCCAGCGGCGAATCCAGCTCTTCATCCTGCGTCTGTTCTTCTTTACTGAACACCACACCATTATGGGTTTCGATGTGCACAATGTTGGTATGACCGCCAACAATCGTGACGCACGCCCACCCGTCACGGCTGTACACCTTAGCGCGTGAGAAGAGAATATCTTCGCAAGGTTGCTGCAGCATCACCGCCACGTTTCCGGCAGCCAGCATGGCTTTGGCGTCGGCGATGGCCTCTGCGGACGCATCCTTCAGCACTTCTAAACCCGCGAGGGCATTGCCACCCAGCGCACCCAGCGCAGCGGCGACGGGCAACCCGACCATTCCGGTGCCCGGTACGGTCACGCCCATGCCGTTTTTCATCAGGTTGGGTGAGACCCACGCATCAATGCGTTCAACCGCGCCGTTCAGCTCAGCGGATGCGACTGCCGCTGCCAAAGCCAGAGAGATAGGTTCGGTGCAGCCCAGGGCAGGTTTGACTTCTTCCTGCACCGCGCGGATAAAACAGTCCCATAATGGATTCAATGTAGTCTCAAACATAGCAACGACCTTCACTCAGATAACTCAAGAAAATGCCAGGAACGGAGAAACGCACAACAGCAGGCCTGTGATGATGATCAGGTACAGGGAAGCGCCTTTATATTTGTGCAGTGCAGGAACTTTGTAGACCAGCCAGGCCGGGATCAAACAGCCCACCATGCCGAAGATTGGGCTACAAATAGAGGTGAAGCTCAGTACCGGCGCATTGAGCACAATTGCACTCCAGGCCAGTAAAATAGCGAAGACCATGATGCCGCGCTGAACGAAGATTTCGTTGATCTTCTCAGCAGGCATGTAGCGACGCAGCACATTCATCACAATGCCTTGAGTCGCTTCACGGAAGCCTAAGTACACACCGAAGAACGCGGTCATCACGGCAAAGATGTTCAGAATAACGCTGACGATTTTCACCCAACCCGCGCCGTCGCCGCTAATAAACTGTGCGGCAATCGCCAGGGCGGAAATGTTCTGCTCGTAGGCTTTCACCGCTTCATCATGGCCCATTGCCAGGGTGAAAGAGACGGCATAGAAGAAGACGGTGACAAACAGTATGCCAAACGCGATGTTCATGGCGCGCAGCGCTTTATGACGCGCGACCTCAATGGATTTTGCGCGAGAACGGTACGAGATAACCATCGGGCTTAAGGTTTGAATAAACAGAATCGAGGTCAGCGTAAAGGGCAGCGTAATAATCGCATTCTTGATCAGCAGCCCCATCGGCGGCAGCGAGCCAGCGTTATGCAAATGCCACATCCCGACCATCGACACGCCAAGGGCGGCAACGACCAGCAGCTTGGTCAACACCATGCCGGTGGAGATTTTAAACAGTAATTTTTCACCGCGTGACGAGATGGCCACCAGGATGCAAATCAGCACCAGGCCATAGAACGGGCTGTCGGACAGTAACCCTTCGGTCACGCCAAATGTATGCAGATACGAAGCGCTGTCGTTAGTGATGGCGGTGGAATAAACAAACATCCAGATAACCAGCATCACAAAATACAACGCCCCTAACAGGATGCCCCAGTTTTTGCCTAAATAACCGCTAATGACGCTTGGGTAATCTTTGCACTCTGGAGATTCAGCCAGCGTGTTGATGAACAGACGCTGGAACAAATACATCGCGGGATAGCCGATAATCGAGGACAGCAGGAATACCCACAACCCCATCAGACCCACCTGGACGGGAAGAAAAACAATCCCCGCGCCAATCGCCATACCGATACTCATAATGACCCAACCGGTGTCCATGCTGTCGAATTTAATGGCTTCCTGCCATTCACTTTCGGTCATTCCCGCCCGGCGCGCCGGAGCGGATGCGTCGAGTATTACGCTGTTATTCGTAGCCGTTTCCATAATTTCCCGCTTAATGTGTAGGTAGAGGTTTTTTTATTTTTTTCGTATTGCGTCAAGGCGATACGCAATTCATAAGATGCAGGCGAGCTCTTAGAATGAAGAAAATCATACGCTCAGGGTCAGAGAAAAACTTCACAAACAAAACCCTATAATCCCTACAGGTAAAGAAAGGTTTTCTCTTGAAAACATCAAAGCTGGGATCTATTTCTGTTTTTGAAGCAGATCACAACAAAAAAAAGGTGCACTTCTGTGCACCTTTTTAGTCATGCTATTTTGATTAACTCACATACACACTACTTTGATCGCCAGACCGCCGCGCGAGGTTTCGCGGTATTTATCGTTCATGTCTTTGCCGGTTTCATACATCGTCTCGATAACTTTATCGAGCGACACCCGAGGTTCTGACGTGCGGCGCAGCGCCATACGCGCGGCGTTAACCGCTTTTACTGCGTTGATCGCATTACGTTCAATGCACGGAATTTGCACCTGTCCGGCGACCGGATCGCAGGTTAACCCCAGGTTATGCTCCATGGCGATTTCAGCGGCAATACAGACCTGCGCAGGGCTCCCGCCAAGCAGTTCTGTCAGTCCGGCGGCAGCCATGGAACAGGCCACACCAATCTCACCCTGGCAACCCACTTCGGCCCCAGAGATAGACGCATTCATCTTATACAGCGCACCTATCGCCCCCGCAGCCAGTAAATAACGGGCGATGGAGTTCGCATTCACCGGGCGGCGGAACTTGTCGTAATAGGCCAGCACGGCGGGGATAATGCCACACGCACCGTTTGTCGGGGCGGTAACAACCCGGCACCCGGCGGCGTTCTCTTCGCTCACGGCCAGTGCGAACATGTTAATCCAGTCGATGACGTTCATTGGGTCACTGGACAGATTGTCGCTGGAAACCAGCAACCGACGTAATGCCACGGCGCGACGTGGAACGTTAAGCGGGCCGGGCAGGACGCCTTCGGTGTTCATACCGCGCTCGATACCGGCGTGCATGACATCCCAGATTGCCGCAAAACCCGCGTCAATCTCATCTTTACTGCGCATCGCCAGCTCGTTTTGCATCATCAGGCCGGAAACGGAAAGCCCGTTTCGCTCACACAGTTTCAGCAGCTCGCTGGCAGAATGGAAATTGTACGGCACATGCGCTTCAACGTCGTGCGCCTGACCAAAGTGATCCTCCTCAACGATAAAACCACCGCCAACGGAGTAATAGGTTTTGCTTAATAGCGTCTCGTTGCTGTTCCACGCGGTGATGCGCATACCATTTTCATGGCGCGGGAGCGTTTCGCTATGGAAGAGAATGTTCTCAGCAGGAGGGAAATCAACGATATGCGTGCCCGCTGCCACCGGGAGACGTCCGGTTCGGGCCACGTCCTGGGTAAAACCCGCAATGGTATCAATCTGCACGTTTTGCGGACTGTTACCTGCGAGGCCCATCATGATGGCGACATCGGTCGCATGACCTTTTCCGGTCAGGGAGAGTGAACCATAAAGATCGACCACAATGCGCGTGGTCTGGTGCAATTCTCCGCTACTGACCAGTTGGTCGATAAAGCTTTTACCTGCGTTCATTGGCCCCACGGTATGGGAGCTGGAAGGTCCAATGCCAATCTTAAAAATATCGAATGCGCTAATCATATCCACACCCTCGGATTGCCGTTCAGTGAAGACCAGGTTTCACACTCATTAACGGGATCGGGGCGATCCCGACGATCGCCCCGCGGGGAGTTACACCGTGTCGCCGCGTACGGCGATGGCTTCAATCTCCAGCTTCACATCCTTCGGCAAGCGAGCAACCTGCACACAGCTGCGTGCCGGATAGATAGCCTCGTGCTCATCAAAGAACTGCTGATACACCTGATTAATGGTGGCGAAATCGTTCAGATCGGCCACGAAAACGGTGGTCTTCACGATATCGTTCACTTTCAAACCGGCGGACTCAACGATCGCTTTCACGTTTTCCAGACTCTGACGCGCCTGATCGGTCACGTGTTCGGCAACTTCACCGGTCTGCGGACATACCGGGATTTGACCTGAGGTCAACACCATGCTGCCCAGATCCACGCCCTGTACGTAAGGCCCAATCGCCCCTGGCGCACAGTCGGTTGCAATAACTTTTCTCATAACCCCTCCGGCGTTAAAGCGCCTGGGTGAAAGTACGTGAAATAACGTCCTGCTGCTGTTCGCGGGTCAGCGCGTTAAAGCGCACCGCATAGCCAGACACGCGGATCGTCAGGTTCGGATAGTTTTCCGGGTGCTCAATAGCATCCATCAGCATTTCGCGGTTCATGACGTTGACGTTCAGGTGCTGACCGCCTTCGACATGTGCTTCATGATGGAAATAACCGTCCAGCAGACCGACCAGGTTGGTTTTACGCACGCTATCTTCTTTGCCCAGCGCAGCCGGCACAATCGAGAAGGTGTACGAGATACCATCTTTGGCATAGGTAAACGGCAGTTTAGCCACCGAGGTCAACGAGGCGACGGCACCTTTGCGATCGCGGCCGTGCATCGGGTTCGCCCCTGGTGCAAACGGCGTACCTGCGCGACGCCCGTCCGGGGTATTCCCGGTTTTCTGGCCGTACACCACGTTAGAGGTGATGGTCAGAATGGACTGCGTCGGCACCGCGTTGCGATAGGTTGGCAACACTTTAATTTTCTTCATAAAGCGTTCAACCAGGTCGCAGGCAATGCTGTCTACGCGCTCATCGTTGTTACCGTACTGCGGATAGTCACCTTCAATTTCGAAGTCGACCGCCAGGCCGTTTTCATCACGGATCGGTTTGACGCGAGCGTACTTGATAGCCGACAGGGAGTCCGCAGCAACGGACAGACCCGCCATACCGCATGCCATGGTGCGATAAACATCACGATCGTGCAGCGCCATCAGCGAGGCTTCGTAGCTGTACTTGTCGTGCATATAGTGAATGATGTTCAGCGCACTGATGTACTGCACGGCCAGCCAGTCCATAAAGTGGTCCAGGCTCTCCATCACCGTGTCGTAATCCAGCACGTCATCCATCAGCGGCGCAGTTTTCGGCCCGACCTGGATTTTCAGCTTCTCATCCACACCGCCGTTGATTGCGTACAGCAATGTTTTGGCGAGGTTGGCACGCGCACCAAAGAACTGCATTTGTTTGCCGATGACCATCGGGCTGACGCAGCAGGCAATGGCATAGTCATCGCTTTCAAAGTCAGCGCGCATCAGATCGTCGTTTTCATACTGTAAAGACGACGTGACGATAGACACTTGAGCGGCATATTTTTTGAAGGCAATCGGTAAGCCTTCAGACCACAGCACCGTCAGGTTCGGCTCAGGTGCCGGTCCCATGGTGTGCAGCGTATGCAGGTAGCGGAACGAGTTTTTGGTGACCAGCGTGCGGCCGTCCAGCCCCATCCCACCAATAACTTCGGTCGCCCAGATAGGATCGCCGGAGAACAGGGTGTCGAATTCCGGGGTACGCAGGAAGCGCACCATGCGGATCTTCATGATGAAGTGGTCGATCAACTCCTGCGCCTGCTGCTCGTTTAAGATACCGGCTTTGAAGTCGCGCTCAATGTAAATGTCGAGGAACGATGCAGTACGGCCCAGCGACATCGCGCCGCCGTTCTGCGATTTCACCGCGGCCAGATAAGCAAAATACACCCACTGCACGGCTTCCTGTGCGTTACGCGCCGGACGGGAAATATCGCAACCGTACTTCGCCGCCATTTCCTGCATTTGCAGCAGCGCACGACGGTGCTCAGACAGCTCTTCACGCAGGCGAATCGTCGCCTCCAGATTCTGCCCCCACTCCAGATTTGACTGGAGATCGGCAAACTGCTGCTCGCGTTCACGCACCAGATAGCGAATACCGTACAACGCAACACGGCGGTAATCGCCAATGATACGACCACGGCCATAGCCATCCGGCAGACCGGTTAATACGCCGGACTTACGGCAGCGCAGCATATCCGGGGAATACGCGTCGAACACGCCCTGGTTATGGGTTTTACGCAGTTCGGTATACTGGTACTCAAAATCAGCATCCATTTCACGACCGTAAGCATCAAAAGAGCTTTTGATCATGTTGATGCCGCCGAACGGATGCAGCGCACGCTTCAGCGGCTTATCCGTTTGCAGACCGACGATCTTTTCCAGTTCTTGTTCAATATAACCGGCATCGTGCGCGGTGATCGTAGTGGCAATATTGGTATCGAAATCTACCGGCGCATGCGTCGAGTTTTCAATACGGATGCCCGCCATGACTTTTTCCCACAATGCGGTGGTTGCCGGCGTCGCTTCGGCGAGGAAAGATTCATCCCCTTCATAAGGCGTGTAGTTATGCTGAATAAAATCACGGACATTAATTTCTTCTTTCCAGTCCGTACCTTTAAAGCCAAGCCACGCGTCGGCATACAGCATATCGCTGGTATCGATATTTACCTTCATGAAAAATAATCTCTCTACAGAAAATTAATTATGCAAATTCTACTGGTGTGTTAATTCTGCCTAAATGAATGGCATCACGAGCAATCATTTTCTCTTCATTCGTCGGAATAACTGCACAAATAACTCGAGCATCATTAGCAGAGATAATTCTCTCGCCATGAGAATTTGGCAGACTATTCATTTCGCTGTCGATATTCACACCTAATACGGCCAGATGTTCAATCACCAGACGGCGAATTAAGACTGAGTTTTCACCAATGCCGCCGGTGAAAATAATCCCATCAAGACGATGTAACGATGCAGCATGTCCGGCGATATGGCGTGCAATACGATGCACAAAGGTTTTAATCGCCAGCTGCGCACGCTCGTGTCCTTCGTGCCAGGCTTTTTCCAGCGTACGTAAGTCAGAGGACAAACCGGAAATACCCAGTAGGCCAGACTCTTTATTGACGACACGCTCAAGGTCGCTCAGCGTCTGATTGGTTTCACTGGCGATCCACGCCATCGCGCCAAAGTCCACATCACCGCTACGCGTACCCATCATCAGTCCTTCCAGCGGCGTCATACCCATTGAGGTATCCACGCTTTGTCCGTTACGGACCGCACAGATGGACGCGCCGTTACCCAGGTGCGCGACAACCAGGCCAGAATCATCATCCTGGAGGTCGAGAAGCTCGTGCGCTCGCTGAGAAACATAGCGGTGCGACGTGCCGTGGAAGCCATAACGACGAACACCCAGCTCCTCGTAATATTTCCACGGTAAACCGTACAGATAGGCTTCAGGTGCCATCGTCTGGTGGAAGCTGGTATCAAATACCGCCACCTGCTGTACACCTGGGAAAAGATGCTGTGCGGATTCAATCCCGCTCAGGTTCGCATAATTATGTAATGGTGCTAAAGGAGATACCCGACGAATATTGTCGATAACGTCATCTGTAATTATCGCTGATTCCGTAAAGATACTTCCACCGTGGGCAATGCGGTGGCCAATTAAGGCCACGCTGTCCATTAAATTACGTTGTTCCAGTTCAGCGGCAATAGCCTTTAATGCGTCTTCGTAGCTGTGGTGAGCCAGCTTAGCCGGCTCCCCACCATTAATTGCTATGAACGCATTTTCAGAGTTAATACCGTCTGCAATTCCCGCCATTAAAACATCACAGTTGGCTGCATCCAGCACTGAGAATTTAATGGAAGATGAACCGCAATTAATAACCAGTACTACCGGAAACTCATTCATTTCACTACTCCGCTCATCCTGAGCTTAAGGATTAAAACAGTTTGTAGACGATGTTCAGGATAGTCAGCAGACCAATCGCAGTAACAAACACGTTATCCAGACGGCCACGGTATTTCGCCAGAGACGGCGCTTTACGGATGGCATACATCGGCAGCAAGCAGAGCAGTGAGGCGATAATTGGCGCACCCATCGCTTCAATCAGGTCCAGGATATTCGGGTTGGCGTAAGCCACAACCCAGGTGGAACCCATTATGAAGACCATGCTGATGATATTAAGTTTGCCAACGGAGACTTTGGTCTTATCACCCTTATAACCAAACTTCAGGACCAGACCGTTCAGACCTTCCAGCGTGCCCAGATAGTGGCCGAAGAAAGATTTGAAGATAGCGACCAGTGCGATGATAGAAGCACCGTATTCCAGAACGGTCGCGAAGGTCGACTTGGTGCCGGACAGTGAGGCAAAGTGGTTCGCCAGGTATGACAGTACCGGAATGTTCTGCGCTTTGGCTTCGGCCATATTTGCCGGAGACAGCGTGAACAGGCAGCTAAAGGCGAAGAACATGACCACTGCAACCATCAGCATACTGGCGCGGGAGATGATCTTGGAACATTTCTGCTCGGTAAATTCGCGGCCATAATCTTTTTCATACTCTTCGCGTTTAGACACCACGAAAGAGGAAACAATTGGCGAGAAGTTGAAGGAGAACACCATGATGGAAATACCCAGCCATACGGTGACCAGAATACCGTCATGCCCGGTCAACGCTATATTGCTGAGATCCACCTGCTGGATAACCGCTGAGTTCCAGTAAGGGATCAGGGACAGAGAGATAAGTACCAGGCTGGCAATAAATGGCCATACCAGGAAGCTCATCACTTTAACCATCAGATCTTTACCGAAGTAGATGACGAATGCCATCAACAGCAGCAGGAACAGCGCGACGAAGCCACGATTAAGCGCTGGCATCTGCAACTGGTTTTCCCAGAAGGTCATAAAGGTGTTGGTAATGGTGACGCCATAAATCCACAGCAGTGGGCAAATTGCAAAGAAGTAGAGGAACGTGATGACCACGCCGCCCGTTTTACCAAAATGCTCTTCAACCGTTTCTGTGATGTTGCCGGAAGGGTTAGAACCGGAAAGACACAGGCGCGCCAGTGCACGGTGACAATAGAACGCGATGGGGTACGCTAACACCAGCATTAACAGAATGGGGATCAGCCCGCCAAAGCCTGCGCGGATAGGGAAGAACAACACCCCGGCGCCGATGGCTGTACCAAATAAACCCAGTGTCCAGGTGGTGTCCGATTTGCGCCAGGACGATTGTTTTGTCTGGCTGGATACAATGCTATCAGTAGTACTCATATCCTATCCTCAACGAAATATATTAAGCGTCAACTAAACCAGTAATTTGGGATACACGAGAAAGGTCGATATTACCGCCAGAAATAATGCTGACTGTTTTTCTATTCTGGATATAGCTATCTAATTTCCCGCTTAATAATGCAGCACATGCCAGCGCACCTGCGCCTTCTGTCACAACTTTATTTCGCTGAATTAATGCCACCATACTGTTGCGAATTTCATCTTCGCTGACCAGGACAATGTCATCCACTAACTCACGAACGATTTCATAGGTCAAAGTACCCGGGCGGGAGACGTCACAACCATCCGCCAGGGTGCCGGTCGTTCGGTGCGTGGTTATTTCTCCAGCGTGGAAAGAAGCCGCCATGCCGTGAACGTTTTCAGACTGTACGCCAATAATTTTAATGGTCGGGTTGATGGATTTAATGGCTATCGCAATACCGGCAATCAGTCCGCCGCCACCAATTGGCACAATCACGTTATCGACATCATACAGATCTTCCAGAATTTCCAGACCGATAGTCCCCTGGCCGGCAATCACTTTCGGATCATCATAAGGAGGAATAAAGATGCGGCCTTCAGTTTCAACAATCTCGCTCACTTTAGCGATCGTGTCGTTGAAGTTGTCACCGTGCAGCACAACTTCTGCGGAGTAGTCGCAGGTAGCAGCCACTTTAGACTTCGGTGCGCCTTTTGGCATCACCACTTTGCCGTCAATACCGAGCATCGCACAAGAGAGGGAAACCCCTTGCGCATGGTTACCTGCAGAGCAGGCCACCACACCTTTACATCTTTCCGCTTCAGTTAAAGAACTGAGCTTGTTAAAGGCGCCGCGAATTTTAAATGAACCAGTACGCTGCATGTTCTCAAACTTAAGGAAAATTTCCCCTTTGCAACGTTCACTAAAATAGTTAGAGCGAGGCATTCCCGTTTTATAAATTTTCCCCGCCAGTCTTTTTTTCGCTTCGAGGATATCTTCAATTGCAACTGGGAGATCGTATGTAATGTGCATTAGAACCTCTTACCTGGATATTAAAGTAAATAGATAGCCGTGACCAACGTCTGATATAGACCGATGGCATTAATTCCGTATTAAATCGAGTTTAATCTTTAATCAACTTCAATTAATTGCTTTCGTCGCTGGCAATTATATGATGAATATTCTTTGGCTAATTCCACCAAAATTGATGCTGCTTTTTTAATTCGATAATTTTTAGACCAGACGGCGGCGTAACGCGCGACCGGTAAGGCCTCTTCTACCGGAATAGTAATAAACTGGTTTGAACCAAATGGAGTGGTCATATCGCAGGGAATTACTGTTAAGAAATCAGCATTGAGAACAAGATTATAAATTGTGACGACCGAGTCTGTTTTAACGATGTTTTCACTGCTGATGCCATTTTTTTGTAACGTAGTAAGAAGCTCGCTGTAGTAACCCATATTCGTTTGCGGCAACACCCACTGTTCATTTTGCAATGCGCTCAGCGTAGTGATGCCGGTGCGTGTTCGGGACTTACTGGCAACCAGAACAAACTCTGACTCGAACAGCGGCTCCACATGCAGGTCGTGCAATTTCATCTCATCACTTAACGTGCCGATTGCAAAGTCCAGACGCCCATCACGAACCGCGGGTAAGAAAGAGGAAAGCTGGGCTTCATACATGGAAACCTGCGCGTTCGGGAACACCTCTTTAAACTTCTTAATCATACCGGACATGATGGTAAAGGCGATCAGTGAGGGGAAACCGAACGACACATCAACAACCGCATTGCTCGTCATGCTATTCATCTCATCAACCATGTTTTTCATTTCACGGGTAATAGATTCAGACCATGAGAGCATCACCTGACCGGCTTGGGTCAATGTGACGCCTGTATTTTTACGCACCACCAACTCAATACCAAAATAAGCTTCAACATCATTAATGATTTTGCTTACTGCGGGTTGAGTTAAACCTAATTCTTTTGCAGCTGAGCCGATAGAACCACTTCTAATGACTTCCTGAAAGACCACTAAGTGCTGTGTTTTAGGGAGAGAAATAGTATTCATATCGGCCTGCTCTAATTACTTTGTTGACGGCAGGAAGTGTACCAAATTAAACGTTCACGGATATGTGCGACCACTCACAAATCCCCTTCACTTACATTTTGTAAGATTATTATAAACCAATAAAATCGTTATTTATCAATACAGTGAAGAAAAACGATCTCACTTTAACCTGACTTTAATCAAAAAAAGATGGGGGGATAACGAAAATTTATGGCGATAACACATGCACGTTAACGGTTATTTAACCGACGGTTGAAAGATGATAATTCAAGCAATTACAGCGTAATTATCGGTCGGAATAACGTTTAAATTTAATGAGCAATTTATCAAATAAAATTATATTTTAATAGTTATTGCGATTAAATAACGCCATGCATCACACTATTTTGCCTTATTTGTTTGTAAAGAAACATTGCGTTTATCATTATTCAAAACAAAACAAACAATAAATCATCAAATGCAACAATAAATTAACGCTGGTTTTTAATGTTTTCACAGCAAGTAATTTTGTGATTTCGATCGATTACGTGTGTTTTTTCTATAGCGAAACGTATCGATAAGCGTTTTGTGTTAGCTGTCACAAAACTGGAAGTTTTCAGCAACCCCTTTGCCGCTGAAAAAGACGTTTTCGAATAAATAACGGGAAAATAAAAATGAGATTTACGGCAAATTTGCCGGATGGCGGTGCAAGCACCTTATCCGGCCTACAAAAAATCGGGGCCAGTTGGCATAAAAAACGCGCCATAAAAGCAAAAACCCCGCCGAAGCGGGGTTCTATAAAGAGTGAAGCTGACCGATAAGCCGGGTTCTGTCGTGGACAGTCATTCATCTAGGCCAGCAATCGCTCACTGGCTCAAGCAGCCTACCCGGGTTCAGTACGGGCCGTACCTTGTGAACCCCTATTTGGCCTTGCTCCGGGTGGAGTTTACCGTGCCACGGACTGTTACCAGCCGCGCGGTGCGCTCTTACCGCACCCTTTCACCCTTACCTGATCCCACTTGCGCGGGCCATCGGCGGTTTGCTCTCTGTTGCACTGGTCGTGGGTTTCCCCCCCAGGCGTTACCTGGCACCCTGCCCTATGGAGCCCGGACTTTCCTCCCCTCCGCCCGTCTCCCCCGAAGAGGACGACGACGAAGCGGCGACTGTCTGGTCAGCTTCGGCGCGAAGTATAGAGGGTTTGCGGGCCAATGTCACCCCGCACTGCGCATTCCTATCGCCAGCGTAGCGGCGATGTTTCTGGATGACCGATAAATATTATCAAATGCTCCCCGGAAGGCCTCTTCCAGCGTACCTATGCTGGTCAATACGCTAAACACGGCATCGATACCATATTGATGCACCACGCCCACATCGCGTGTCAGGCTGCCCGCAATACCAATCACCGGCTTGTGGTATTTCTTCGCCACACTTGCCACGCCGACAGGCACTTTGCCGTGAATACTCTGGCTGTCGAGGCGTCCTTCACCGGTAACCACCAGCGTACAGTCGTGAATATGCTCTTCCAGATTCAGCGCCTGGGTCACAATCTCTATCCCGCTACGCAGTTCTGCACCTAAAAATGCCATTAATGCCGCCCCCATACCACCAGCGGCTCCGGCTCCGGGCACATTTTTCACATCAACGCGCAACGATTTTTTTATGATGTCGGCAAAGTGAGACAAATTACGATCCAGCTCGATAATGCGTTCTTCAGTCGCGCCCTTCTGCGGACCAAAAATGCGGGATGCACCGTTTTCGCCGGTCAATGGATTCGTCACATCACAGGCAACACGAATCGAACAGGTTTTTAAGCGCGGATCCAGACCCGAGATATCAATGGTATTCAGGCTATTCAGGCAACCGCCGCCATAGCCAATGTCAGTACCGTTGGCGTCACAGAGTTTTGCCCCCAGCGCCTGTACCATACCCGCACCACCGTCGTTGGTCGCACTGCCACCAATACCAATAATGATATTTTGCGCGCCGCTTTCCAGCGCCTTGAGAATCAACTCCCCGGTACCACGCGACGTGGTGACTAAGGGGTTGCGTTTTTCTGGAGGGACCAGCGCCAGCCCACTGGCTGCCGCCATTTCGATAAACGCGGTGTTACCGTCTCCGGACATGCCCCAGCTGGCATTCACTTTTTCACCCAACGGTCCCGTTACCCACGCGAAATGCTCCGTTCCCTGCGTGGCGGCAATCATCGCTTCAACGGTCCCTTCGCCGCCATCGGCGACCGGAACAGAAACGTAGTGCGCATCGGGAAAAATTTCCCGAAATCCTTTTTCTATCGCCTGCGCTACCTCGGTGGCAGAAAGGCTTTCTTTATAAGAGTCTGGGGCAATTACGATTTTCATAGTTATGTAGCCTGACAGTGCCGCGCGAGGCAAGAATTACAGGGCGCGTAGTCGCGCCCTTCTTGTTAGCGAGTGACTTCCACTTTCGCCAGTTTTTCGTAGTAGCATGCCAACGCACTGTGGTCAGCCGTTCCCAGCCCGTCAGCGCGCAGTGCCTGCATCATTTCCATTACCGCTGCGGTCAGCGGCAGCTGTGCACCCACGCCGTGTGAGGTATCCAGCGCATTCGCCAGATCTTTGATGTGCAGGTCAATACGGAAACCCGGTTTAAAGTTACGGTCCATCACCATCGGCGCTTTGGCATCCAGCACTGTGCTGCCCGCCAATCCGCCGCGAATAGCCTGATACACCAGATCCGGGTTCACGCCCGCTTTGGTCGCCAGGGTCAGCGCTTCAGACATCGCCGCAATATTCAGCGCCACGATCACCTGGTTTGCCAGCTTAGTGACGTTACCCGCGCCAATGTCGCCGGTATGCACCACAGAACCCGCCATCGCTTTCAGCAGATCGTAGTACTTGTCGAAAATCGCTTTATCACCACCGACCATCACCGACAACGTACCATCAATCGCCTTCGGTTCGCCGCCACTCACCGGTGCATCCAGCATATCCACGCCTTTCGCTTTCAGCGCATCGCTGATTTCACGACTGGCTAACGGGGCGATTGAACTCATGTCGATTAGAACGGTGCCCGGCTTCGCGCCTTCGATGATACCGCCTTCGCCCAACGCCACTTCTTTTACGTGTGGAGAATTCGGCAGCATGGTGATAATCACATCGCACTGTTCAGCAATGGCTTTCGCCGTGGTAGCGGTTTCTGCACCTGCGGCGATGACTTCCGCAATTGCTTCTGGGTTACGGTCAGCAACCACCAGCGAGTAACCTGCCTTGAGGAGGTTTTTACTCATTGGTTTACCCATAATACCGAGGCCAATAAAACCTACTTTCATTGTCATGTCTTTATCTCTCTATACTGTCGATGGTGGTTATTTCTTAAAAGAATCAGCCAGTTTTTGCGTCGCTGAACGGAACACGCCGAGATCGCTACCGACGGCAACAAACGTCGCGCCCCAGTCCAGGTAGCGACGGGCATCTGCATCAACCGGTGCCAGAATGCCGCTTGGCTTACCGTGCTTTTTCGCGACCGCAAAGATGTGCTGAATCGCCTTTTGCACTTCCGGATGGGAGGCATTGCCCAGGTGGCCTAACGCGGCGGCCAGGTCGCTTGGGCCGACGAAAATACCGTCCACGCCTTCGGTTGCGGCAATCGCATCCACGTTATCAACACCCTGCTGACTTTCGATCTGCACGATGATGGTGATGTTTTTATTTGACTGTGCGAAGTAGTCCGGCACGGTGCCAAACATATTGGCGCGGTGAGAAACCGATACGCCGCGAATACCTTCCGGCGGATAGCGGGTAGACGCCACGGCGTTCACCGCATCTTCTTCGGTCTCAACAAACGGAATCAGGAAGTTATAGAAACCAATATCCAGCAAACGCTTGATGATCACCGGCTCGTTGGTCGGCACACGCACAACTGGCGCGCTGGAACTGCCTTTCAGCGCCATCAGCTGTGGGATAAACGTCGAGATATCGTTTGGCGCATGTTCACCGTCCAGCACCAGCCAGTCAAAACCGGCCAGGCCTAATACTTCGGTACTGATCGGGCTTGCCAGCGCGGACCAGCAGCCAATCTGAACCTGATGCGCCGCAAGTGCCGCTTTAAATTTGTTTGGGAAAATCGTGTTATTCATCGCCTATACCTTTGTTTATTTCTGCAATTCCATACGTTTAATGTCACCGACAATAAACAGGTAGCAAACCATCGCCATCAGCGCCGAGCACCCTACAAACACCAGCGCAGCATTAAATGAGTGCAGCTCGCTCACCAGGTAACCAATCACCAGCGGGGTTACGATAGAAGCCACGTTACCAAATACGTTAAATACGCCACCGCACAGACCCACAATCTCTTTCGGGGCGGTATCGGAAATCACCGGCCAACCCAGCGCGCCAAAACCTTTACCGAAGAACGCCAGCGCCATCAGCGCCACTACGAAGGTGGTATTATCCGTGTAATTGCACAGGATAATGGTTGAGGCGAGCAGCATTCCGAGCACGATCGGCAGCTTACGCGCCAGAGTGATGCTGGCGCCGCGTTTAATCAGGTAATCCGAGAACACGCCGCCCAGTACACCACCGGCAAATCCACACAGTGCCGGAATAGACGCGACCAGGCCGACTTTCAGGATCGACATACCTTTTTCCTGCACCAGGTAGATAGGGAACCAGGTCAGGAAGAACCAGGTGATGGTGTTGATAAAATACTGTCCAAAGAACACCCCCAGCATCATGCGGTTTGTCAGCAGTTGCTTGATGTAATGCAGTTTCGGACCGCTCGCCGCAGCACCACCCGGCTTCTTGTGGTCCATATCCACTACCGCGCCGTTATCCGAGATAAACTTCAGCTCTTCCTGCGACATCCGTGGGTGATCGGTAGGGTTATGGATCAGTTTTACCCACAGTCCGGTCAGCACAAAGCCAATCACGCCCATCACGGTAAAGACGTGTTCCCAGCCCCAGGCGAAGGTCAGCCAGCCCAGCAACGGTGAAAACAGCGCCAGTGAGAAATACTGCGCGGAGTTAAAAATCGCAGAGGCCGTGCCACGCTCTTTGGTCGGGAACCAGGCCGCAACAATACGGGCGTTAGCCGGGAAGGAAGGCGCTTCCGAGAAGCCCAGCATAAACCGCATGATAAACATGGAGATCCCCGCCCAGGCCAGCGGGAACATATCGACAAAACCCTGCAGGAAGGTAAACAGCGACCAGAAGAAAAGACTGTAGGTATAGACTTTCTTCGAACCAAACTTGTCGAGCAGCCAGCCGCCGGGAATTTGCATCAGCAAATAGGCCCAGCCGAAGGCGGAGAAAATGTAACCCATTGATATGGCGCTGAGCTGCAACTCTTTGGCCACTTCAGTACCGGCAATAGACAACGTCGCGCGGTCTGCATAGTTTACGGCAGTGACAATAAATATTATCAGCAGTATTAAATATCGGGTGTGCGTACCTTTCTTTTTCTCTACAACCGTATCCAGTATCATTCTATTTACCTCAGGTACAAAAAGATTTTTATTATTATTTTGAAGGATGTTTACGCTGATAAATTACCGTAAGATAAAATACGCTTTTATTTATCAGTCGCTATTAAACCGTGATTCAGTATAATCAGCGCAGCGTCGTTAATCATTGTGCAAACGCTCATTAAAAGCATAATATTAAAATATTATTTTATGCATATGCACATAACCATGGGCGCTGATGCACACATTTACGTATTGATACCCTTGGTGGCGCGGCGTTTCTAAGTTTAAGTGATCTCGCTCACATTCTTAAATTAAAACTCCTGACATTCTTATTCCACGACACTGAGTCTTTATTACTTATAATTAGATTCGATATATATCTATTATCACCACCTGGCTGGAGAATACTGGACAATGGCCGACATCGAAATTAGACAAGAATCGCCCACGGCGTTTTATATTAAAGTACACGACACTGATAATGTGGCGATTATTGTCAATGACAATGGGCTGAAAGCCGGGACACGTTTCCCGGACGGACTGGCACTGATTGAACATATTCCCCAGGGTCATAAAGTGGCGCTAACGGATATTGCTGTTCACGGCGAAATCGTGCGCTATGGCGAAGTGATCGGTTACGCCGTTCGCGACATCGCACGCGGTAGTTGGATTGATGAGTCAATGGTTGAGCTGCCCAAAGCCCCGCCGCTGGAGACGCTGCCGCTGGCAACCAAAGTGCCGGAGCCGCTTCCTCCTCTTGAAGGCTACACCTTCGAAGGCTACCGTAATGCCGACGGCAGCGTGGGCACCAAGAACCTGCTCGGCATCTCCACCAGCGTACACTGCGTGGCGGGCGTGGTGGATTATGTGGTGAAAATCATTGAGCGCGATCTGCTGCCCAAATACCCGAACGTTGACGGCGTGGTGGGGCTGAACCATCTGTATGGTTGCGGTGTAGCCATCAATGCACCGGCCGCTATCGTGCCAATTCGTACCATCCATAACATTGCCCTGAACCCCAACTTCGGTGGCGAAGTGATGGTTATCGGACTCGGCTGCGAAAAACTCCAGCCGGAACGCCTGTTAGAAGGCACGCACGATGTGAAAAGCATCCCGGTAGACAGCGCCAGCATTGTCAGCCTACAGGATGAAAAACACGTAGGCTTCAAATCGATGGTGGAAGACATTTTGCAGGTTGCCGAGCGCCATCTGGTAAAACTCAACCAGCGTCAGCGTGAAACCTGCCCGGCCTCTGAACTGGTGGTCGGCATGCAGTGCGGCGGCAGCGATGCGTTTTCTGGCGTCACCGCTAACCCGGCAGTGGGCTACGCGTCCGATCTGTTGGTGCGCTGCGGTGCCACCGTGATGTTTTCGGAAGTGACCGAGGTGCGTGACGCCATCCACCTGTTAACACCGCGCGCCATCAATGAAGAAGTGGGCAAGCGCCTGCTCGAAGAGATGGCCTGGTACGATAACTACCTGGATTTGGGACAAACCGACCGCAGCGCTAACCCCTCTCCGGGCAACAAGAAAGGCGGTCTGGCTAACGTGGTCGAAAAAGCGCTGGGCTCCATTGCCAAATCGGGTAAGAGCGCCATTGTGGAAGTGTTATCGCCGGGCCAGCGTCCGACCAAACGCGGCCTGATTTACGCGGCAACGCCTGCCAGCGACTTTGTATGCGGCACGCAGCAGGTCGCGTCCGGGATCACCGTGCAGGTGTTCACCACCGGTCGCGGTACACCGTACGGTCTGATGGCAGTTCCGGTAATTAAAATGGCAACACGCACCGAACTGGCCAACCGTTGGTTTGATCTGATGGATATCAATGCCGGAACCATCGCTACCGGTGAGGAAACCATTGAAGATGTCGGTCTGAAGCTGTTCGAGTTCATTCTCGACGTGGCGAGCGGACGTAAGAAAACCTTCTCGGATCAGTGGGGACTGCACAACCAGCTGGCGGTATTTAACCCGGCACCAGTGACCTGATTGTCCACCGCTTTTTTCTTCATGGGCATGCCTTCGGGCATGCTTTTTTTTTGCCACAATCTTTCATAACCTTCCCCTTTATTTCGAATCTTTCATTTATCAGATCGAAATCACAAAAAAACATTACGAAACCCTATATTTTATTTCGAAGAAAGCAATCGAAAGACTTCGGAGGAAGTATGTTCATTATCTCAAGCAAAATGATGCTGAAGAAGGCGCAGCAAGAAGGCTATGCCGTACCGGCGTTTAACATCCACAACCTGGAGACCTTACAAGTTGTCGTGGAAACAGCAGCCGAACTACGTTCTCCGTTGATCGTCGCCGGCACGCCTGGCACTTTTAGCTATGCCGGGGTCGGCAACATCGTTGCTATCGCCAGCGAACTGGCAAGAAGCTGGAACCACCCTCTCGCCATCCATCTCGATCACCATGAAAGCATCACCGATATTGAAGCGAAAGTCGCTACAGGTATCCGCTCCGTCATGATCGATGGTTCTCATCTGCCGTTTGCCGACAACATTGCGTTAGTTAAACACGTGACGGACTACAGCCACCGCTATGACGTTAGCGTTGAAGCTGAGCTGGGACGACTGGGTGGGCAGGAGGATGACCTAATCGTGGATGGAAAGGATGCGCTTTATACCCACCCAGAACAGGCCCGGGAGTTCGTGGAAAAAACCGGTATCGACTCACTGGCAGTTGCGATTGGCACAGCTCATGGTTTGTATAGTGCTGAACCTAAACTGGATTTTGAACGGCTGGCAGAAATTCGTCAGTGCATTGATATTCCTCTTGTTTTACATGGCGCATCCGGCTTGTCCACACATGATATTAAGCGCGCAATCGCCCTGGGAATTTGCAAGGTCAATGTCGCTACCGAACTCAAAATTGCCTTTGCTGGCGCACTCAAAAACTACCTGAGCACACATGCCGATGCGAATGACCCGCGGCATTACATGATGCCAGCAAAAGCCGCGATGAAAGAGGTGGTTCATAAAGTCATCGCCGACTGCGGCTGCGAAGGAAAGCTGTAAGCCATTAATTCATTTGAATTGCACGGGTTCTGACAAAGGTTTGTTTTTAAAGCTGGATCACGAAAGAGGCTTTTACCCTTTGCCTTCAATCCAAAAATATTATGAAGATAAACAAAAGATATCGGAGATAGAAGTGAAAGAAATAATCTCTCGTCATAAAGCGGGCGAACATTTAGGAATTTGTTCTGTATGTTCAGCGCATCCACTAGTCATTGAAGCCGCATTACGGTTTGATTTACGCAGTGACCAAAAAGTCCTGATTGAAGCGACCTCTAACCAGGTCAATCAGTTTGGCGGCTACACCGGCATGAAACCCGCAGACTTCCGCGACTTCGTCTACAACATCGCCCAGGAAGTTGGCTTCCCGCGCGACAGATTGATCCTCGGAGGCGATCACCTTGGCCCAAACTGCTGGCAGGATGAGACCGCCGCAGAGGCCATGGAAAAATCGGTCGCGTTAGTTAAGACTTATGTTGCTGCGGGTTTCAGAAAAATTCACCTTGATGCCTCGATGTCCTGTGCCGACGATCCTACACCGTTGGATCCGATGGTTGTCGCTCAGCGCGCCGCTGTACTTTGCCAGGCGGCAGAGGAAATCGCCACTGACGAGCAAAAACGCCAGCTAACCTACGTTATCGGTACGGAAGTTCCGGTTCCCGGTGGTGAAGCCAGCACCATTGGTACCGTCCACGTTACTCGTGAAGAAGACGCCGCGCGGACGCTGGAAACGCATCAGGTCGCCTTCCAGGCATTAGGCCTTGAAGCTGCACTGGACAGGGTGATTGCCATCGTGGTTCAGCCTGGCGTTGAATTCGACCATACCCAGATTATTCACTATCAGCCGAACGCCGCAGAAGCGCTGTCCGCCTGGGTGAGAAACACGCCGATGGTCTATGAAGCGCATTCAACCGATTACCAGACCCGTCAGGCCTATCGTTCGCTGGTTCGCGATCACTACGCCATTCTGAAAGTCGGCCCCGCCCTCACCTTCGCCCTGCGCGAAGCCATTTTTGCGCTGGCACAAATGGAAACCCAACTGGTGTCACCTGAACAGCGCAGCCACGTGCTGGAGGTGATTGATGAAGTGATGCTGAACGAACCGGGGTACTGGAAAAAATACTATCGCCCGACCTGGAGTCAGGCGATGGTCGATATCCATTTCAGCCTCTCCGATCGTATCCGCTATTACTGGCCACACCCACGTATTCGTCAAAGCGTAGAGAAGTTGATCGCCAACCTTGATGGCGTTTCACTGCCTCTGGGGCTGATTAGTCAGTACCTGCCGATGCAGTTTGAACGCCTGTCCGCCGGCACGCTGACCGCGACGCCGCATAACCTCATCATCGACAAGATCCAGGATGTTTTGCGTGCATACCGTTTCGGTTGCGTCGCCGAAGCCGCCTGATACACGGAGCCCCATGAGCCAATTATTTGTCCGTACCGGAATTGAATTCAACACCTGCCAGCAGGCGCTGGCACACATTGGTGAGGAGATGCTGGCGAAAGGGGTAGTGCATGACAGCTATCCGCAGGCGCTGCTCGAACGAGAAGCCGTCTTCCCCACCGGGATTGCACTTGAGCGTCATGCGGTCGCTATTCCCCATTGCGAGGCGACACACGCTATTTCGCCCGCTATTTATCTGATTCGCCCGGATAAACCGGTGCATTTCCAGCAAGCAGACGATGATGCAGAAATTGGCGTCTCGTTGATTATCGCCCTGATTGTGGAAAACCCGACAGCGCAGTTGAAGCTGCTGCGTCGTTTGTTTAGTGAGCTGCAAAACCCGAATGTCCTCGACGCCTTGCTGAGCGCCCCTGATGCTGAGCTCGCAGTGCGTTTTCGGGAAACCATCCTCGAGCCTGAATTGTGTAATCCGGCTTGATAATAAACTGATAATAAAAGGAATACCCTATGAAACGTAAAGTCATTGTCGCCTGTGGCGGTGCTGTAGCGACCTCAACAATGGCCGCTGAAGAGATTAAAGAACTGTGCGAAGCCCACAATATCACCCTCGATTTAGTGCAGTGTCGGGTGACTGAAATTGAAACCTATATGGATGGCGCGGACCTTATCTGCACCACCGCCCGCGTTGACCGGACTTTTGGTGATATTCCCGTGGTTCACGGTATGCCGTTTGTTTCCGGAGTGGGTATCGAAGCGCTGCAACAAAAAATCCTGACCATCCTCGTGGGGTAACGTCATGTTTAGCGAAATAATGCGTTATATCCTCGACTTAGGACCAACGGTTATGCTGCCGCTGGTGATCATCATCTTCTCTAAATTGCTGGGGATGAAGCTCGGGGACTGCTTTAAATCAGGTCTGCATATCGGGATTGGCTTTGTTGGTATCGGGCTGGTCATTGGCCTGATGCTTGACTCTATTGGGCCTGCCGCGAAAGCGATGGCGGAACAGTTTCAAATCAACCTGCATGTGATTGACGTGGGCTGGCCGGGATCATCCCCCATGACGTGGGCATCGCAGATCGCATTGATTGCCATCCCTGTCGCCATAGGGGTCAATATCCTGATGCTGGTCACCCGCATGACCCGCGTGGTGAACGTCGATATCTGGAATATCTGGCATATGACGTTTACCGGCGCGATGTTACATCTGGCGACGGGGTCTTACTGGTTAGGCATTTTAGGGGTAGTGGTTCACGCTGCCTTCGTCTACAAACTTGGTGATTGGTTCGCCAAAGATACGCGCGACTTTTTTGGTCTGGATGGCATTGCTATACCGCACGGCTCGTCAGCCTATCTGGGACCGATAGCGGTCCTGGTTGATACGATCATTGAGAAAATACCCGGACTGAATCGCATCCATTTCAGTGCAGATGATGTACAGAAACGTTTTGGTCCTTTTGGCGAGCCGGTTACCGTTGGCTTTGTTATGGGTCTGGTTATCGGCATGCTAGCGGGTTATGACGCGAAAGGTGTTCTGCAACTGGCCGTCAAAACAGCGGCGGTAATGCTACTGATGCCACGCGTGATCAAACCTATCATGGATGGCTTAACGCCGATTGCGAAGCATGCACGTAAACGTCTGCAGGCCAAATTTGGCGGGCAGGAGTTCTTGATTGGTCTGGATCCTGCGCTACTGCTCGGCCATACGTCGGTAGTTTCCGCCAGCCTGATCTTTATCCCGCTGACCATTCTGATTGCCGTACTGGTACCAGGAAACCAGGTTCTGCCATTCGGCGACCTCGCCACCATTGGTTTCTTTGTCGCAATGGCCGTTGCGGTGCATCAGGGCAACCTGTTCCGCACGTTAATCTCTGGCGTTATCATCATGGGTATCACCCTATGGATCGCCACCCAAACCATTGGATTACATACTCAACTCGCCGCCAATGCGGGCGCCCTGAAAGCCGGTGGCATGGTGGCATCAATGGACCAGGGCGGTTCCCCAATAACCTGGTTACTGATTCAGCTGTTTACCTGGCAAAACGTTGTGGGCTTCATTGTTATTGCCGTCATTTATCTGACTGGCGTTCTGTTAACCTGGCGTCGGGCGCGAAACTTCATCGCCGCGGAAAAAAGCGCCGCTATTTCAGAAAGCCAAACCGCATCTTAATTTCTGGGGGGCATTTGCTCCCCTTCACATTTCTGGAGACTCTTATGAAATCAGTGGTTATTCACGCTGAGGGAGACGTGCGTGTTGAAGAACGTCCCATACCACAGTTGCAAACTGAAGACGATGTGTTAGTCAGGGTTGCTAGCTCAGGCCTTTGCGGTTCAGATATTCCGCGTATTTTTAATCATGGCGCACACTATTATCCAATAACGCTGGGCCATGAATTTAGCGGCTATGTTGAATCCTATGGAGCAGGCGTTACTGATATGCAACCCGGCGATGCCGTTGCCTGCGTTCCTCTACTCCCCTGCTTTCATTGTCCGCAGTGCGAACGCGGATACTTCTCGCTGTGCAAGCAATATCAATTTGTCGGTTCACGCAGCGAAGGAGGTAACGCGGAATATGTGGTTGTAAAACGCGCCAACCTGTTCCGCCTACCTTCAGATATGCCAATAGATGATGGAGTATTTATCGAACCTATCACCGTCGGCCTGCATGCGTTTCACCTGGCGCAGGGTTGCGAAGGCAAAAATGTGATTATTGTGGGTGCTGGTACTATCGGCTTGCTGGCAATGCAATGCGCTCGTGAACTTGGTGCAAATAGTATTACGGCAATTGATATCAACCCGCAAAAGCTGGCATTAGCAAAAGAACTGGGGGCAACCCATGTGTTTAATAGCCGGGAGATGAATGCGGCCGAGATCCACGCTGGTCTGGAGAATTTTCAGTTTGACCAACTCGTACTGGAAACTGCGGGAACCCCGCAAACCGTGACGCTGTCGATTGAGATTGCCGGTCCTCGTGCCCAACTGGCGTTAGTCGGTACGTTGCATCACGATCTTGCGCTCTCAGCTGGTGTATTTGGACAAATATTGCGTAAAGAGTTAACCATTCTCGGCAGTTGGATGAACTATTCCAGCCCATGGCCGGGAGAAGAATGGGAAACCGCAGCGCGTTTGCTAACAGAAAAATGCTTACGGCTGGAGCCATTAATCGCCCACAACGGTGATGCAGAGAGCTTTGCCAGTGCCGTTAAGTCACTCAATGGCGCACCGATGCAGGGAAAAATCCTGCTTAAACTCTCCTGACCTCACGAGCCAGCAACCTGCGCTGGCTCACACTTACTTTCGAAATTTGACGTTCACCTTTCGCAATCCTTCGATTAAACTAGTGATAATTAAATTATCAGGCAAATCAATATGAACTCATTTGAGAGAAGGAACAAAATTGTCGACCTGATTAATACGCAAGGCAGCGTATTGGTAATGGACCTTTCGAATACCTTTGGTATCTCTGAAGTCACCATTCGCGCCGACCTGCGGTTATTAGAAGAGAAGGGTCTGGTCACCCGTTTTCACGGCGGGGCGGCAAAACCAGGAAGCCATCTGGCTGAAAGTGACAATCAGGAAGTGATATTAGAAGAACGGTATCAACTTGCCAGCGACCCCAAAAAAAGGATCGCCCAGGCCGCTTCTGCAATGGTAGAAGAAGGAATGACCGTAATTCTGGATAGCGGAAGCACCACCTTACTGATCGCTGAGGCGCTAAACCGAAAAAGTAATATCACCGTGATTACCAATAGCCTGCCCGCCGCATTTACGCTGTCAGAAAACAAAGACATTACGTTGGTTGTCTGTGGAGGTACGGTGCGCCACAAAACCCATTCGATGCATGGCACTATCGCTGAACGTTCCCTACAAGGGATCAGCGCAGATCTGATGTTCGTGGGTGCCGACGGAATTGACGCTACAAATGGCATTACCACATTTAATGAAGGCTATTCGATTAGCAGCGTCATGGCAGCGGCAGCACATAAGGTCATTGCCGTACTGGATGCCACGAAGTTTAATCGACGTGGTTTTAATCAGGTGTTGCCAATGGAGAAGATTGACTGCGTGATTACCGATGACGGTATCAGCAAACAAGATAAATCAGCGCTGACAAAAACAAGCGTCGAATTGCTGGTCGTTTAGGTCTGGACCCGCCAGAAACCTCCCTTCTTCGCACCAACGCGTTGCAGTTTGCCTTTCTGCTGCAACGCTTTCAGATAGCGTGCAACTACTTTGCCGATCGGACAGCCCTAACACCTGGTAATAACGCTCCTGCTGGAAGTGGATCAACGTTTCCAGCGGTAGCCACGCCAGTTCTGCTCGCCATTCACTCAGAATCAATGTCTGCCACAGCCGTCCCATCCGGCCATTACCATCGGCAAAAGGATGAATAAACTCAAACTCACAATGGAAAATAGCCCCGGCTATCAGGGGATGGAGCTCGGTTGTTTTTAACCAGCCCAGTAGCTCATCCATCAAACGCGAAATTTGTGATGCCGGGGGGGCCATATGGATGAGCTTTTTTTCTCTGTAAATACCGACATTCCCGGATCGCAACCGCCCAATATCCCATAAGCTCACCAATCTCAATGACCTGATTGAGTATCAATGGGGTGATGGCAAAGGGAGGTTGGTAGCCACTCACGCTTACTCTCCCTGCTGTTCCAGGGCGTACTTATACAGCGCATTCTTTTTCACGCCGTGGATTTCGGCAGCCAGTGCGGCGGCCTTTTTCAGCGGCAGTTCTGCCTGTAACAGCGCCAGCGTCCGCAAGGCATCGGCCGGGAGCTCGTCGTCCTGCGCTTTATGGCCCTCAACAATCAGCACCATTTCGCCTTTACGGCGGTTTTCATCTTCTTTTACCCACGCCAGCAATTCGCCGACCGGGGCGCCGTGAATGGTTTCCCAGGTTTTAGTCAGCTCGCGCGCCAGCACCACATAACGCGACTCTCCCCATACGGCGACCATGTCTTCCAGGCTGTCGAGCAGACGGTGGGTGGACTCATAAAAAATCAGTGTACGAGGTTCCGCTTCAATGGCCTTCATTGCATCGCGACGGCCTTTGGATTTGGCGGGCAAAAAGCCTTCGTAGCAAAAACGGTCTGATGGCAGGCCTGCAGCACTTAATGCGGCGATGGCCGCGCAAGGACCCGGTAGCGGCACAACTCGAATACCCGCCTCACGACAGGTACGCACCAGGTGATAGCCAGGATCGTTAATCAGCGGCGTTCCGGCATCGGAAACCAGCGCGATGTTTTGGCCCTCCTTGAGCTTCGCCACCAGCATTTGGGCTTTTTGTTGCTCATTGTGATCGTGTAACGCAAACATACGGGCGCTAATCGCGAAGTGTTGTAATAATAATCCGGTATGACGGGTGTCTTCAGCGGCAATTAAATCAACGGCTTGTAAAACTTCGAGCGCTCGTTGGGTAATATCAGCCAAATTTCCGATAGGAGTAGGTACAATAAAGAGTTGGCCTTGAGAATTATCCGCCGATTCGTGTTGTTTCATTGTGTCGTCCGTATTGCCGATTTAATATTGAGCATTGCGTAAAAAATATCACTGGATACAGTATGGTACCCTCAACATTTTCTCGTATGAAAGCCGCGCGCGCTCTGCCAGTCATTCTGGCAGCATTGATTTTCGCCGGTTGTGGCACCCAGGCGCCAGACCAGAGTGCAGCCCATATGCAGGGCACAGCACAAGCTGATTCCGGCTTTTATCTGCAACAGATGCAGCAAAGCTCAGATGATAGCAAGACCAACTGGCAATTACTCGCCATTCGTGCACTGCTGAAAGAAGGTAAGAGTCAGCAGGCTGTCGATCTGTTCAACCAATTGCCGCAGAATCTGAACGATGCCCAGCGTCGTGAACAATCCCTGCTGGCCGTTGAGATCAAACTTGCGCAGAAAGATGTCGCGGGTGCGCAGGCCCTGCTGGAGAAGCTAAAACCAGCCGATTTCGATCAGAACCAACAGGCGCGTTACTGGCAGGCACAAATTGATGCCAGCCAGGGGCGTCCATCGTTAACGCTGCTGCGTGCGCTAATTGCTCAAGAGCCGCTGTTGGCCGCCAACGATAAGCAGAAAAACATCGATACGACCTGGCAGACACTCTCGTCAATGACACCAGAGCAGGCGCAGGCTCTGGTCATCAACGCTGATGAAAATGTTCTGCAAGGCTGGCTGGATCTCCAGCGCGTCTGGTTTGATAACCGTAGCGATGCCGACATGATGAAGGCCGGCATTGCCGACTGGCAAAAACGCTATCCGCAAAACCCGGGGGCAAAATTACTGCCCACGCAGTTGGTTAACGTCCAGAGCTATAAGCCAGCGTCCACCAGCAAGATAGCCCTGCTACTGCCGCTGAACGGTCAGGCCGCTGTTTTTGGTCGCACTATTCAGCAGGGTTTTGAAGCAGCGAAAAACAATGGCACGCAACCGGTATCAACCCCTGTCGCCGCAGCCCCTGCAGCCGTCACGGACGCCACCACGCCCGTTGCACAGCCGCAGTCCGTCGATGGCGTGGCCAGCCCTTCCCAGGCCTCGGTGAGCGATCTGACCAACGATGCGCCAGCACAGCCAGCCACACCGGTTAGCGCGCCGCAAACAGCACCAACTCAGCCAACGACGGCCAGCGCCCCGGCGAATCCTTCCGCAGAGCTGAAAATTTATGACACCTCGTCACAGCCGCTGAATCAGATCCTGGCCCAGGTGCAGCAGGATGGTGCCAGCATTATTGTCGGCCCTCTGTTGAAGAACAATGTTGAAGAACTGATGAAGAGCAGCACGCCGCTGAACGTACTGGCGCTTAATCAGCCTGAAGCCGTGCAGAACCTGGCGAATGTGTGCTACTTCGCGCTGTCACCGGAAGATGAAGCGCGCGATGCCGCACGTCACATCCGCGATCAGGGAAAACAAACCCCGCTGCTGTTAACGCCGCGTAGCGCGTTAGGCGATCGCGTGGCCAACGCCTTTGCACAGGAATGGCAAAAACTTGGCGGCGGCGTGGTGTTGCAACAGAAATTCGGCTCTACAGCAGAACTGAGAATGGGCGTCAACGGTGGTGCAGGGATTGCCCTGACGGGCAGCCCGGTCGTCTCCTCTGCACCAGCACAGCCGGGCGTCACGATTGGTGGACTCACCATCCCTGCTCCGCCGACCGATGCGCAAATCACCGGTGGTAGCGGTCGTGTTGACGCCGTGTATATTCTGGCCACGCCGGAAGAGATCGCCTTTATTAAGCCGATGATCGCCATGCGTAACGGCAGCCAGAGCGGTGCCACGCTGTATGCCAGCTCCCGTAGCGCGCAGGGTACTGCCGGTCCTGACTTCCGCCTGGAAATGGAAGGCTTGCAGTACAGTGAAATTCCGATGCTGGCCGGCGGCAACGAACCGCTCATGCAGCAGGCGCTTAGTGCCGTGCGCAACGATTACTCGCTGGCACGCATGTACGCCATGGGCGTAGATGCGTGGTCGCTGGCTAACCACTTCACGCAAATGCGTCAGGTGCAGGGCTTTGAAATTAACGGCAACACTGGCGCATTAACCGCCACGCCGGATTGTGTGATTAACAGGAAGTTATCATGGCTCAAATACCAGCAAGGACAGGTCGTCCCCGCCAGTTAACGAGTAAACAGACCGGTGACGCGTGGGAAGCCACCGCGCGTTGCTGGCTGGAGGGCAAAGGACTGCGTTTTATCGCCGCCAACGTGCGCGAACGCGGCGGCGAAATCGACCTGATAATGCGTGAAGGCAAGACCACCGTCTTTGTTGAAGTCCGTTTTCGTCGTTCCGCTCTTTTTGGCGGGGCGGCAGCGAGTGTGACCCGCAGCAAACAACAGAAATTATTACACACCGCCCGCTTGTGGCTTGCGCGCCACAATGGGAGTTTTGATACTGTGGATTGTCGGTTCGATGTGTTAGCCTTCACCGGAAATGATGTTGAGTGGTTAAAGGATGCCTTTAATGACCACTCATAATTGAAGATTTAAGGATTAGCGTGTTAGACAGAATTAAAGTCTGCTTTACAGAAAGCATTCAAACTCAGATTGCTGCGGCTGAAGCGCTCCCGGATGCGATTTCCCGTGCAGCCATGACGCTGGTTCAATCCCTGCTCAATGGCAACAAAATTCTCTGTTGTGGTAATGGGACATCCGCTGCCAACGCACAGCATTTTGCTGCCAGTATGATCAACCGTTTTGAAACAGAACGGCCCAGTTTACCTGCTATTGCACTAAATACTGATAATGTGGTCTTAACTGCGATTGCCAACGATCGCCTGCACGACGAAGTTTATGCAAAACAAGTCCGTGCGCTGGGACATGCAGGTGATGTTCTGTTGGCAATTTCTACGCGTGGCAACAGTCGCGATATCGTTAAAGCCGTTGAAGCTGCCGTCACCCGCGACATGACGATCGTCGCACTGACCGGTTATGACGGGGGAGAGCTGGCCGGATTATTAGGGCCGCAGGATGTCGAAATCCGTATTCCCTCACACCACAGCGCACGCATTCAGGAAATGCATATGCTGACGGTGAACTGCCTTTGCGATCTTATCGATAACACGCTTTTCCCTCACCAGGATGATTAAGGAGTACACATGAAGGCATTTTCGCCGCTCGCAGTGGTTCTTTCTGCGCTGCTGTTGCAAGGCTGTGTCGCTGCCGCCGTTGTCGGAACGGCAGCTGTCGGAACGAAAGCCGCAACTGACCCTCGCAGCGTCGGCACCCAGGTAGATGATGGAACCCTGGAATTACGCGTCAGTACCGCGTTATCAAAAGATGCCCAGATCAAGAAAGAAGCGCGCATCAACGTCAGCGCCTATCAGGGTAAAGTGCTACTGGTGGGGCAGTCTCCTAACAGCGAATTGTCTGCGCGGGCAAAACAGATTGCAATGGGTGTAGAAGGCACGACGGAAGTGTTTAACGAGGTTCGTCAGGGCCAGCCAATCGGCCTGGGTGAAGCCTCCAACGATACCTGGATCACCACCAAAGTGCGCTCCCAGCTGCTCACCAGCGATCAGGTTAAATCATCCAACGTTAAAGTGACCACCGAGAACGGGGAAGTCTTCCTGCTAGGTCTGGTTACCGAGCGCGAAGCGAAGGCTGCAGCGGATATCGCCAGCCGGGTCAGCGGCGTGAAACGCGTCACGACCGCGTTTACATTTATTAAGTAATACTGCTACGGATGCCGGATGGCGACGCCTGGGCGTCTTATCCGGCCTACAGGACTTCATCGTTTGTAGGCCGAATAAGCGTCAGCGCCATCCGGCATTTTATTTAGCCCTTTCGCGCAGCTCGGACGAGGTCAGGATCGAAACCCCTTCATGTCCTGGCGCAAGTGCCTCCACCAGCATTGCCCGTGCGACATCACGTGCCTCAATAGATTTCCAGTTCCCCGGTAGCAGCTTGAATAATGGCGCAAAGAGCTTTTCATTCGCTCGCTGTTGTTCCCTGTCACCCAGCAACATCGAAGGCCGTACAATCGTCAGCCGGTGCCATTTCTGCGCAATCAGCGCCTCTTCCATCTCACCTTTAACCCGATTGTAGAAAAATGGTGAGTGCGCATTGGCCCCCATCGAACTCACTACCAGCATATGCTGAGCCCCCAGACGACGCCCCGTCAGGGCGGTATCTACCACCAGCGTATAATCAGCGTGGATAAAGGCCTCTTTACTGCCCGCTTCACGTCGGGTGGTTCCCAGACAGCAAAAAACAATGTCGACCGGATCGGTGACCTGTGCCAGCGCATCGGTCAACTGCGGATCGTGAGGGTTAAAGACGCCAACCGTATCGGCGAGCGGGCGGCGCGTTGGAGCCGTAATCGCATGAACCTGGGGCTCGTTCAGTAGCATCCGCAATAAATGTCCGCCCACCAGACCCGTGGCTCCGGTTATTAACACCTGGCTCATCGCTTATCCTTTCCCTTCAATCATTCCTCTAACTATAGATCACGTAGCCAGAGCAGCTTTTTACCAAAGCCCAGCGTGTTGTCAGTGAACTTGATTTCATCAAGACGAATCTCCCACACGGGTGCAGACAGCATTCTGGCGACGGGGAAGCGACGATTATACGCTTTACGCGCGTCGTCGCTCTCCTGCCCCTCCAGACGCCTGATTTCGCCTTTAAACTGGACGCCGCGGATCAGCGCAACCGTTTTGGGCTGACCGTTTACCGTCCCGGCAACGGGTGCTCGCGGCCCGGACATCTGGGCATGGCGAGTTTTATCTTCGGTGAGCACATAGAAGGCAACCTTCTGCGCATCAAACAGATAAAACGCATTGGCACACCACAGTTCACCGTCATGATGCACACACCAGGTCACGACGTGCTGCTTTGCCAGCCAGCGCGTCACCGCAGTCAGTGTTTCCATTTCTGTTCTCTTTTATACTATAGGCCTGAAAATTATCACGTCGATGGTGACAATGACACCCTGGTATCTGTACCTGATCCGTACCGCAGACAACGCCCTGTACACCGGTATAACCACCGATGTGCAGCGCCGCTATAAGCAACATCAAAGAGGAAAAGGCGCGAAAGCCTTGCGTGGGAAGGGAGAGTTAACTCTGGCATTTGCCGCGCAGGTCGGCAATCGTTCGCTGGCCCTGCGCCTGGAATATCGAGTCAAGCAGCTCACAAAGCGTCAGAAAGAACGCCTTGTAGAAGGTGAAGGGCTTGAGGCATTGCTGAATAGCCTACAAGCCCCGGTGCTTAAAAGCGATTGAAGTGGTCGTGGTATTCCACCAGACCAGACACGCCCTCCAGCGCATCTTCTGCCAGGCGATGCACCTGGAACGCGCTTTCGGTGCCCGGCCAGCGGCAGTGTAGATCGTGGTGGGCTGCCAGCTCAAAGCCAAAGCGACTGTACAGTGCCGGATCGCCCAGCGTGACCACCGCGGCGTACCCAAACTCGTTCAGTGAATCCAGTCCCTCATAGACCAGCTGACGTGCCAGGCCCTGCCCACGGTAGTTTTCATCTACCGCTAACGGAGCCATACCGACCCATTGCAGATCTTCACCTTGCACATCAACAGGACTGAACGCGACGTAGCCGACCACCTGACCTTCGTCGTCGGTGGCAACCAGACCCAGCGTCAGAAAACCGTCTTCACGCAGGTCGTGCACTAACTTCGCTTCCGCATCGCTTTCAAAGGAACGACGCAGCAGCGCATCAATACCTGGGGCATCAATGGGAATTTCAACTCGAATCAGCATGGTTCACCTACCGAGGTCTGTTTGGTTTCTGGCGAATGTTTCATACCCGCCTCAACAAAGTCCGCCAGTTGCAGCAGCATAACGCGTAATGCTTTCGGCATCTGCTCCAGTTCAATGGCGTCCATCAGATTTTTCACATGTAGCCCTAATTCTATATCGCCTTCAATCACCAGGCGACGCTGGAAGAAAAGCGTATCCGGATCCTGCTTACGCGCCGCAATCATCAATAAATCGCTGGCGTCTGCGCTAAAACTCACATCAGCGTCTGCGTTCTGACTGACGATAAGTTTGTCGTTCTCAACAGAGGTATACCATCTGAGGCCAATATCACGAACATTTATGCTCAACCAGCGACCGTCGAGAAACTCCAGTTCCCCGTCGGCCAGCGCCTGGCGAAATTGCCAGCTCAGAACCTGTTCCAGCACCTGGCGCTTGAGCGTAAAGGGCGTCAGTTTAACCGGTACACTCATCAGAGAAGGACCTAAATGTACTAAGCGTGAACGCAGTTTATCCAACACGAGCTTTACTCCCTGTTTCTATAGTCCGGCTATTTTGCCATATCAAATAAACGACATAGCGGCATAAATCAACAATTCGATACGAAATTGTTACCTCTTTATTGGTGATACCAATACGACTTTAACTGCCTCAAATCAAAAATTGTCTCAGCAAGGTTAACTAAAATCCCTCTTCGTTAACATTTTTGCGCCCAGGCGGCGTAACTTTCAGGATAAATTATGGAGCTGCTGTGCCCTGCCGGAAATCTCCCGGCGCTTAAGGCGGCCATCGAGAACGGCGCTGATGCTGTGTACATCGGGCTAAAAGATGATACCAACGCCCGTCATTTCGCCGGCCTTAATTTTACCGAGAAAAAATTGCAGGAAGCGGTGAGTTTCGTCCATCAACATCGCCGTAAGCTGCACATCGCGATTAACACCTTTGCCCACCCGGATGGGTACGCTCGCTGGCAGCGTGCCGTGGATATGGCGGCACAACTGGGCGCGGATGCACTGATCCTCGCCGATCTCGCCATGCTTGAGTATGCCGCAGAACGCTACCCGCATATTGAGCGCCATGTCTCTGTTCAGGCATCGGCAACCAATGAAGAAGCGGTAAATTTCTATCATCGTAACTTTGACGTCGCGCGTGTGGTGCTGCCGCGCGTGCTGTCGATTCATCAGGTGAAGCAACTCGCGCGCGTAACGCCGGTTCCTTTGGAAGTGTTTGCCTTCGGCAGCCTGTGCATTATGGCGGAAGGCCGCTGCTATCTTTCATCTTATCTGACGGGCGAATCCCCCAATACCGTCGGCGCGTGTTCCCCTGCCCGCTTTGTACGCTGGCAGCAGACCGCACAGGGGCTGGAATCTCGCCTGAACGAAGTGCTGATTGACCGTTACCAGGATGGTGAAAACGCCGGGTATCCCACGCTGTGTAAAGGGCGTTATCTGGTGGATGGCGAGCGCTATCATGCGCTGGAGGAGCCCACCAGCCTCAACACCTTAGAACTGCTACCTGACCTGCTGGCCGCCAATATTGCCTCGGTGAAAATCGAGGGGCGTCAGCGTAGCCCGGCCTATGTCAGCCAGGTGGCGAAAGTGTGGCGTCAGGCGATCGATCGCTGCAAAGCAGATCCGCAGAACTTCGTTCCGCAAAGCGCCTGGATGGAAACGCTCGGCTCTATGTCCGAAGGCACGCAGACCACACTTGGCGCGTATCACCGTAAATGGCAGTGAGAAAAGCAATGAAATATTCCTTAGGACCGGTGCTCTACTACTGGTCGAAAGAGACACTGGAAGACTTTTATCAGCAGGCAGCCACCAGCCATGCCGACGTTATCTATCTTGGCGAAGCCGTGTGCAGCAAGCGCCGGGCGACCAAAGTGGGTGACTGGATCGACATGGCGAAGTCCCTCGCCGGGAGCGGTAAGCAGGTGGTCCTGTCCACGCTGGCACTGGTGCAGGCGTCATCTGAGCTGGGTGAGTTGAAACGCTATGTTGAAAACGGTGACTTTCTGCTGGAAGCCAGCGATCTCGGCGTGGTCAATATGTGCGCCGAACGTAAGCTGCCGTTCGTGGCCGGGCACGCGCTCAACTGCTACAACGCCGTAACGCTGCGTATTCTGCTCAAGCAGGGCATGGTGCGCTGGTGTATGCCGGTTGAGCTGTCACGTGATTGGCTGGTGAACCTGCTTAACCAGTGTGACGAACTGGGTATTCGCGACCAGTTTGAAACCGAAGTACTGAGCTACGGGCATTTGCCGCTGGCCTACTCTGCCCGCTGCTTCACCGCACGTTCCGAAGATAAGCCTAAAGACGAGTGCGAAACCTGCTGCATCAAGTATCCCAACGGGCGTGATGTCCTGTCGCAGGAGAATCAGCAAGTGTTTGTCCTCAACGGTATTCAGACCATGAGCGGCTACGTCTACAACCTCGGTAATGAGCTGGCATCCATGCAGGGGTTGGTTGATATTGTGCGCCTGTCCCCGTTGGGAACCGAGACATTCGCCATGCTGGATGCCTTCCGTGCCAACGAGAATGGTGATGCCCCGTTACCGCTTGCCCCCCACAGTGACTGCAACGGCTACTGGAAACGACTGGCAGGCCTGGAACTGCAGATGTGATTAATAGCTCACTTTGTTAACAACAATCGCTAGTCTTTAATGCAATATTAAAAGATTAACCGGTAACAAAGTGAGCCGTTATGACTGACAAAACCATTCCGTTCTCGGTGCTCGATCTGGCGCCGATCCCTGAAGGATCCAGCGCAAAGCAGGCCTTCTCGCACTCTCGTGATCTCGCCCAACTGGCGGAAAAGCGCGGCTACCATCGCTACTGGCTGGCTGAACATCACAATATGACCGGCATCGCCAGTGCGGCAACCTCGGTGCTTATCGGTTATCTGGCGGCCAATACCACAACCCTGCATCTGGGTTCTGGCGGCGTGATGTTACCCAACCATTCCCCGCTAGTGATTGCCGAACAGTTCGGCACGCTGAATACGCTGTATCCGGGACGTATTGACCTCGGTCTGGGTCGAGCGCCGGGCAGCGATCAACCAACCATGCGCGCGCTGCGCCGCCATATTAGTGGTGATATCGATAACTTTCCCCGCGACGTAACAGAACTGGTGGACTGGTTTGACGCACGTGACCCGAATCCCCACGTGCGTCCGGTTCCCGGCTACGGAGAGCAAATCCCGGTCTGGCTGTTAGGCTCCAGTCTGTATAGCGCACAGCTGGCCGCTCAGCTTGGCCTGCCGTTTGCCTTCGCCTCCCACTTCGCCCCGGATATGCTGCATCAGGCGCTGCATCTTTATCGCACTCAGTTCAAACCCTCCACGCGTCTGGCCACACCGTATGCGATGGTGTGCATCAACATCATCGCTGCCGACAGCAATCGCGACGCTGAGTTTCTCTTCACCTCTATGCAGCAGGCGTTTATGAAACTGCGTCGGGGTGAAACCGGACAACTCCCACCGCCGGTGGAGAATATGCATCAGCTGTGGTCCGCATCCGAGCAATATGGCGTACAGCAGGCATTAAGCATGTCGCTGGTGGGGGACAAAGCGAAAGTGCGTCACGGGCTGGAGTCAATCCTGCGTGAAACCCAGGCCGATGAGATTATGGTTAACGGGCAGATTTTTGACCATCAGGCACGCCTGCATTCGTTTGAGTTGGCGATGCAGGTGAAAGAGGAGTTGGTTGGGTAGGTCTAGGTTGCCCGGTGGCGCTACGCTTACCGGGCCTACGGGTTCGAGTAGGCCGGATAAGGCGTAGCCGCCATCCGGCACGCTACTTACTGATACACCGGCAACAAATTAACGCTCGACAGGATATGGATAACCGCGTTGCCGACACCGAACACCAGAATCAGCGCAATCATCGGCTTGCCGCCCCAGACGCGGAATTTCGGGCTACCAAACCGCTTACGGGATTTACGTGCCAGCAGCGCCGGCACAATGGCCGCCCAAATAGTGGCCGCGAGCCCTGCATAGCCAATGGCGTACAGGAAGCCGTTCGGCCACAGCAGGCCACCGACAATCGGTGGGACAAAGGTCAGTAAAGCGGTTTTCAAACGCCCCATTGCTGAGTCATCAAAACCAAACAGATCCGCCAGATAGTCGAACAGGCCCAGCGTCACGCCAAGGAACGAACTCGCCACGGCAAAGTTGGAGAACACCACCAGCAGCAGGTCCAGACTGCGGCTGTTCAGCACCCCACTCAGCGCCTGTACCAGTACATCAATGTTACCGCCCTGCTTAGCAATGCCAATGAATTCCGGGCGTGGAATATTGCCCATCGTCCCCAGCAACCATACGGTGTATAGCACCAGCGCCAGCAACGTGCCGTACACCAGGCACTTCACGATGGTCTTCGGATCTTTACCGTAATACTTCATCAGACTCGGTACGTTACCGTGATAACCAAAGGATGCCAGACAGAACGGCAGCGTCATCAGCAGATACGGTGTGTACGACGCATTGCTTTCTGCGACGTTAAACAGCGTGGTTGGGGATACATGTCCCATCAGGCTGCCGAAGGTCAGGAAGAAGGTGATCACCTTCGCACCCAGCACGATGGCCGTCATGCGGCTCACCGCTTTGGTACTCAACCACACCACAAACGCCACCAGTAGCGCGAAGCCAAACCCTGCCGCTCGCGCCGGGACGTTCAGCGACATCTCGGCAAAGGTATGGTGCAGAATCGAGCCGCTCGCCGAGATATACGCATAGGTCAGGATATACAGTACGAACGCAATCGAGATGCCGTTGACAACGTTCCAGCCTTTGCCCAGCAGATCTTTGGTGATGGTGTCGAAGCTCGAACCAATACGATAATTGAGGTTAGCCTCGAGGATCATCAGCCCGGAATGCAGCATGCAGAACCAGGTAAAGATCAGTGCCGCCATTGACCAGAAGAACCACGCCCCGGACATGACCACGGGCAGGGAAAACATCCCCGCGCCAATAATGGTGCCGCCGATAATCACCACGCCGCCAAGCAGCGATGGTGATGTTTGGGTGGTGGTTAGTGTTGCCATTTAGCCTGATCTCCAGTGTATTTACCCGTCATACTTCAAGCTGTAGATGCGTTGGCTGCACTCCGCCATCCCAGTCACTTACTTGAGTAAGCTCCTGGAATATCCTCGTTTGCCGCCTTCCTACAACTCGAATTATTTAGGGTTAAAATTAGCTAATACAGTTCAATGCGCCGCATTGTACCAGTACACGAGTACAAAAGGAATAAAAAAAGCCCCGACCGTTAAGATCGGGGCTGTATATTTTACTTTACAGCTATGAAGCCAAGAGGCTTATGCGTCACCGCCGAAACGACGACGACCTGCGGAGTCATCACGACGCGGAGCGGAAGCATCGTCACGACGCGGAGCACGGCTGCCTTCACGGCGTTCGCCGCTGAAACGACGACCATCACCACGGCCACCTTCACGGCGCTCAGTGCTGTTACCACGGTTTTCGCCACGACCACCTTCACGACGTTCGCCGCTGAAACGACCACCGCCGCCGCCACGACGCTCACCACCGGTGTGCGGTACTGCATCGCCAACCAGCTGCATGTTCATCGGCTTGTTCAGGATGCGAGTACGGGTAAAGTGCTGCAGCACGTCGCCCGGCATACCTTTCGGCAGTTCGATGGTGGAGTGCGTACCGAACAGCTTGATGTTACCGATGTAACGGCTGCTGATGTCACCTTCGTTAGCGATAGCGCCAACGATATGACGTACTTCAACACCGTCATCACGACCCACTTCAATGCGGTACAGCTGCATATCGCCAACGTCACGACGTTCACGCTTAGGACGGTCTTCACCACCGCGTTCCGGACGGTCACCACGCGGGCCACGATCGTTACGATCATTACGATCGCCACGTGGAGCACGTTCATCACGGTCGCGGAATTCGCGCTTAGGACGCATCGGTGCATCTGGTGGCACGATCAGCGGACGTTCACCCTGTGCCATTTTCAGCAGTGCTGCGGCCAGCGTTTCGATATCCAGCTCTTCTTCCGGCTGCATTTTCGCCAGCAGAGCACGGTACTGATCCAGATCGCTGCTTTCCAGCTGCTGCTGTACTTTCGCGGCGAATTTTTCCAGACGGCGTTTGCCCAGCAGATCTGCGTTCGGCAGTTCAACTTCCGGAATGGTCAGCTTCATGGTGCGTTCGATGTTACGCAGCAGACGACGTTCACGGTTCTCAACGAACAGCAGCGCACGGCCAGCACGACCCGCACGACCGGTACGACCGATACGGTGAACGTAAGACTCGGAGTCCATCGGGATGTCATAGTTAACAACCAGGCTGATACGCTCAACGTCCAGACCACGGGCCGCAACGTCGGTTGCAATCAGAATATCCAGACGGCCGTCTTTCAGACGTTCCAGAGTCTGCTCACGCAGGGACTGGTTCATGTCGCCGTTCAGTGCAGCGCTGCTATAGCCGCTACGCTCCAGCGCTTCTGCCACTTCCAGGGTCGCATTTTTGGTACGAACGAAGATAATCGCCGCATCAAAATCTTCTGCTTCCAGGAAACGCACCAGCGCTTCATTTTTACGCATGCCCCAGACAGTCCAGTAACTCTGGCTGATGTCAGGACGCGTGGTGACGCTGGACTGAATGCGTACTTCCTGCGGCTCTTTCATAAAGCGGCGGGTAATACGGCGAATCGCTTCCGGCATGGTTGCAGAGAACAGAGCGGTCTGATGACCTTCCGGGATCTGCGCCATAATCGTTTCAACGTCTTCGATGAAGCCCATACGCAGCATTTCATCGGCTTCGTCCAGCACTAAACCGCTCAGTTTAGAGAGGTTCAGGGTACCGCGCTTCAGGTGATCCAGCAGACGACCCGGCGTACCGACGACGATCTGCGGGCCCTGACGCAGGGCACGTAACTGCACGTCATAACGCTGGCCGCCGTAAAGGGCTACCACGTTCACGCCGTGCATATGTTTAGAGAAATCCGTCATGGCTTCTGCAACCTGAACCGCCAGTTCGCGGGTCGGTGCCAGCACCAGAATCTGAGGTGCCTTCAGCTCAGGATCAAGATTGTTGAGCAGCGGTAAGGAGAACGCTGCAGTTTTGCCGCTACCGGTCTGGGCCATACCCAGAACATCGCGACCGCCCAGCAGATGCGGAATGCACTCTGCCTGGATTGGAGATGGTTTTTCGTAACCCAGATCGGTAAGGGCTTCAAGGATAGGAGCCTTCAGGCCCAGATCTGCAAAAGTGGTTTCGAATTCAGCCATGTAGTACGTGTGCCTCAAAATTAATGGCGGCCAGTCTACATAACTCATCATGAAATTGATCTGCAATTTTCATTGAAAAGTGTGAACCGGCTCAAAGTAGGTGTATTAACGAACAACAACGCCCTCACCGGTGAAGGTGATGGCAATCAAAAAAGATTACGGGCTGATGTGTACGTCAGCTATTGCTGGTCCGATTCTGCCAGGTCATCTTGGTCCTGGCCCAGGAGCGATAATTCCAACAATGCGTATCGGTGCTCAACAAAGTTATGAACGTTGTTAGCCACCGCCAGTTTGAACAATGCCGTAGCGTTGTCCAAATCCCCCAGACTTAGGTAGTACTTACCTAAATAGAAGTTGGTTTCACTGAGATGCTCAGCGAGCGAGGTGTTATCCGTTGCGTCCGCCTTCAGGCGCTCCATCAGCGTTGCTTCGCTAATGTTGCCCAGGTAGAACTCGACAATGTTCCATCCCCATTGCTCTTTATCCGATTTCTCGAAGCGCTGTATTAACGCTTCTTTAGCCTGCTTCTCATCGAGCTTCTGCTCGGCGAGATACAGCCACAGACTGCGGAATGGATCATTGGGATCGTCTTGATAAAACGCTAGCAGATCATCTTGCGCTAACTTGTCGCGACCGCCGTAATACAATGCGATACCGCGATTTAAGTGCGCGTAGTTGTAAGTTGGATCAAGCTCAAGTACAGAATCAAACGCTTCATAGGCAGCATCAAAATTGCCTGCCTGCGTTAAATATATACCTAAGTAATTGAATACTTCAGGCATATCTGGTCGGATTGCCAACGCTTGTGAAAAATCATTTCGCGCTAGTGCCCTCAGACCGAGACTATCATACAACACTCCGCGCTCATATAAAAGCTGTGCGCGTTCGTCATCGGTTAAAGCCCGACTGGCAAGAATTTGTTCCATACGTGCCAGAATCACTTCCTGCTGTAAAGTCGGTTGCAGTGGTACTGCGAGGACTTCACTCTTACGCCAGGCGGAATTACTGCATCCAGCCAGCGTGAGTGCTGTCGCAACGAAACACCAGCGCAAAAAAGGCTTCATTTCCCACTCCCGAAGACAACGATTGAATGAACGTCCTGTTCCCCGGTTGCTAACAAGGCTTCCTGCCGGGTTAAAGGCCCCCCGCTCACGCGGAGGGCAATGGCAACCTTACTCGCCGAGGCTTGCCGGTGCTTCCGGCGCAGCTGCTGGCTGAGACTGCTCAGTTGCTTCTTTAATGCTCAGACGTACGCGGCCCTGGCGATCAACTTCCAGAACTTTAACCGGTACTTCCTGACCCATCTGCAGGTAATCGGTCACTTTCTCTACGCGCTTGTCGGCTATCTGAGAGATGTGTACCAAACCTTCTTTACCGCCACCGATGGCAACGAATGCGCCAAAGTCAACGATACGGGTCACTTTACCATTGTAGATACGGCCAACTTCGATTTCTGCAGTAATCTCTTCGATACGACGGATAGCATATTTCGCTTTTTCACCGTCGGTCGCCGCGATCTTCACAGTACCATCATCTTCGATTTCGATGGTGGTGCCGGTTTCTTCGGTCAGAGCACGGATAACAGAACCGCCTTTACCGATAACGTCTTTGATTTTGTCCGGGCTGATCTTAATGGTGTGGATACGCGGAGCGAACTGAGAGATGTCGCCGCGCGGCGCATTGATCGCCTGTTCCATCACGCCCAAGATGTGCAGACGCGCACCTTTAGCCTGGTTCAGAGCAACCTGCATGATCTCTTTGGTGATACCTTCGATTTTGATATCCATCTGCAGTGCAGAGATACCATCGCGGGAACCCGCCACTTTAAAGTCCATGTCGCCCAGGTGATCTTCGTCACCCAGAATGTCAGACAGAACCACAAAGTTATCGCCTTCTTTCACCAGACCCATCGCGATACCCGCAACAGCGGCTTTGATCGGCACGCCTGCGTCCATCAGTGCCAGAGAAGCACCGCACACGGAAGCCATGGAAGAAGAACCGTTGGATTCGGTGATTTCAGACACAACACGTACGGTGTACGGGAATTTGTCCAGTTCCGGCATCACTGCCAGCACGCCGCGTTTCGCCAGACGGCCGTGACCAATCTCACGACGCTTCGGAGAACCGACCATACCGGTTTCGCCTACGCAGTACGGAGGGAAGTTGTAGTGGAACAGGAAGTTGTCAGTACGCTCGCCCATCAGTTCGTCGAGGTTCTGCGCATCACGGGTGGTGCCCAGGGTCGCAGTAACCAGCGCCTGAGTTTCGCCACGGGTGAACAGTGCGGAACCGTGAGTACGCGGCAGTACGCCAGTACGCACGTCCAGACCACGGATCATGTCTTTTTCGCGGCCATCGATGCGCGGCTCGCCTGCCAGTACGCGGCTACGAACGACGTTTTTCTCGATAGCGTGCAGGATTTCACCCAGTTCGTTAGCGTCCAGGGTTTCGTCTTCTGCAACCAGCTGAGCGATGGTTTCAGATTTGATCACGTCAACCTGAGCATAACGCTCTTGTTTGTCGGTGATACGGTAAGCATCGCTCAAACGCGTTTCTGCCAGCGCGGCAACGCGTGCATTCAGCGCTTCGTTGACAGCTTCTGGCTGCCAGTCCCAACGCGGTTTGCCAGCGACTTTAACCAGCTCGTTGATTTCTTTGATAACAATCTGCTGCTGTTCGTGACCGAATACGACAGCGCCCAGCATCTGGTCTTCGCTCAGCAGTTCAGCTTCGGATTCAACCATCAGTACGGCAGCTTCAGTACCGGCAACAACCAGGTCCAGCTTGCTTTCTTTCAGTTCGTCTTGAGTCGGGTTCAGTACATACTGGTCATTGATATAACCAACACGAGCAGAACCGATCGGGCCGTTGAACGGCAGACCAGACAAGGACAGCGCAGCGGATGCGCCGATCATTGCCACGATATCTGGGTTAACCTGCGGGTTAACGGAGACAACGGTCGCAATAACCTGAACTTCGTTGATGAAACCTTCCGGGAACAGCGGACGAACCGGGCGGTCAATCAGACGCGCGATCAGGGTTTCGCCTTCACTCGGACGGCCTTCACGACGGAAGAAGCTACCCGGGATACGGCCAGCAGCGTAGGTACGCTCCTGATAGTTAACGGTCAGCGGGAAGAAATCCTGGCCTGGCTTGGTCTTTTTCTGACCAACAACGGTCACAAATACCGCGGTGTCATCCATGCTAACCATAACAGCAGCAGTAGCCTGACGTGCCATCATGCCAGTTTCCAGCGTTACGGTATGTTGGCCGTACTGGAATTTACGAACGATCGGATTAAGCAAAATAATATCCTTTCTCTTTTTTTAACGGCGTATTTATACACGCCATCGTTAATACCCGACCTTCTGCGCATCCTCGCGACTAATGACAACCCTAACCCACGCGTATTGGGTAAAGCCTCTCATTAGCCGCGCGAACCTCTGCGACGGAAGATCATCCATAGCAACAATACATTAGTTTCCAGCGAATTGCTGCCATCTGCTGGAAAAAAGGGGCCATGAAGGCCCCCTCTTTCTGAAACTCGAAAGACTTAGCGACGCAGACCCAGACGCTCGATCAGCGCAGTGTAACGTGCAACATCTTTACGCTTCAGGTAGTCGAGCAGTTTACGACGCTGAGAAACCATACGCAGCAGACCACGACGGCTGTGGTGATCTTTTTTGTGTTCAGAGAAGTGACCCTGCAGGTGGTTAATCTGTGCAGTTAACAGAGCAACCTGAACATCGGTAGAACCGGTGTCGTTTGCATCACGACCAAACTCAGAAACAATTTTAGCTGTAGCTTCAGTACTTAGAGACATTTTAAAACTCCAAAGTGTTAAGAATGTAAGGACGCCGATCTCTAATTCAGCGATCCCAGTGTATACACTTCATCCTTCAAACTGCCTCTGCGTTGGCTGCGTCCGCTCACCTCAGTCACTTACTTCAGTAAGCTCCTGAGGATCCTCAGACTTGCCGCCTTGATGCAGCTCGAATGATTTTGTGTACACGCCGCGCGAACTGTTAAATAATTTACGCGACGTTAAGCGGCAGTATTCTACTCGCAGCGCCTTCTTATCGCAAGACAGAGAGCGCTATGCAGGATACTCAACCACCAGTCGACGAGGGGCGACACGACCTTCATCGTCGATCTCCCCCATGCCGATAAATTTGCCATCATCGCCTTCCGTCACGCGAACCAGCCCTTCCAGCGGCACGCCCGACGTACGTACCGGATTACCATTTTTAAAGTAAACCGATGATGTTAAAGGCAGATTAACAATGGGGTAGTCCGATGCCGGACTGTCCATTGGCATCAGCAGCGGATCAAGTAATTCTGCCGCCGGAATGTTCTGCTGTTCAGCCTGTTCAACCAGGCTGTGCAAATGTTCCAGCGTGACCATGCGGTCTACCGGATACTTGCTGACCGTCAGACGACGCAGATACGTCACGTGCGCGCCGCATCCGAGCTTCTCGCCCAGATCGTCAACAATCGTGCGAATGTACGTGCCTTTGGAGCAATGGACTTCCAGCTCCAGTTCATTACCTTCGTGGCGAATAAACAGCAGTTCGTACACGGTAATCGGTCTGGATTCACGCGGGACCTCAATACCCTGACGCGCGTACTCGTACAGCTTTTTACCCTGATACTTCAGCGCTGAGTACATCGACGGGATCTGTTGGATGTCACCGCGAAACGTCTCCAGCGCGCTGGCAAGCTGTTCCGGGGTAAACGTCACCGGACGCTCCTGCACAATTTGCCCATCGGCATCAGAGGTATCAGTACGCTGTCCCAGGCGGGCCACCACGCGATAGCGTTTGTCAGAGTCCAGCAGGTACTGCGAAAACTTGGTCGCCTCTCCCAGGCAGATAGGCAGCATGCCTGTCGCCAGCGGGTCCAGCGCACCGGTATGACCGGCACGGTTGGCATTGTAGAGGCGTTTTACTTTTTGCAGCACGTCATTGCTGGACATGCCTTGCGGCTTATCCAGCAACAGGACGCCATGAATGTCGCGACCACGACGACGAGGACGACTCATTAGTCCTCCTTGCTGTCGTCCGCAGGATTCACACGACGTTCATCGTCATGCTTCACCACGCTGGTCACCAGGTTAGACATGCGCATCCCTTCGACCAACGAGTTGTCGTAGAAGAAAGTCAGTTCCGGCACGATACGCAGGCGCATGGCTTTACCCAGCAGAGAGCGGATGAAGCCAGAGGCTTCCTGCAAGGCTTTAATACCGTTCTTCACGGCAGCTTCGTCCTGGTCATTCAGGAACGTCACGAACACTTTGGCATACGCCAGGTCACGAGACATCTCAACGCCGGACACGGTAGTCATCACGCCGACGCGCGGATCTTTGATTTCGCGTTGCAGGATGAGTGCGATCTCTTTTTGCATCTCCTGGGCCACGCGCTGCGGGCGACCAAATTCTTTCGCCATAATAAATTCTCCAGAATAAAGACAAAAAAGGGGCCATAAGCCCCTTTTTAAATTTCATTGCCGGGTGGCGCTTCGCTTACCCGGCCTACCTCAAATAAGCTTCTATGCCTTGAACTACCAACACAGCGGCAGCCCAAAAGACGACGAAAATTATGCGATGGTACGTTTGATCTCGATGATTTCGAACACTTCGATCATATCGCCAACGCGAACGTCGTTGTAGTTCTTAACGCCGATACCACATTCCATGCCGTTACGGACTTCGTTAACGTCATCTTTGAAGCGGCGCAGGGATTCCAGCTCGCCTTCATAGATAACCACGTTGTCACGCAGAACGCGGATTGGGTTGTGACGTTTAATCGTACCTTCGGTAACCATACAACCTGCGATGGCGCCAAATTTCGGTGATTTGAACACGTCACGTACTTCAGCCAGACCGATGATCTGCTGTTTCAGTTCCGGAGACAGCATGCCGCTCATCGCAGCTTTCACTTCGTCGATCAGGTGATAGATGACGGAGTAGTAACGCAGATCCAGGCTTTCAGATTCAATCACTTTACGTGCAGAGGCATCAGCACGAACGTTGAAGCCAACCAGAATCGCGTTGGATGCCGCAGCCAGCGTGGCGTCGGTTTCGGTGATACCACCTACGCCGGAACCGATGATCTTCACTTTCACTTCGTCGGTAGACAGTTTCAGCAAGGAGTCGGAGATCGCTTCGACAGAACCCTGAACGTCAGCTTTCAGGACAACGTTCACTTCGTGAACTTCGCCTTCGGTCATGTTGGCGAACATGTTCTCGAGTTTAGATTTCTGCTGGCGAGCCAGTTTAACTTCACGGAATTTGCCCTGACGATACAGTGCAACTTCACGCGCTTTTTTCTCGTCACGTACGACGGTAACTTCGTCACCCGCAGCCGGAACGCCGGACAGACCCAGGATTTCAACTGGAATAGACGGACCTGCTTCCAGGACTTCCTGACCCAGTTCGTTACGCATTGCACGAACGCGGCCATATTCGAAGCCACACAGTACGATATCGCCCTTATTCAGGGTACCTTCACGAACCAGAACGGTAGCAACTGGGCCACGACCTTTGTCCAGGAAGGATTCGATTACCGCACCGCTTGCCATACCTTTACGAATCGCTTTCAGCTCCAGAACTTCAGCCTGCAGCAGGATAGCGTTCAACAGGTCATCAATACCGGTACCTGCTTTCGCAGAAACAGGGATGAACTGAGATTCGCCGCCCCACTCTTCCGGCATAACGCCGTACTGAGACAGTTCGTTCTTAACGCGATCCATATCGGCTTCTGGCTTATCGATTTTGTTGACTGCAACAACCATCGGCACCTGCGCTGCTTTCGCATGCTGAATAGCTTCAATGGTCTGAGGCATCACGCCATCATCTGCTGCAACAACCAGAACAACGATATCTGTTGCCTGTGCACCACGAGCACGCATAGAGGTAAACGCGGCGTGCCCCGGGGTATCCAGGAAGGTGATCATGCCGTTGTCAGTTTCAACGTGGTATGCACCAATGTGCTGGGTAATGCCGCCCGCTTCGCCAGAGGCGACTTTCGTTGAACGAATGTAGTCCAACAGAGAGGTTTTACCGTGGTCAACGTGACCCATGATAGTCACAACCGGTGCACGCGGTTCAGCCGCTGCGCCAGTGTCACGGTCGCTCATTACCGCTTCTTCCAGCTCGTTTTCACGACGCAGGATAACTTTGTGGCCCATCTCTTCAGCAACCAACTGTGCGGTTTCCTGATCGATGACCTGGTTGATGGTGGCCATCGCACCCAGCTTCATCATCGCTTTGATGACCTGAGAACCTTTAACCGCCATCTTGTTCGCTAAGTCGCCAACGGTGATGGTTTCGCCAATCACAACGTCACGGTTAACGGCCTGAGCTGGCTTCTGGAAGCCTTGCTGCAGGGAAGAACCTTTACGCTTGCCACCTTTACCACCGCGACCAGCAGCACGTGCTTCTTCGCGATCGGCTTTAGATTCAGCGTGCTTATTGCCTTTCTTCTGAGGACGAGCAGCTTTCGTCGCAGTACGCGTACGGCCACGGCCACCTTCTACTTCGCGATCGTTTTCGTCTTCTGCCTGGCGAGCATGTTGAGAAGTGGTGACGTGATAATCGGTCTTATCCTCTTCACCTTTTGCTTTCTCTTGCTCTGCCCAAACACCGGCATTTTCTTCCGCCATACGACGGGCTTCTTCAGCCACACGGCGAGCTTCTTCTTCAAGCTTGCGACGCGCTTCTTCTTCCGCTTTACGCTTCAGTTCTGCGGCTTCATTTTCACGGCGGGCTTTTTCGGCCTGGGCGGTTTTAGTCATATCGTCGGTCTGTTGATTGCTCACTTTGTCTTTTTCCGCAGCTTCACGTTTCGCTTTATCAGCGGCTTCACGTTTAGCTTGTTCTGCGGCCTCACGTTCGGCTTTTTGTTGCGCCTCGCGTTTAGCAGTTTCTTCTGCCTCACGACGGGCTTGCTCTTCCGCTTCACGCTGCGCCTGCTCTTCCGCGGCAAGGCGTTCTGCCTCTTGCGGATCGCGTTTCACAAAGGTGCGTGTCTTGCGGACTTCGATTTGTACCGATTTACTTTTTCCACCGGTACCAGGAATATTGAGAGTACTGCGCGTTTTACGCTGCAATGTCAACTTATCTGGTGCAGAGCCGTTCTCACGGTTCAGGTGCGCCAGTAAGGTTTGTTTCTCTTGTGCGGACACAGAGTCGTCAGCAGACTTCGGGATACCTGCATCAGCAAATTGCTGTACCAGGCGATCCACGGAGGTCTGTATCTCTGCAGCCAGCGTTTTTACGGTTACATCTGTCATACTGTTCCTTCCTGCTACAGTTTATTACGCTTCGTCGCCGAACCAGCAAATATTACGGGCAGCCATAATCAGCTCACCGGCTTTTTCGTCGGTCAACCCTTCGATATCAGCCAGATCATCAATGCCCTGTTCAGCGAGATCTTCCAGCGTACAAACACCACGGGCAGCCAGTTTGAAGGCCATATCACGATCTAATCCTTCCAGATTCAGCAGATCGTCAGCCGGTTTGTTATCACCGAGGCTTTCTTCCTGGGCCAGTGCCAGAGTGGTCAGTGCGTTTTTAGCACGCTCGCGCAGCGCTTCAACGGTTGCTTCATCCAGGCCGTCGATTGCCAGAAGCTCTTTCATTGGCACGTAGGCCAGCTCTTCCAGCGTAGCAAAACCTTCTTCTACCAGAACCGTCGCGAAATCTTCATCGATATCGAGATATTTGGTGAAGGTATCAATAGCAGCATGCGCTTCAGCCTGATGCTTAGCCTGCAGGTCATCAACGGTCATTACGTTGAGTTCCCAACCGCTCAATTGTGAAGCCAGGCGGACGTTCTGACCATTACGTCCAATCGCCTGAGCCAGGTTACCGGCTTCAACCGCGATATCCATGGTGTGTTTATCTTCATCCACCACGATAGACGCGACGTCTGCAGGCGCCATTGCGTTGATCACGAACTGTGCCGGGTTATCATCCCACAGGACGATATCGATACGTTCGCCGCCCAGTTCGGTAGAAACCGCCTGAACGCGTGCACCGCGCATACCTACGCAAGCACCTACCGGATCGATACGCTTATCGTTGGTTTTCACCGCGATTTTCGCACGAGAACCCGGATCACGAGCCGCCGCTTTAATTTCAATCACTTCTTCGCCAATTTCTGGCACTTCAATACGGAACAGTTCAATCAGCATTTCCGGTTTGGAACGCGTCACAAACAGTTGCGCGCCGCGTGCTTCCGGGCGAACGGAGTACAGAACACCACGGATACGGTCACCCGGGCGGAAGTTTTCACGCGGCAGCATGTCTTCACGCAGGATCACGGCTTCAGCATTACTGCCGAGGTCCAGCGCAATGTTGTCACGGTTAACTTTCTTCACCACACCGGTGACGATCTCACCTTCGTGCTCGCGGAATTGATCAACAACCATCGCACGTTCAGCTTCACGTACTTTCTGTACGATAACCTGTTTCGCCGTCTGGGTGGTGATACGGTCAAAGGTGACTGATTCAATCTGGTCTTCAACGTATTCACCCACGTTCAGACTCTCGTCTTCGTAACGTGCGGCTTCCAGTGTAATTTCTTTGGTTGGCTGAGTGACTTCTTCCACAATTACCCAACGGCGGAAGGTATCGAAATCACCGCTTTTACGATCGATTTCTACGCGAACGTCGATCTCTTGTTCGTATTTTTTCTTTGTTGCTGTAGCCAGCGCACTTTCCAGCGCTTCAAAAATTTTCTCGCGTGGCAGCGATTTTTCATTGGATACGGCTTCAACAACAGCCAAAATTTCTTTGTTCATCGCGGGCTTTTCACCTCAATCCAGACTGTTAAAAGTGGGGAACCAGGTTCGCCTTCTGGATATTACTCAGCGCGAACACTTCATCTTTACCGTCGACTGTGACAGTGATCATCTCACCATCCACCGCTTTGATAACGCCCTGCCATTTACGGCGATTTTGTACCGCCATACGAAGAACCAGCGTGACTTCTTCACCCAGGAAACGCACGTAGTGTTCAGCCGTGAACATAGGACGGTCGAGACCCGGTGAGGAGACTTCCAGGTTATAAGCAACGGTGATCGGATCTTCAACGTCCATCACGGCGCTAACCTGGTGGCTCACATCAGCACAATCATCAACATTGATGCCATCTTCACTATCAATATAGATGCGCAGTGTGGATGTGCGACCACGAATAAATTCGATGCCGACCAGCTCGTAGCCCAAGGCTTCAACTGGTGCTTTAATCATCTCTGTTAATTTTTGCTCTAATGTGGACAAGCCCACCCCCAAGACATAAAAAAAGGGCCTAAAGCCCAGTTATTCTGTAATCAGATAACAAAAAACCCCGATAAATCGGGGCTTTAGATAACTGAACCCTATAACCGCACCTGCGGTTCGGAGAACCTTCCGAAAGAATTTTTTTTCAAATCCAGCTACGAAGGCCTAAGTCTTCACAGTATATTTGAAAAAGAACTCTAAGGGAAAGTGGTTGCGGGGGCCGGATTTGAACCGACGACCTTCGGGTTATGAGCCCGACGAGCTACCAGGCTGCTCCACCCCGCGCCTGAAACGTGGCAAATTTTACTCGCTTTGGGTAAAAAATGCAAATACTGCTGGGATTTGGTACCGAGGACGGGACGTAAAATCTGCGCACAGTATATTGATTTTCTATCCCTTATGTCAACCTTGTTACTACTATGCAAATGAATGAATGCCAGCCTGCGCAAATTTAGCAAAGTGCAACAAAGATAAATCTGCCTTCAACGCCGTTATTTAACGAAATTATCACTAAACTCTTCCTGTCACCGTTAAAAGGTGATTAAATGAAAACTCATTTATTTTGCATAAAAATGCACTTAACATAAAAAACCAACCTCTTCACCAGTCTATCAAGCAGGGTTTTATTTTATGACGACGATTCTCAAGCATCTCCCGGTAGGTAAACGTATTGGTATCGCTTTTTCTGGCGGCCTGGACACCAGTGCTGCACTGCTGTGGATGCGACAAAAAGGGGCTGTCCCATATGCATATACTGCGAATTTGGGACAACCGGATGAGGATGACTATGACGCTATCCCTCGCCGTGCAATGGAATATGGTGCTGAGAACGCTCGCCTGGTTGATTGCCGCAAGCAACTGGTTGCCGAAGGGATCGCAGCGATTCAATGTGGTGCATTCCATAATACCACCGGCGGACTGACCTATTTCAACACCACGCCACTAGGCCGCGCGGTGACCGGCACCATGTTGGTGGCCGCCATGAAAGATGACGGTGTGAATATCTGGGGTGACGGCAGTACCTATAAAGGCAACGATATTGAGCGTTTCTATCGTTACGGTCTGCTGACCAATGCCGAACTGCAAATTTACAAACCATGGCTGGACACTGACTTCATTGACGAACTCGGCGGTCGCCATGAGATGTCTGAATTTATGATCGCCTGCGGTTTCGACTACAAAATGTCTGTCGAAAAAGCGTATTCCACTGACTCCAACATGCTCGGCGCTACGCACGAAGCGAAAGATCTGGAATTCCTTAACTCCAGCCTGAAGATCGTTAACCCGATTATGGGCGTCAAGTTCTGGGATGAAAGCGTGAAGATCCCGGCGGAAGAAGTAACCGTACGTTTTGAGCAGGGACATCCAGTTGCGCTGAACGGCAAAACCTTCAGCGACGATGTTGAGATGATGATGGAAGCCAACCGCATTGGCGGCCGTCATGGTCTGGGCATGAGCGACCAAATTGAAAACCGTATTATCGAGGCGAAAAGCCGTGGTATTTACGAAGCCCCGGGGATGGCGCTGCTGCATATCGCTTACGAGCGTCTGCTGACCGGTATTCACAATGAAGATACCATTGAGCAGTATCACGCTCACGGCCGCCAACTGGGTCGTCTGCTGTACCAGGGTCGCTGGTTTGACTCCCAGGCGCTAATGCTGCGTGACGGTCTGCAACGTTGGGTTGCGAGCCAAATCACCGGCGAAGTTACGCTGGAGCTGCGTCGCGGTAACGACTATTCCATTATGAATACCGTCTCCGACAACCTGACCTACAAGCCAGAACGTCTGACCATGGAGAAAGGGGATTCCGTCTTCTCACCGGACGATCGTATCGGTCAGCTGACTATGCGTAACCTGGATATTACCGATACCCGCGAGAAGCTGTTCGGCTACGCCCAGTCGGGCCTGCTGACCGCCTCTTCCGCCACCGGTCTGCCGCAGGTAGAGAATCTGGAAAACAAAGCGAAGTAATCGCCAACAGAAATGACAAAAGCCGCGCAAGCGGCTTTTTTATGCGCGGAATTTAAGGCGTGTAGCCGCCATCCGACAATTTGCAGGACATGCCTGATGGCGCTATCGCTTATCAGGCCTACGTGCTACTACGCACACCTACGGATCACAACATACAGACGAAAAAAAAGACGCTTTTCAGCGTCTTTCTTTCGGAATATTGGTACTGAGGATGGGACTCGAACCCACAAGCCCGTTAGGGCACTACCACCTCAAGGTAGCGTGTCTACCAATTCCACCACCTCAGCACAGATACTACTATTAGCGCGGGATATCGCTGGTCGGCTGAGCCGGAGCAGCTGGCTGAGTTTGCTCGGTTTTCGCCGGTGCACTCAGATTTTCCCACTCACTTCCTTTATTGGTCTTATTGCTGTTCATGTTACCCAGCACCAGACTGATAATGAAGAACAAGGTTCCCAATACAGCTGTCATTCGGGTCATGAAGTTACCAGAACCACTTGAACCAAACAGTGTACCAGAAGCGCCTGCGCCAAAAGAGGCTCCCATATCAGCGCCTTTGCCTTGCTGCAGCATGATCAAGCCTACCAGGCCAATTGCTACAATAAGGAAAACTACTAAAAGAGCTTCGTGCATAATCAACCTGTTCCTTGCGGAGTTGCCGCGTACCAATGCTTCGACCATTAAAGCGGGAATGTTTAACTGTTTCCCACTGAAGCGGGTGTGAATACTAACCAATGCGAATAACCTTCGCAAGGGCAATTTAAGCGTATTGTATCAACTGAAGAAAAAAACGCCACATCAATCAAAAACGCAGCAATTTATCCCAGCATCGCTGCATCACGGGTCGCTGATCGTCAAGGTTTGCCCAAACAACGACCGGAATTTCACCTATCAGATCTGAATTATCTGGCCAACAGTGGATAACTTCATTATTCACTAATTCTTCAGCCACCATCGACTCGGGCAACCATGCCATTCCCATATGGCGCAGCACCATTTCCCGGATTGTTTCGCTTAACCCACTCTCAAAGACCTTTTTCAGTCGTGGGTGAACCTGTTGCTCTAGCGGATCGATAATGCGTCTGACAAAGGTATAGTCGCTGTAGCAAAGCCAGGGAATCGGAGCATCTGGAGAATCAAGCTTGTCCGCCAGTTGGGCTGAAATCACCGGGATGAACCTCTCATATCGCCACAAGGAGCGTTTAAGCCCCCCGACAATCTCCAGCCCCGGCTGCGAAGACGGCAAATCGTAGGTCACCAGAAAATCAATTTGCCGGTTTATCAGCGCGTTAAAGTGATTATCAATTCCCTGGATGCTGGCGTTTACCGTAAAACTTAATTGTGGTTCGCTTTGGCGCAGGTAATGGATCATGTCAGGCAGGATATTCACCGACAGCGTGTGAAGACTGACCATCACCAGCGTATTTTCCGTTGCCGGCATCATGGCGGCCAGTTCATGACGCGCCTCCGTCAGCGTACTGAGGACATGCCGGGCATAGGGTTCAAACCGTTCACCATAACGGGTTAACGTAACGGGTGTCGTGGTACGATCAAATAGCGGGACGCCTAACGTCTCTTCCAGTGCTTTAATACGCCGACTTAGCGCAGGCTGAGTAATATGCCGCTGTATGGCGGCCTGGGAGTAATTCCCATGCTGACTTAAAGCCAGGAAATCATCTAACCACTTACTATCCACGTCGCATTCTCCACCATTCCATATCCGTATCCTCCGATAACAAATCGGAAATAGTCACAGTTATAGTAATGGCTTTAGTGTGGACCGCATAACAACAATATTCTGTTTCACCTGCCGAGTATCCCTCCCCTTGACGTTTGACAGGACTAATATGTTTACTTTACTGACTAATGCCCGTGTCTTTTCCCCGGAGGATTTAGGCCTCTGCTCTCTGCTCATATATGCCGATCGTATTGTGGCGGTAGGCAACGATATTTCACGTTTCGATGGCGTCAACGAGGTCATCGATTGCCGGGGTAAATGGGTAATTCCGGGGATTATCGACCAGCATGTCCATCTGACCGGCGGCGGTGGTGAAGCAGGATTTGCCAGCCGAACGCCTGCCGTAAAACTGCGCGATCTGCTTCAAGCTGGCATTACGACGGTCGTCGGCGTGCTGGGCACCGATGCCATTTCTCGCTCGCCCAAAGATCTGTACGCCAAAATGCAGTCACTGAATCTGGAGGGCGTGCGCGCGTTTATGCACACTGGGGCTTACGCGGTACCCAGCCCGACGATTACGCAATCCATTCGCGATGACATAACCTTTATCCCGGCCATTCTCGGCGTTAAAATCGCCCTCGCCGATCATCGGGGTTCATATCCCTCTTTCCAGGAGCTGTTGAGAATCGTCAGCGATATCCGCGTGGCCTCACTGCTGGCGGGGAAAAAAGGGCTGCTGCATGTGCACCTGGGCAACCTGCCAGAAGGCATGTCGCAACTTATCGCGCTTTGCGATGCCGGTATTCCGATCCACCATATTTCACCGACTCACGTGGCCAGAACCGAAGCCCTGTTCAACCAGGCGATCGCTTTCGCCCATCGCGGCGGCCATATTGACGTGACGTCTGGCGGTAGCCGTTTTATGCCCCAGGAACAGGCCATTCTCCACGCGCTGGAGGCTCAGGTTCCAGCCGATCGCATCACCATCAGCTCAGATGGCAATGGCAGCGTGCCGCGCTTTAATGCTCAGGGTATGGTTGAAGGACTCACGGCCGCGCCGGTAGGCGGTAACCTTGCACTGCTCCCTCGCCTGATTGATGCGGGCATTCCGATCGCACAGGCCGTGGCCATGATGACGGCAAACGTTGCATGCTCGCTGGGAATTTCCGGCGGCAAGCTTTGTGCCGGAGAACGCGCCGATATTTGCGTCCTCAATGATGACCTGTCGCTGGCGCATCTGTTTGCCGCGGGTAGGCCGTTACTGCGCGATGGAGAGTGTTTGGTCAACGGCAACTTTGAGTGAGGATAAAAGAATGTCTTTATTGCTGGCGCTAGTCGCCATTGTCTTTGCCGGACGGCTGATCCTGAAAAAGTACCATCCCCAGTCCGTGCTGCTGCTCACCGGGATTGTATTGCTACTCATCGCCCATTTTAGCGGAATGACCACGCTCAGTAGCCTGGTGAAGAAAAGCACCGGGTTTGGCCCCTTTGATGCGTTTGAGTTTATCCGCGATACCCTGAGCGTGCGCCTGGGTGGCCTTGGTCTGCAAATTATGCTGATTGGCGGCTTTGCCACCTATATGTCAGCCATTGGTGCCAGTCAGGTGCTGGTTCGGGTGACTTCGCGTCCATTACAGCGTCTGAACTCGCCATATCTCCTACTGGGGCTGGCGTTGCTGCTGGGGCAATTTTTGTCGCTGTTTATCAGTAGCGCTACGGGGTTGGGTTTGTTGTTGATGGCAACGCTTTATCCGCTGCTCACCCGCCTTGGCTGCAGCCGTGCCGCCGTCGCCGCCGTTATCGCCAGTACCTGCGCGGTTGAATTCGGCCCCGGTTCCGGTAACTCGGTTCTTGCCGCCAAAACAGCGGGTATCGAGGTGGTGAACTATTTTGTTCACGATCAACTTCCTATCGTCGTGCCGGTCATTCTTTTCATCGCCCTGCTCCATATTGTCGTCCAACGCTTTTTCGATCGCCGGGAAAGCGGCGGCGATGTAGCTCAGCAGATGCAAACGTTGACCGCCACAGAAGAAACCCACGCCCCGATCGCCTGGCTGTTTCTGCCGATGCTACCGTTGGTATTGATGCTACTGTGCAGTGATTTACTGTTTAGCTCGCTCAAAATTACACTGGATACCGCCGTTCTGATTAGCCTGGCCATTACGCTGATTTGCGAGTATTGGCGTCATCGCAAGGCACGTGAAGTGATGGCTGGCGTGCAAAAAGTTTTCGACAGCATGGGCAGCGTGTTTGCCACCGTCGTAACGTTGATTATCGCGGGTGAAGTTTTTTCAGCCGGGCTAAAAGCCATTGGTGCCGTCGACGCGCTGCTCTCACTCTCCGGTGAATTTGGTCTCAGTGCCGCCTCGATAATCCTGCTGATGACGCTGATCACCTTTGCGATTTCTGCGTTGATGGGGTCGGGGAATGCCGCGTTCTTCTCCTTCGCCCCCATGGTGCCGGATATCAGCCGCCATATCGGCAGCGACATCGCCGTGATGATGCTACCTATTCAGATTTCGGCGGGTATTGGCCGGACGTTATCGCCGATTGCTGGCGTGATCATTGCCATTGCCGGGATCGCAGGCGTATCACCAGTGGATATTGTTAAACGTACCGCAATTCCAATGCTGGGAGGGTGGTTGCTGATGATTGCCCTGACATTTGCCCGTTCAGGGCATTTGCTGGCGGTCCTGCCGTGGCTGGCTGCTCTTGTGCTGATGATGGCCGGGGGCTACTTCTGGCAGCATCGACGCAAACAGGCACTTTCAGTAGGATAAAAAAAAGCCGGAGTCTCGGACTCCGGCTCTCAAACTTCAGGACTTATACGGCTTTCACCGCATCTGCAATACGGTGCGCGAATTCAGTAACCTGCGCTTCATCTTCGCCTTCAACCATCACACGGATTAACGGCTCTGTGCCTGATTTACGCAGCAGAACACGACCTCGGTTACCCAACGCCGCTTCAACGTCCGCCATCACCGCTTTCACGGTTTCATGTTCCAGCGGATCGCCGCTACCGGCGGTGAAGCGAACGTTAACCAGCAGTTGTGGGAACATTTTCATACCGCTGCACAGGTCGTGCAAACTCATATGATTACGTACCATTGCTGCCAGCACCTGCAGACCCGCCACAATACCGTCACCGGTGGTGGTTTTATCCAGCAGGATCACGTGCCCTGAGTTTTCAGCCCCGATGCGCCAGCCTTTTTCCTGCATTTTTTCCAGCACGTAGCGGTCACCCACTTTCGCCCGAGCAAAGGGAATACCCAGCTGCTTCAGCGCCAGCTCGAGACCCATGTTGCTCATCAGCGTACCGACAGCACCACCACGCAGTTGCCCCTGACGTAACGCTTCACGGGCAATGATATACATGATCTGATCGCCATCGACCTTATTACCTTCGTGGTCCACCATGATCACGCGGTCGCCATCACCATCCAGCGCAATACCCAGATCGGCTTTTTCTGCAATCACGCGCGCCTGCAGCGCACGAACGTCGGTCGCACCCACTTCTTCATTGATGTTGACGCCATCCGGCTCACAGCCAATCGCAATGACATTTGCGCCCAGTTCACGGAGTACATTTGGCGCAATGTGATACGTCGCGCCGTTCGCACAATCCACCACGATTTTTAGCTCGTTCAGGCTCAGCTCGTTCGGGAACGTACCTTTGCAAAATTCGATATAGCGGCCCGCAGCATCGACAATACGGCTGGCTTTCCCCAGTTCAGCAGAGTCCACACAAGTGAGCGGCTTTTCCATCTCGGCTTCGATAGCTTCTTCAACGGAGTCAGGCAATTTGGTCCCGTCGATGGAGAAGAACTTAATTCCGTTATCATAAAACGGGTTGTGCGAGGCAGAGATGACAATCCCTGCTTCGGCGCGGAAAGCGCGCGTCAGATACGCAACCGCGGGGGTTGGCATTGGCCCGGTGAATGAAGCAGACAGTCCCGCTGCGGCCAAACCAGCCTCCAGCGCTGACTCCAGCATATAGCCAGAAATACGCGTATCTTTACCGATAATAATTTTACGTGAACCATGACGTGCCAGCACTTTTCCTGCCGCCCAGCCCAGTTTGAGCACAAAATCAGGCGTAATTGGGGCATCGCCAACGCGACCGCGGATACCGTCAGTGCCAAAATATTTACGATTACTCATAGCGTTTTTTTTCCTTTGCAGACAATGTGGCTTCCACCACACGCATCGCTTCTACGGTTTCTTTGACGTCATGGACACGAATAATCTGCGCGCCCTGCATGGCAGCAATCACTGCACATGCCAGGCTTCCGCTCAAACGTTCAGATGGCCCCACGTTCAGTAACTGACCAATCATTGATTTTCGTGACATCCCGACCAGTAGCGGCAGATTAAAATGATGAAACTCAGCCAGGCGTGCCAGTAATGTGTAGTTGTGGGTAAGATTTTTACCGAAACCGAATCCCGGGTCGAGCAACAATTTATCTTTTGCGATCCCAGCCCTTTCACAACGTGCTATTTGCTCAACAAAGTAGCGATTTACCTCAGCAAAAACATCTTCGTACTTTGGCGCTTCCTGCATGGTCTTCGGCTGCCCCTGCATATGCATCAGACACACGGGTAATCCAGTTTCCGCCGCAGCTTCCAGTGCACCTGGTTCTGTCAGGGAGCGAATATCATTAATGATATGCGCGCCAACTCGGGCACATTCACGAATCACCTCCGGTTTTGAGGTATCCACCGAGATCCACACCTCAAAGCGTTGGGCGATGGCCTCAACGACCGGGATCACCCGTTCCAGTTCTTCTTCTACGCTGACGTCTGCCGCCCCCGGCCTAGTGGATTCGCCACCCACATCAATGATAGTCGCCCCGGCGTTAATCATCAGATTGGCGTGTTTCACCGCCTCAACCAAGGTGTTGTGCGCGCCGCCATCGGAAAAAGAGTCCGGCGTGACGTTTAAAATCCCCATGACGTGGGGATGGCTGAGATCCAGCGAAGAACCCTGAGCAAAGAGTTTCATAGTGTTATCCCTGGTATATACCCATCGTCTTTCAAGCTGCATCTGCGTTAGCTTTATTCGGCCTTCGGCCTCACCCCTTCGGGGCCAGCGCAAGCGCTGTTCAAACCGGCATAGCCGGTTTGTCCTCTCTCACCCCAGTCACGTACTGATGTACGCTCCTGGGGATTCCCTGCGTCGCCGCCTTGATGCAACTCGAAATTCATTGGGTATAAGTTGATAAATAAAAAAACCCCGGAGCAAGCCCCAGGGTTTTCAATTAAAGCACGGTCATCAGCAACGATAACTTATTTGTCACCTAACTGCTCTGACATGTTACCCGGATTCGGCGAGGTCGGTTCATCGACCGGACGCGGCGCACTTGGGGTGCCATTATTGCCAGAGTTGTTAGACGCACCTGACTCTTCCCAACCTGCCGGCGGACGCACATCGCGGCGAGCCATCAGATCGTCAATCTGCGGTGCATCGATGGTCTCATATTTCATGAGCGCATCTTTCATCGAGTGCAGAATGTCCAGGTTATCGTTCAGAAGACGACGAGCACGCTCGTAGTTACGTTCAATCAGCAATTTAACTTCCTGATCGATAATGCGCGCGGTTTCATCGGACATATGTTTTGCTTTAGCAACAGAACGACCGAGGAACACTTCGCCTTCTTCTTCCGCGTACAGCAACGGACCCAGCTTTTCAGAGAAGCCCCACTGCGTCACCATATTACGTGCCAGGTTAGTCGCGACTTTAATGTCGTTCGACGCACCGGTAGAAACATGTTCAGCACCGTAGATAATCTCTTCAGCCAAACGACCGCCGTACAGCGTAGAGATCTGACTTTCCAGTTTCTGACGGCTAGCGCTGATTGCATCGCCTTCCGGCAGGAAGAAGGTCACACCCAACGCACGACCGCGTGGAATAATCGTTACTTTGTGCACCGGATCGTGTTCCGGTACCAGGCGACCGATAATCGCGTGGCCTGCTTCGTGGTACGCGGTAGATTCTTTCTGCGCTTCCGTCATCACCATGGAGCGACGTTCCGCACCCATCATGATTTTGTCTTTCGCTTTCTCGAACTCAACCATCGATACAACGCGCTTGTTACCACGGGCAGCGAACAACGCTGCTTCGTTCACCAGGTTCGCAAGATCTGCACCGGAGAAACCAGGCGTACCGCGGGCAATAATTGCCGCATCGATGTCCGGAGACAGCGGTACGCGACGCATATGCACTTTCAGAATCTGCTCACGACCACGAACGTCCGGCAGACCTACAACCACCTGACGGTCAAAACGACCTGGACGCAACAGCGCAGGGTCAAGAACGTCCGGACGGTTAGTTGCTGCGATAACGATAATACCTTCGTTACCTTCGAAGCCATCCATCTCAACCAGCATCTGGTTCAGCGTCTGCTCACGTTCATCGTGACCACCGCCCAGACCTGCGCCACGCTGGCGGCCTACGGCGTCGATTTCATCGATGAAGATGATGCACGGTGCTGCTTTCTTGGCCTGTTCGAACATGTCACGCACACGAGATGCGCCGACACCCACAAACATTTCCACGAAGTCAGAACCAGAAATAGTGAAGAACGGAACCTTCGCTTCACCCGCGATGGCTTTTGCCAACAGGGTTTTACCGGTACCCGGAGGGCCGACCATCAGGATGCCTTTCGGGATCTTACCGCCCAGCTTCTGGAAACGGCTCGGTTCGCGCAGGTACTCGACCAGCTCAGCCACCTCTTCTTTCGCTTCGTCACAACCTGCAACGTCGGCAAAAGTGGTTTTGATCTGATCTTCCGTCAGCATGCGCGCTTTACTCTTACCGAACGACATGGCGCCTTTGCCACCCCCGCCCTGCATTTGACGCATGAAGAAGATCCAGACACCAATCAGCAGCAGCATTGGGAACCAGGAAATGAAGATAGAAGCCAGCAGGCTCGGCTCTTCAGGCGGCTCGCCAACAACCTTGACGTTTTTGGTCAGCAGGTTATCAAGCAGCTTCGGATCGTTAACCGGGATGTAGGTCGTGTAACGGTTACTGTCTTTCTTGGTAACGTTAATCTCACGTCCGTTGATACGCGCTTCACGAACCTGGTCCTGATTGACCTCTTGCAGGAAGGTAGAGTAATCCACCTTACGGCCATTAGACTCGCTGGGCCCAAAGCTCTGGAATACTGACATCAGCACAACGGCAATGACCAGCCAGAGTATTAGGTTTTTCGCCATGTCACTCAAGGGATTAACCTCTTATTACAACTGTGTTAAAAACAGCGTCAGGATACTCTATATCCAGCGTCTTTCAAACTTTCGTTTAAAATCTGCCGGTTATGGTTTACGCCCGGTCGCTACAATGTACACTTCACGCGAACGAGCGCGGGAAGAGTCCGGCTTACGAACTTTGACCTTCGTAAACAGGGAGCGAATCTCTCTTAGATACTCATCGAAGCCTTCGCCCTGGAACACCTTAACTACAAAACTACCACCTGGCGCTAATACATCACGAGCCATTCCAAGCGCCAGCTCTACCAAATACATGGCCCGGGGAATGTCCACCGCCGGTGTTCCACACATATTTGGTGCCATATCGGACATGACAACTTGTACTTTACTGTCACCTACGCGCTCAAGTAACGCTTTCAGGACTAATTCATCACGAAAGTCGCCCTGAAGGAAGTCCACACCAACGATTGGATCCATAGGTAAAAGATCGCAAGCGATAATGCGGCCGCTGTTTCCGATCTGCGTAACCGCGTATTGCGACCAGCCACCGGGTGCAGCGCCGAGGTCAACTATCGTCATCCCCGGTTTAAAAATTTTGTCACTTTGCTGTATTTCATCAAGTTTAAACCAGGCACGGGAACGTAACCCCTTTTTCTGTGCCTGCTGAACATATTTATCGCTAAAGTGTTCCTGAAGCCAGCGGCTTGAGCTGGCAGAACGCTTTTTACCTGTCATTTTACTTTCCCATCGGGCAGTTCATCGTAACCAATGGTGTAAATTTCTACACTGCTATTTGGTGATATATGGGAGATGGCGGTAGAATGACCCGTTTTCAATCCCAACCTAAGCAAAAATATACGATGAATCTGAGTACTAAACAAAAACAGCACCTGAAAGGTCTGGCACATCCGCTCAAGCCTGTAGTCATGCTTGGCAATAATGGTTTGACCGAAGGGGTACTGGCCGAGATTGAACAAGCGCTAGAGCACCATGAACTTATCAAGGTGAAAATCGCCTCGGAAGATCGCGATAACAAAACCTTGATAGTGGAAGCTATCGTACGCGAAACCGGCGCCTGTAACGTACAGGTCATCGGCAAAACGCTGGTACTGTATCGCCCGACTAAAGAACGTAAAATCTCGCTGCCACGCTAAGAATATCCCAAAGTTGAACACGTAGTTTGTGTAAAACGCGGGAATTTCCGCTAGCAGGAGAGCAAAATGCCACGCTCTCTTCGTTGATAAAAGGCCGCTATGCGGCCTTTTTCCTTTCTTTACAATGTATCAACATCTTAACCAAGATGCGAATTACAGGTATTCTACTTTCACCACTTCATATTCCACTTCACCGCCCGGCGTTTTGATAACCACCACGTCATCCTGCTCTTTGCCAATCAGGCCACGAGCAATAGGCGAGTTAACTGAAATCAGGTTCTGTTTAAAATCAGCTTCGTCATCACCTACGATGCGCCAGGTCTGTTCTTCATCGTTATCAAGATTCAGAACGGTCACCGTTGCACCGAAAACGACACGGCCATTGTTCGGCATTTTAGTGACGTCGATAACCTGCGCGTTAGACAGCTTAGCTTCGATATCTTTAATGCGTCCTTCGCAGAATCCCTGCTGTTCACGGGCCGCGTGGTACTCCGCGTTCTCTTTCAAGTCACCGTGTTCACGCGCATCGGCGATCGCGGCAATGATTTCAGGGCGGCGCACAGATTTCAGAAAATCCAGCTCTTCACGCAGTTTTTCAGCACCACGTAAGGTCATCGGGATAGCTTGCATTTGTTATACCTCTTGAACATTCCTGTAGGGGGCGGTTGTCCTCACCCCGGCTGCTAAGCCCACCCTGGCAAACGCGATGCCAGAGTCAGAAGCAAAAAAATACCGACCCGGGCTCGAGGACCCAGGTCAGCTACAATTCTCTATTTGATGATCATTTTACCCTGGAGTTCCCTATGGGTCATCGTTTACTTTTTGGGGCGTTGCGCCGTAGTATGACGGCCTGTTTCCAGGTTGTTAGCGCGAGATTATGCGATTTCCCAGATTTACCATCGGATTGACTGCCAGTATTGCGGCGTTCAGCGTTCAGGCTGCGAATGTTGACGAGTATATCAACCAGCTCCCTGCCGGGGCCAACCTCGCCCTTATGGTACAGAAGGTTGGGGCTCCGACGCCTGCTATTGATTACCATAGCCAACAAATGGCCCTGCCCGCCAGCACCCAGAAAGTTATCACCGCCCTGGCGGCCTTGATCCAGCTCGGGCCTGACTTCCGTTTTACCACGACGCTAGAGACTAAAGGCAGCGTGGAAAACGGGGTATTGAATGGGGACTTAGTTGCGCGATTTGGTGCCGATCCGACGCTAAAACGTCAGGATATTCGCAATATGGTAGCAACCCTGAAAAAATCAGGCGTGACGCAAATTGCCGGAAATGTCCTCATCGACACGTCCATTTTCGCCAGTCATGATAAAGCACCTGGCTGGCCCTGGAACGACATGACGCAGTGTTTTAGCGCACCGCCTGCGGCGGCGATTGTTGATCGTAACTGCTTCTCGGTGTCGCTTTACAGTGCGCAAAAACCTAACGATCTCGCCTTTATTCGCGTGGCATCATACTACCCGGTAACCATGTTCAGCCAGGTTCGCACCCTCGCACGTGGTTCTGCAGAAGCGCAATATTGTGAACTGGATGTCGTTCCTGGCGATTTAAACCGCTTCACGCTAACCGGTTGTCTGCCCCAGCGCACCGACCCACTGCCGCTGGCGTTTGCCATTCAGGACGGCGCCAGCTATGCCGGGGCAATTATTAAAGATGAGCTGAAACAAGCGGGTATCGCCTACAGCGGTACGCTGCTGCGCCAGACGCAAGTCAACGAGCCGGGTACCGTTGTCGCCAGCAAGCAGTCAGCACCTTTACATGACCTGCTTAAGATTATGCTGAAAAAGTCGGACAACATGATTGCTGACACCGTTTTTCGTATGATCGGCCACGCGCGATTTAATGTCCCTGGCACCTGGCGCGCAGGTTCCGATGCCGTACGCCAGATCCTGCGCCAGCAGGCGGGTGTCGATATTGGTAACACGATCATTGCCGACGGATCCGGCCTCTCTCGCCACAACCTGATTGCGCCCGCCACCATGATGCAGGTGCTGCAGTACATCGCACAGCATGACAACGAGCTGAACTTTATTACGATGCTGCCGCTGGCAGGCCATGACGGCTCTCTGCAATACCGTGCGGGTCTGCATCAGGCTGGCGTGGATGGCAAAGTCTCCGCGAAGACCGGCTCGTTACAGGGGGTGTATAACCTTGCAGGATTCATTACCACGGCAAGCGGGCAACGCATGGCGTTTGTACAGTATCTGTCTGGCTATGCGGTAGAACCCGCTGACCAGCGTAACCGCCGTATCCCGCTGGTACGCTTTGAAAGCCGGTTGTACAAAGATATTTATCAGAACAACTGACGGTGATGCTGTCGGATAGCGCTTGCGCGTATCCGACCTGCAGCGTTTGCGGCCCGTTGATATTGTTGGCCGGATAAGACGCAATCGCGTCGCCATCCGGCACCAGGATTAACGCTTGTAGATGAACTCAACGCCTTCTTCGTCGTCTTCGTCCCAATCTTCATCCCAGTCATCTTCCGCTTCGTCTTCGACTTCAGCGAGCTGCTGACGGTGATAATCGTCCCACATGAACTCCACTTTCTCTGGCTGCTTCGCTTCTTCAGCCTGAACAATTGGGTTCTCAATGATAAACGTCATCACATCCCAGCAAAGATCCTTCACGCCCAGCTGACTGGCAGCAGAGATCAGGTAATATTTACCTTCCCAGCCCAGCGCTTCAGCGATCGCTTTCGCTTTCTCTTCCGCTTCGTCTTTGTCCATCAAATCAATTTTGTTGAACACTAACCAACGCGGCTTGGAGGCCAGATCCTGACTGTATTTCTCCAGTTCGCCAATAATAATACGGGCGTTTTCTACCGGATCTGAACCGTCAATCGGATCGATATCGATGAGGTGCAGCAGGACGCGGCAACGCTCCAGGTGCTTCAGGAATCGGATCCCCAGACCCGCGCCTTCCGCAGCGCCTTCAATCAGACCCGGGATGTCAGCAACCACAAAGCTCTTTTCGTTGTCCATACGCACAACGCCCAGACTCGGCACCAGCGTGGTGAACGGATAATCCGCCACTTTCGGTTTCGCTGCAGAGACCGCACGGATAAACGTTGATTTACCGGCGTTTGGCATACCCAGCATACCGACATCCGCTAACAGCATCAGCTCCAGCATCAGATCGCGTTTATCGCCCGGCGTACCCATTGTTTTCTGACGCGGAGTACGGTTGACCGAGGATTTGAAACGGGTGTTACCCAGACCGTGCCAGCCGCCTTTAGCGACCATCAGACGCTGACCGTGCTTGGTCATGTCACCCATGGTTTCGCCCGTGCCCTGATCGATCACACGCGTACCGACAGGCACTTTAATCGTAACGTCTTTACCACGCTTACCGGTGCAATCACGGCTCGCGCCATTCTGACCACGTTCCGCACGGAACGATTTTTCGAAGCGGTAATCGATCAGCGTGTTCAGGTTTTCGTCGGCTTCCAGCCAGACGTCACCACCATCACCACCATCACCGCCGTCCGGACCGCCTCTCGGGATGTACTTTTCGCGGCGGAAGCTGACGCAACCATTACCGCCATCACCTGCAACGACCAGAATCGATGCTTCATCAACAAACTTCATTTTACTCTCCGTAAATCATTCGCCTGAGCGGGGTTGCGAAACCACCGTTTCATGCTTACGTAAACCGCCCCAAATACGATGACCAATGGCGGAATACATCGCGCCCGCAACCACGATAAACGCACCGAGATAACCTAAAAGGTTTAGCATCGGTCTGGCGAAGAAATCGGGCCAGGCCAGTGATAATAAATCTGAAAATAATAACGTAAACAGCGGTGTGAGCGTAATAATGGCGCTCACCTGAGCCGCCTGCCAGCGCGCCATTGCTTCCGCAAGTGCGCCGTATCCTACCAGCGTATTCAGGCCGCAGAATATCAGGCAAGCCAGCTGCCAGTCGCTGAGCTGCGTTATCACACCGGGTTTAGCCAGCGGCAACAACGCGAGCGTACATAAAGTGTACAGTAAAAACAGGATCTGCTGTGATGCCAGGCGACGCAATAACACCTTTTGCGCAACCCCATAGCTCACCCAGACCGTCGCCGCACCCACACCAAAGATCACACCCCAGGTGTAATCAGTGAGTTTGGTAAAAATCTCGATCAGACTGGTATTAAAAAACATCACCAGTCCACTCAGCAGCATTATGGCGCCAATAATCTGCGTACCGCGCATCTTTTCCTTCAGGATAAAGACGCTGGCGACCATCATGCCAACCGGTGACAATTGTCCGATAACCTGCGAAGTCGTTGGGCTCAAATATTGCAAAGATGAACTAAACAGAATGAAGTTACCAAACAGCCCACCGGTGGCGATTGCCAACAATACCAACCAACGCGCTTTGCGAAAAATACGCAATGGCGGGAGCTTTTTTTTAACCGCAAGAATCGCCCCAAGGCCAATACTTGCCATTAAAAAACGGTAGAACACTACCGTAGGAGGCTCCATCACCTCCAGCACTTGCTTCATCGCTATTGGTAAAGCGCCCCAACAGACTGCCGTCGTCAGCGCTAAAAGAATACCAATACCTGCCTGCTGCTTCATGCCGTATTCCCTGCAAGAGCTCGTTTCCGGGTTGTCACGGCGAGACGAGCATATTTACCGGCCATCGAATGTAAAAAGCCCCGCAACACGTTGCGGGGCTTTCATCCGTTACCGGGACGCGAAAAACTTATTCAGCAACAATGCTGATGAAACGACGGTTTTTCGGGCCTTTCACTTCGAATTTCACTTTACCGTCTGCTTTAGCAAACAGAGTGTGGTCTTTGCCGCAGCCTACGTTAGAGCCAGCGTGGAACTGAGTACCACGTTGACGAACGATGATGCTACCTGCCAGAACTGTTTCGCCGCCAAAGCGTTTTACGCCCAGACGTTTAGCTTCTGAATCGCGACCGTTACGAGTCGAGCCGCCAGCCTTTTTATGTGCCATTTAATCTGCTCCTCTTAACTTAAGCGCTGATGCCAGTGATTTTCACATCAGTGAACCACTGACGATGGCCCTGCTGCTTACGGTAGTGTTTACGACGACGAAACTTAACAATTTTAACTTTCTCGCCACGACCGTGAGCAACGACTTCAGCTTTGATAACGCCGCCATCAACGAAAGGAACGCCGATTTTGACTTCTTCACCGTTTGCGATCATCAGAACTTCTGCGAATTCAACAGATTCGCCAGTTGCGATGTCCAGCTTTTCCAGGCGAACGGTCTGACCTTCGCTTACTCGGTGTTGTTTACCACCACTTTGGAAAACCGCGTACATAAAAAACTCCGCTTCCGCGCACACCTTTTTGATGATTCAGAGTGCGCTATAAATATTCACAATAGGGCGCGAATATTACGCAAAACGCGAGCCTTTGACAAGTGCTACCGTCAATACATGCAGAAAAAAAACACAACGTGTATGGTAACGTTTATCTGTGGCGTTTTTTCAGTACAATCAGCATATATTTCTAACCCTAAACCCGTAGTTACCTTGCCATACAGTGAGGTAATCGGGGCGAGAAGCCCGGCTTTTGCGATGAATTTAGAAAAAATCAATGAGTTAACCGCGCAAGATATGGCGGGTGTCAATGCGGCAATCCTTGAACAGCTCAATTCCGACGTCCAGCTGATCAATCAGTTGGGGTACTACATCATCAGCGGCGGCGGAAAACGCATTCGCCCAATGATCGCCGTACTTGCTGCTCGCGCCGTTGGCTATCAGGAAAACGCCCACGTTACGATCGCGGCCCTAATCGAGTTTATCCACACCGCAACCCTGCTTCATGACGATGTGGTGGATGAATCCGACATGCGCCGTGGGAAAGCAACGGCAAATGCAGCGTTTGGTAATGCAGCCAGCGTACTGGTCGGCGATTTTATCTATACCCGCGCCTTTCAGATGATGACCAGCCTTGGCTCACTGAAAGTGCTGGAAGTGATGTCTAAGGCAGTGAACGTCATTGCTGAGGGTGAAGTTCTGCAATTGATGAACGTCAACGACCCTGACATTACCGAAGAAAACTACATGCGCGTCATCTACAGCAAGACAGCGCGCCTGTTTGAAGCGGCGGCACAGTGCTCTGGTATTCTTGCCGGCTGCAGCGAAGAACAAGAAAAAGGCTTGCAGGATTATGGCCGCTATCTTGGCACAGCTTTCCAGTTAATCGACGACTTACTCGATTACAGCGCAGACGGCGAGCAACTGGGTAAAAACGTGGGCGACGATCTCAACGAAGGGAAACCGACGCTGCCGCTGCTGCATGCGATGCGCCACGGTACCCCAGAACAGGCGCAAATGATTCGTCAGGCTATCGAGCAAGGAAACGGGCGTCATCTTCTGGAGCCGGTTCTGGAGGCCATGAACGCCTGCGGCTCGCTGGAATGGACCCGCCAGCGTGCAGAAGAAGAGGCCGACAAGGCCATCGCCGCGCTTCAGGTACTCCCTGAAACGCAATGGAAAGAAGCCCTGATTGGCCTGGCACATATCGCCGTACAGCGCGACCGTTAATCCTTTCCTCACCTTTCTTCGTATAACATCATCCCGTGCACTGCACGGGATTTTTTTACATTCCAGCAAATTCCAATAAGCACAACAATTTTACATAAAACTAGAAAAAATCTTGGTTTATTCTGAATATACAAACCCTTTACACGAACACTTTAGAACATTCGTTCTCCGCGAGTATAGTGTCACTACTGGCTAATTGTTAAACCACAAGTGGTGAACCAAAGGAGAAAGGGACGTATGGAAAGCAAACTCATTGACTGGCATCCAGCTGATATCATCGCAGGACTGCGCAAGAAAGGGACCTCAATGGCCGCAGAGTCGCGGAGAAATGGGTTGAGTTCATCAACGCTGGCAAATGCATTAACTCGTCCATGGCCAAAAGGAGAACTCATTATCGCTAAAGCGCTAGGCACGGAACCTTGGGTAATTTGGCCGTCGCGATATCACGACGCAAAGACGCATGAATTCATCGACAGAACACGGATGATGAGAGTGCGTAAAAACAGCGAAAAATAATGGCACACAGCGATAGAAGTCTTTGTAGTATGGTTAAGGATAAAACGACTAATCCTTAACCGCTTATCCGACTTATTTTAGTACGGTGCAGTCGAAGACTGTTTATCGATATCTTCCGGCCAGCGGACGGTGGTAAAGGGCGTCCAGTCCCGGGGTGTATCGGTCCATAACGGATTTTTCGGCACCGGCTTTGCTTCCATATAGTGACAGCAATGACTCCACAGGCCGTAAACCGCTGACACATCCCCCACGGTCCAGGTCAGGACAAAACGGTCCACAACGTCGCAGGTGCCTGGTTTACAGACCGCGCAGTATATCCGGTGCCCCCATTCTGCATGCCCGCTCATCTGCACCCGCTCGGCATGAATATCCGCCCAGTCAAAAACCTTCACCTGCACCGGCCAGCGTTTCCACGGCCAGATACCGCGCTGGTATTCATAGGCATACACTTTCTGCCGCTTACGGTTAAAGCGGAGCGGCGCACCACGGGGTTCGAATAAAACAATTTTAAGAAAAAAAACATTCAATGAACCTAATAAAATAAAAGATATTAAATAAAAAATAAAACCTGATATTCCGGAAAACATATCCAATAAGGCATAAGGTGAAGTAACGAAATAACAAGCAGATAATAATATAACGATGCAAACCAACCATACTCCCCACCAGCCATGATTTACATAGCGGGGGATCTCCATCCAGATATCATTAATTTCATTCACACGGATTAGCTGCGGTGGATAAAACTGCTCTGCCGCCGTATCGGGCAGATCGCCGCTCCAGTGTTCCACTGGCGGTATCATCCGTGGCGTCACCGGTTGGTGGGTTTTCCTGGCACGACGTTTAATCTTGCCCATTGTGTTTAGTCCCGCTTCGCGCTGACCGTCAGCCCCAGTTGATAATGGGGGTCGCTCTTATCTGGCCAGTATGCAACCACCAGCGTGGCCTCTGGCGTGCTGAATTCCTTCACCCAAATGCTGACGATCACGCTCAGGCTTTTCGGTTTTGTGACTTTTTCGTCCTTATTATCCGCACCTTCAATGCGATATGCATATTTATAGTAGCCCTGCGGACTGCTGCTCTGGCGATGGTTTTCAACGCCTGGCACATCACTGGATTCAGCAAACAATACCTGGCTCCCCCCGGTCAGCGTGAGCGACCAGCCGCTGCGTTCTTCCTGCCATCCTGGCAGGCTTACGCGAAAATCCAGTCGTCGGTGTGCCACAGCGTCGATGGTTGTGTTGCCCGTCACGACATCCAGCGCCGAGGCGAAGGCGATATCCGCCACCATTCCGCTAACAATGGCCCGGTATTCCACTACGGACTCCGCCAAATCCTCGAGACTCCAGGCTCGCCAGACAAAACTGTGAAATTCGCTGGCCGGAATGCCAAAGCAGGAGCGCCGCAGCCAGTGTTCAAACGCCGTCGTCCTTAGTTCGTTGGCAATAAACGCCAGCGTAACCCCGGCAATGATCAGTAGAGTGGCCCATCCGGCAGGACCAAGTCCAAGGAGACCGGTAGTACTGATCAAGGCAAAAATGCCATGCCCCCCATACCCCCCGCTGATAATTCCACTGGAAATAAACGCCACTGCACTTATTCCATAAGCGTATGTTGCGCCGGCATCGCCTACCTTATAAGCTTCCCAACCATCCTTCCCGTTTCTCAACCCCTCCACAATAGCCGCCATCCCACCCAGTACCGCACCAAACCGGACCAATGAAGGTATCTGCTGCGCTTTGGAGAGCACCGCCCAGTTTTGTTTTAACGCCAGTTTGGAAGCAAAGCCGGAGAGCTCCGTGAAACCCTCAATAAGCAGCAGGTTGTTAATGGAAATATCGGCAACAACATCCACATCGGAGCCACCGGATGTCTCCAGGCGTTCTAACAGATCGCTCCAGTTTGCCACCTGTAGCGCCATCAGCCCGGCTCCCAACATCAGTCCGGCGCTGTCACCGCTAATCAGGCGCATTCCCCGCTCATGCCATACTGCCAGTTGTGCATAGCTTGCTTTTACTACCGGGCCAGCAAGCCCTTTTCCCTGTAATGACAGATCGGAAATAAACAGGTCGTGGATCTCACTGACCATTGCCGGATTGTTGAAAGGTGTTTTCCCCATATTAAGATAAGGGAGTTCCGCCCGTAGCTGCTCCAGTGTACCGGGCGCGCTGTAACGCACCCGTATTGGGGTATCCAGTGCCTTGCCCCGCATGCTCATTAGCTCATCAACTACCCGCGCGCCACCGCCCCGATAGCCAGTATCTTTAAAAGTAGCGTTATTCACTGACAGCGACTGACGTAAGGTCTCGTTATTTTTAAGATGCCGCTTTAACTTACGGAAGGTCGTTTCATACTCCAGCACAACGGTAGATTCTCCCGCAGTTAGCATTGCCGCCTGTGTCATTGCCAGATAACTTTTGCGGGTCGCTTCATTCAACGTTTTGTTCAAACGGCTGAATGAACCCGCAGCCGCCAGAAGCCTGCTTGCCCATCCCTGCTTAATGGCTGCACTTTTCAGATATCGGCCAAATTCATCCGACGTTGCTGCCGCCTTGAGATCACCATAAACATTAGCGCCGCTGAACACGAGTGCCGTCAATGACGTTTTCATTCCGGTAAACCCCAGCCAGGCTGGAGAATCGGATGTCTGTAGCCACTGGTGCCAGACTTTGTCCGTCGCCTCCCCCATAGCCCCGCCCTGAAGGCAGGCTGACAACGACAGCATCTGCACCGCCCAATCAGCAATACATGTTTCCGGAGCATAGTCATTAGTGAGAATATTTTGCCAAAGCACAGACTGGTACCAGGCCGCCAGATCGGTATCAACGTCATTAAGTCGTTGCAGCGGCTAGGTGAATTTACTGTCAAACTGTCTGTCAAAATCAGCCCTGACCGGCTCCTTATAGCTTTTTAATAAGCGGGCATACTTTCGGGCAAACGCCTCTGCAGCAACATCTTCTTGCGGAATAGCCTTTGGTCCATAACTGCCGATTGACGGTCCAGTAGATTCAACAAGCGGGCCACTTTGCGCGGTAATATCAGACTTTAGTTTCTCGAGATACTGGGTGATGGCCTGCGATATCACATATTGGTGGAGAACTTCTGGTCGCTCAATATAGGCCTGAATAGACTCCGTCAGCTGCATGCGGGCGTTGTTCAACTCCTGAATAATACCCATCTCATCAGCAAGCGGTACTGCCATTACAGTACAGTGATACTCCTGAGACAAGCGGAATATCTGATAGCTCAACGCGTCCTGCTTTTCAGGATCGGTGCGAGGGTAAAATCCATGCACGCCCCCCACATCGTCACCCTCAACCTGTTCAATATTTTGAAAATTTTCGCTGTTAAATTCGGCCACGTTGGCTTTGAGCGTAGAAAGAGACTCATCCAGAGCAAAGCATCCATCCCCGGATACCTGTCCTTCTTTTGAGAGGATAATTTTGGTAAAACGACTGTCCGGACGGGAACCATCCTGGTAGCCTTTCAGCACATCAGGACTCCATGGATAACGACTAAAGGCCAGCCAGGCCTCGCTGTAGCACGTATTATCGATGTTGATAAACCCTGCTATAACATCATGGTTAGTCATCCTGCACATCTGCGCAAGCGGCTCGACGGTGTCACCTTCTGGCATTAATAGCGCCTCAAATTGCCGCATACACCCATCCGCCGTAACTTCATAACCATGCCAGACAATTTTATCGAGTAGTACATACAGATACCCCATCCGCAACGTGCGCAGGGCATACTTAAATTCGTCTCCGCTTAGCTGGACATCCTGTTCAGGGACTTCGGGACGCCATGTTGAGCCAGCCTGCCCTCTCGGTACTGCAGCGACGCGCAGTGGGTAGACAGGAACACCTTTACGTTCACAAACTCTGCAACCGGTAGGGTACGAAGCTGCCTGCAGGCTGGCGACACGATTACGGTTTAATTCTTCACGAAGTCCCATAGCGAATTAATCCATTATGTTTGCATGGTTTAATGCGCATACTACTCCATAGTGACTTAACCGAAATTCGATCCACCTGAAATTCAGATATTATCAAGGAAGAACTGGCGACCCAGACAGCCAAAGGCTAATCGGCATTCAAGGAACTGCAGCAATTTTAGTGATCAATGCGCAACTGGCATTTACTGTCAGGTAGTGACGTACTACGAGGGGTCAGACTCTCGCCAGAACGGCGAGAGTGCTGCAGAAAAAATTACTCGCCTTTCACGCGCTCGATATTTGCGCCCAGCGCACGCAGCTTATCTTCGATGCGCTCATAGCCGCGATCGATGTGATAAATACGATCAACTACCGTGGTGCCTTCTGCAATACAGCCTGCCAGTACCAGGCTTGCTGACGCACGCAGATCCGTTGCCATCACCTGCGCGCCGGAGAGCGTTTCAACGCCGTGACAAATCACGGTATTGCTTTCAATCTCTGCGTGAGCGCCCATACGGCTAAGTTCAGGCACGTGCATGAAGCGGTTTTCAAACACGGTCTCCGTAATGAAGCCGGTGCCTTCTGCCACCAGATTCAGCAGCGTGAACTGTGCCTGCATGTCGGTCGGGAACGCCGGATGCGGAGCAGTGCGCACATTGACCGCTTTCGGACGCTTGCCGTGCATGTCGAGGCTAATCCAGTCTGCCCCGACTTCAATATCCGCACCCGCATCACGCAGCTTCGCCAGAACGGCATCCAGCGTGTCCGGTTGTGCGTTATGGCAGATGATTTTGCCGCGAGAAATCGCCGCTGCCACCAGGAACGTCCCGGTTTCAATACGGTCTGGCAGAACGCGATACACGCCGCCACCGAGACGCTCAACGCCCTCGATGGTGATACGATCGGTGCCCTGACCGGTGATCTTCGCACCCAGTGCAATCAGGAAGTTCGCAGTATCAACGATTTCCGGCTCGCGCGCGGCGTTCTCGATGATGGTCGTACCTTCGGCAAGCGTAGCCGCACACATGATAGTGACCGTCGCGCCGACGCTCACTTTATCCATCACGATGTGCGCGCCTTTCAGACGGCCATCAACGGACGCCTTCACATAGCCTTCTTCCAGCTTGATGGTCGCCCCTAACTGCTCCAGACCGGTAATGTGCAGGTCAACTGGACGCGCGCCAATCGTGCAGCCGCCCGGCAGTGATACCTGGCCCTGACCAAAGCGAGCCACCAGCGGCCCCAGCGCCCAGATGGACGCACGCATGGTTTTTACCAGGTCGTATGGCGCGCAGAAGACGTTAACGTCGCGAGCATCAATGTGCACGGAACCGTTACGTTCAACCTTTGCGCCCAGCTGACTCAGCAGCTTCATCGAGGTGTCAACGTCCTTCAGTTTCGGGACGTTTTGGATTTCGACAGGTTCTTCTGCCAGTAATGCCGCAAACAGGATTGGCAGTGCGGCGTTTTTAGCGCCTGAAATTGTGACTTCGCCCTGGAGCTTAGTCGGCCCCTGTACACGAAACTTATCCATTATTCTGTTCTCTGTTAAGAATTCATATTCGCTACCGGCGCATCACCCGTAGCTCAAAAACCGTTAAGTTTGCGATCGCGTGCCCATTCCGCTGGGGTAAATGCTTTGATCGACACGGCATGAATGCGGTTGTCCGCAATGTACTCCATCAATGGGCCATAGACCGATTGCTGCTTCTTGACCCGGCTCATGCCGTCAAACATCTCACCCACGGCAATAACCTGAAAGTGACTGCCATCGCCAGAGACGTGGACTTCCTGGAGGGAGAGTGCGTTCATCAGCACGCTCTGAATTTCATTATTTTCCATGGGCTCTTCATTCGTCAGATAGTGAAAACAGCCCAACATCTTAGAGCAAAGTTGCGCTGTCATAAATAAGCAAAAAGCCTCGCCGATAAATCAGACAAGGCTTTGGTGGCTGCTACCCCCTCAGGGGGTTTGCCGGATGGCGGCACAAGACCTTATCCGGCCTACAAAAAATTAACGCGGAAGGACATCGTCAGGCAGATTGTAAAGCTTTGCCAGCGTATAAACCTTATCGTTCACACCGCTGAGTACGACACGGTTCCCCTGCCTCTTGCCCTGGTCAATAAGATGGACCAGCAGTGCCAGTCCACCGGTATCAACCCGGGAAACCTGGCTCAGATCGATGCAGGTAACCCCTTTCATCGCTTCAACACGCGCATCCCATAATGGGTTTAACACGTCCTGATCCAGTTCCCCCACCAGCAACAACTTGTCACCTTCACGCGCCCAGGCGAGTGACTGCGTCATTATTTTTTCTCTTCCAGCGTGATTTTCTGCTGAGAAATAGATTTCAGCTGCGCCGTCAGGCCATCAATACCTTTGGTCCTCAGCAGGTCACTCCACTCATTTTGTTTGGTGGTGATCATGCTGACGCCTTCGGCGATCATGTCATACGCCTGCCAGTGACCGGTCTGGGAGTTTTTACGCCACTGGAAATCCAGACGTACCGGAGGACGGCCATTCGGATCGATAATGGTGACACGGATCGGCACGATGGTCGCGTCACCCAGCGGTTGTTCCGGGGCAATCTGATAAGTCTGGCCATGGTACATCGCCAGCGCCTGACCGTAGGCCTGTTTCAGGTACTCACGAAACGCAGCAAAATACGCGTCACGTTGTGCAGGCGTCGCTTCTTTGTAATAACGACCCAGCACCAGCGCGCCGGCATATTTCACCTGCACGTACGGCAACAGCTCCTGATCGACGATATCACGCAGGTAATCCGGGTTAGAACGGATTTTCGGCTGTTCGTTCTTCAGACGGTCGAAGGTTTTCTGCGCCGCCTCATCCATCTGTTTGTAAGGGTTGGCTTGATCCGCTGCCATTGCTGCGCTAAGTGGAGCAATGACCAGCATAGCCACCATCATCAATCGTTTAAACATATGTCGATTCTCCTGAGATTATTTCGTCGCGCCCGCAGGCGTGGTGGCTTCATTATTACCCTGAGCCGCAATCGGCGCATCGCCAGAATTCTTATTGTCATCGCCTTTACTGTTACTGTTGTAAAGGAACTGACCAATCATATCTTCCAGCACCATCGCCGATTTGGTGTCCTGGATCGTATCACCATCCTTGAGAATAGCGGTTCCCAGTTCAGGATCCTCAAAACCGACGTTCAATGCCAGATATTGCTCACCCAGCAGACCGGAAGTGCGGATACTCAGCGAACTGGTATCTGGAATCTGGTTAAAGCGCGATTCAATCTCCAGCGTCACACGCGGCAGGTACGATTTCGGATCCAACGAAATATCCGACACGCGTCCAACAACTACCCCGCCAATCCGCACCGGAGAGCGTTCTCTCAAGCCACCAATGTTATCAAAGGTCGCATAAATCGTGTAGGTCGGCTCAGTACGCATAGAGGTGACGTTAGCTGCTTTCAGGCAGACGAACAGCGCCGCCAGCAGCGCAACCAACAGGAATAACCCGACCCAAATTTCATTTTTTTTCGTTTGCATGAACTCAATTCCCAAACATCAGTGCGGTCAGCACAAAATCCAGCCCCAGAACGGCAAGAGAGGCGTGCACAACGGTACGTGTCGTTGCCCGGCTAATCCCGGCAGAGGTCGGGATTGCATCATAACCATTGAACAATGCAATCCATGTGACCGTAATGGCGAACACCACGCTCTTAATTAAACAGTTGACCAGATCCAGGCGCCAGTCGACGGCATTTTGCATCGCAGACCAGAAAAAGCCTGCATCAATACCTTTCCAGCTTACACCGACCAGTGAACCGCCCCAGATACCTACCGCGACAAAAATAATCGTCAGCAGCGGCAGTGAAATCACCCCCGCCCAAAAGCGTGGGGATATCACCCGACGCAGGGGATCAACCGCCATCATTTCCATACTGGAAAGCTGTTCGGTTGCCCGCATCAGACCAATTTCTGCGGTTAAGGCCGACCCGGCTCGCCCGGCGAACAGCAGCGCCGCCACAACCGGTCCCAGTTCACGCAGCAGCGAAAGCGCCACCAGCATACCAAGACTGGTTTCCGCACTGTAGGTGGTCAGAACCAGGTATCCCTGCAGCCCCAACACCATACCGATGAACACGCCAGAAACGATAATAATCAGCATCGATAAGACGCCGACATTATAGAGCTGACGGATCAGAAGCGGCGCATGTTTGCGAAACTCCGGCTTGCCGACTACCGCATTGAACAACATTAATCCGGCACGCCCGAACGTCCTGAGGGTTTTAATCCCTCGATGTCCGAGTGAGGCCAGCGCATTTAACAACATGGATGGCTTAACTCCCTGTTTTAAGTAAATCGGAGTGGTAATCGCCCGCCGGGTAGCGGAACGGAACCGGCCCATCAGCAATGCCATCGAGGAACTGACGTACACGCGGATCGGCATTTTCTTGCAGTGCCTGAGCACTACCGTAGGCCACAATTTTTTTATCCGCCATTATATAGGCGTAATCCGCAATACTCAGAACCTCCGGCACATCATGAGACACCACCACACAGGTGACGCCCAGTGTGCTGTTCAGTTCAGAGATCAGCTTCACCAGCACGCCCATGGTGATGGGGTCCTGACCGACAAACGGCTCATCAAACATGATCAGGTCTGGTTCCAGCGCAATGGCGCGCGCAAGTGCGGCACGTCGCGCCATACCACCAGATAATTCAGAAGGCATTAATTTTGCTGCACCGCGCAGGCCAACGGCCTCAAGCTTCATCATCACCGTGCTTTTCAGCAACGGCGAGGGTAGCGTCGTATGCTCACGCAGCGGATAGGCAACGTTGTCGAACACGTTCATATCGGTAAACAGCGCACCCGATTGAAACAGCATACTCATACGTTTACGCACGGTGTACAACCGCGAACGAGACATGGCCGGGACGTTCTCGCCATCAAACAGGATCTCACCCTTATCCGGGGGAATTTGTCCGCCAATCAGACGCAACAGCGTCGTTTTGCCGATGCCTGATGGCCCCATGATCGCCGTTATCTTGCCGCGCGGCACCGTCAGGGAAATATTATCAAAAATGCAGCGGTCGCCTCGGGAAAAGCTGACATCGTGCATATCGACTAGATTCGCCACAGACTGACCCATTGATTCATCCTTTACTATTGCCTCGTTGATCGAAGAGTTTGGCGCTCAATTTAGCCATGAACCCAACATATTTACAGATTATTACCCGCTCTGGTTAGCGAAAGCTGGCATTTGTTTTACTTTTTAGCCGCATAAAGTCAAAATTAAGACTTCGTTACGGCTTCCAGAAGATCCTTCACGTGGACCGGCGAGTATACCTGAAGAAAGGACTTTAGATGCTTTTAGCGACGGCGCTGTTAATAATTGGTTTACTTCTGGTGGTCTACGGTGCCGACCGTCTGGTATTTGCCGCCTCTATTTTATGCCGCACCTTCGGCATTCCCCCCATCATCATTGGGATGACCGTCGTCAGCATAGGCACATCGTTACCTGAAATTATTGTCTCCGTTGCCGCCTCTATGAATGGGCAGCTCGATTTAGCCGTCGGCACCGCGCTCGGCTCAAACATCACCAATATTCTCTTGATTTTAGGCCTGTCAGCGCTGATTCACCCTTTTACCGTGCATTCTGATGTTCTGCGTCGCGAATTACCGCTAATGTTGCTGGTCAGTATTCTGGCCGCATCCGTGCTGTACGACGGGGAACTGAGCCGCAGCGATGGTTTTTTTCTTCTGCTTCTGGCCGTGCTATGGCTGCTATTCATTGTTAAAATCGCGCGGTTGGCGGAACGGGAAGGCAATGACAGCCTGACCCGGGAGCAAGTGGCTGAACTACCGCGCGAAGGGGGACTACCTGTCGCCTTTTTGTGGCTGGGCATTGCGCTGATTATTATGCCAATGGCAACGCGAATGGTGGTCGATAACGCCACCGTGCTGGCGAATTACTTTGCCATGAGCGAGCTCACCATTGGATTAACGGTGGTGGCGATTGGCACCAGCCTGCCAGAGCTGGCAACGGCTATCGCGGGCCTGCGTAAGGGTGAAAATGATATTGCTGTCGGCAACATCATCGGTGCCAACATTTTTAATATTGTTATCGTTCTCGGACTCCCCGCACTGATCACACCAGGCGAGGTCAATCCGATGGCCTTCGTCCGTGACTACAGTGTGATGCTACTGGTAAGTGTTATTTTTGCATTACTCTGCTGGCGACGTCCGCGCCAGATTGGTCGCGGTGCGGGTGCGCTGCTGACCGGCGGTTTTATCATATGGCTGGCGATGCTGTATTGGGTATCGCCACTTCTCGTTGGATAACTGGAAACGCATTATGTCGCACTTAGAGTTGCAACCGGGTTTTGACTTTCAGCAAGCAGGCAAGGAAGTCCTGGCTATTGAACGTGAAGGCCTGGCGGAGCTTGATCAGTACATCGACCTGAACTTTACCCTCGCCTGTGAGAAAATCGTCAACTGCGCGGGTAAAGTTGTGGTGATGGGAATGGGGAAATCCGGGCATATCGGGCGCAAAATGGCCGCCACGTTTGCCAGTACCGGTACGCCGTCCTTTTTCGTACATCCTGGTGAAGCCGCACACGGCGATCTGGGCATGGTATCGCCGCAGGACGTGGTGATCGCCATTTCTAACTCCGGAGAATCCAATGAGATTGCCGCGTTAATTCCAGTGCTCAAACGCCTTCACGTCCCGCTTATCTGCATGACCGGTCGTCCGGAAAGCAGCATGGCGCGTGCAGCAGATGTGCATCTGTGTGTTAAAGTACCCAAGGAAGCCTGCCCATTAGGTCTGGCGCCGACCAGCAGCACAACCGCGACGCTGGTGATGGGCGATGCGCTCGCCGTGGCATTATTGAAAGCCCGCGGCTTTACTGCGGAAGATTTTGCGTTGTCACACCCCGGTGGCGCACTGGGGCGTAAGCTTTTGCTGCGCGTTAACGATATTATGCATACGGGCGACGAGATCCCGCATGTGAATAAAAACGCCAGCCTGCGCGATGCGTTACTTGAGATTACGCGTAAAAATCTCGGCATGACCGTCATTTGCGATGACACCATGAAGATCGACGGCATCTTCACGGATGGTGACTTACGCCGCGTCTTTGATATGGGCGTTGACGTTCGCCAGTTGGGGATTGCCGACGTGATGACCCCCGGGGGCATTCGCGTGCGTCCGGGCATTCTTGCCGTGGACGCTCTGAATTTAATGCAATCCCGCCATATTACCTCGGTGATGGTTGCTGATGGCGACCGTTTACTCGGTGTGTTACATATGCATGATCTCCTGCGTGCAGGCGTAGTGTAAAAAGTAAAGTAGAAACGCAAGGATAAAAGAAATGAGTAACGCAGGTGCGTCGCTTGCGACCTGTTATGGACCCGTCAGCGCTGAAGTCATCACCAGGGCAGAGAATATTCGTCTGCTGATCCTTGATGTGGATGGCGTACTGTCTGACGGCCTGATTTATATGGGCAACAACGGCGAAGAACTCAAGGCGTTTAACGTCCGTGATGGCTACGGAATTCGTTGTGCGCTCACTTCCGGTATCGAGGTTGCTATTATTACCGGACGAAAGGCTAAACTTGTAGAAGACCGCTGTAACACGTTGGGGATTACCCATCTGTACCAGGGACAGTCGGACAAACTGGTGGCCTTCGACGATCTGCTCAACAAGCAGGCGATCGCGCCGGAACAGGTGGCATACGTCGGCGACGATCTGATCGACTGGCCGGTGATGGCGAAAGTCGGATTAAGCGTGGCGGTAGCGGATGCCCACCCGCTGCTGATCCCTCGTGCCGACTATGTCACGCGCATTGATGGAGGGCGCGGCGCGGTACGTGAGGTCTGCGATTTATTACTCCTGGCGCAGGGCAAACTGGACGAGGCCAAAGGTCAATCGATATGAGCAAAACCAGACGTTGGGTTATCATTCTACTGTCGCTGGCCGTCCTTGCGCTGATCGGTATTAACCTGGCAGACAAAGACGACACCACTCAGGTGGTAATCAATAACAACGAGCCGACCTATAAGAGCGAACATACCTACAGCGTCGTGTATAGCCCGGAAGGCGCACTGAGCTATCGACTTATCGCTCAACACGTTGAATATTATTCCGCTCAGGCTGTTTCGTGGTTTACTCAACCGGTATTAACCACGTTTGATAAGGATAAAGTGCCGACCTGGTCTATCAAGGCTGATAAAGCCAAATTGACTGAGGATCGGATGCTGTATCTGTATGGCCATGTTGAAGTCAACGCCCTGGTGGCAGACTCTCAACTACGCAGAATTACGACCGATAACGCGCAGATTAACCTGGTGACGCAAGATGTTACCTCAAACGATCTGGTCACGTTGTATGGAACAACATTTAACTCCAGCGGACTGAAGATGCGCGGCAATTTACGCAGCAAGAACGCCGAGCTGATTGAAAAGGTTAGAACCTCATATGAAATCCAAAACAAACAAACTCAGCCTTAATCTTGTGCTTGCCAGCTCCCTTCTGGCCGCCAGCATTCCGGCATTTGCCGTCACCGGCGATACCGAGCAGCCGATTCACATTGAATCGGATCAGCAGTCCCTGGATATGCAGGGTAACGTGGTGACATTTACCGGTAATGTTATCGTGACGCAGGGCACCATCAAAATTAATGCCGATAAGGTTGTCGTGACCCGTCCGGGCGGTGAAGACGGTAAAGAAGTGATCGATGGCTACGGCAATCCGGCAACGTTTTACCAGATGCAGGATAACGGTAAACCCGTTAACGGCCATGCCTTACATATGCACTATGAACTGGCAAAAGATTTTGTTGTGCTGACGGGTAAAGCCTATCTGGAGCAGGTGGACAGCAACATCACCGGCGACAAAATTACCTATCTGGTAAAAGAGCAGAAAATGCAGGCCTTCAGCGATAAAGGTAAACGCGTCACTACCGTTCTGGTGCCGTCACAGCTGCAGGATAAAAACAAAACCAAAGCTCCGGCAGAGAAAAAAGGTAACTGATTCGTTATGGCAACATTAACTGCAAAGAACCTTGCAAAAGCCTATAAAGGCCGCCGAGTGGTGGAAGACGTCAGTCTGACCGTCAACTCTGGGGAGATCGTCGGTCTGCTCGGCCCTAACGGTGCGGGCAAAACAACGACCTTTTACATGGTGGTGGGCATTGTGCCGCGCGATGCGGGCAACATCATCATCGATGACGAAGACATCAGCCTGCTGCCGCTGCATGCACGCGCCCGTCGCGGCATCGGTTATTTACCGCAGGAAGCCTCTATTTTTCGTCGTCTGAGCGTGTTTGATAACCTGATGGCGGTACTGCAAATTCGTGACGATCTCTCCAGCGAACAGCGCGAAGATCGTGCTAACGAACTGATGGAAGAGTTCCATATAGAACACCTGCGGGACAGCCTGGGACAGTCGCTGTCCGGGGGGGAACGTCGCCGTGTGGAAATCGCTCGTGCATTAGCTGCAAATCCGAAATTTATCCTGCTGGATGAACCATTTGCGGGCGTTGACCCGATCTCCGTTATTGATATCAAACGTATCATTGAACACCTGCGCGACAGCGGACTCGGCGTGCTGATCACCGACCATAACGTGCGTGAAACGCTGGCGGTCTGTGAACGCGCCTATATTGTGAGTCAGGGACATCTGATAGCACACGGCACGCCAACCGAAATACTGCAAGACGAACACGTTAAGCGCGTATACCTTGGGGAAGACTTCAGACTCTGATAGGGTAGAAGACGTCACGTTACTGCAGGAGAAAACCACTCTGAACATGAAGCAAGGTTTGCAACTCAGGCTTAGCCAACAACTGGCAATGACGCCTCAGCTACAACAGGCTATCCGTCTGTTGCAGTTGTCTACGCTGGAACTTCAGCAAGAACTTCAGCAAGCGCTGGAAAGTAACCCATTGCTCGAGCAAACCGATCTTCACGACGAAATTGATACCCAGGAAAAACAGGACAGCGATTCCCTCGATACCGCAGATGCTCTCGAACAAAAAGAGATGCCGGAAGAGCTACCGCTGGATGCCAGTTGGGATGAAATTTACACCGCAGGCACGCCGTCGGGCACCAGTGGGGATTACATCGACGACGAACTGCCTGTGTATCAGGGTGAAACCACGCAATCATTACAAGATTACCTGATGTGGCAAGTGGGATTGACCCCGTTCTCGGATACCGATCGCGCCATTGCGACGTCAATTGTCGATGCGGTTGATGACACCGGATATCTCACCGTTTCTCTGGACGATATTCTCGAGAGCATGGGTGATGACGACATTGGACTCGATGAAGTCGAAGCCGTGCTAAAACGCGTTCAACGTTTTGATCCGGTTGGCGTGGCGGCAAAAGATCTCCGCGACTGCCTGTTGATTCAACTGTCGCAGTTTGACAAAGCCACACCATGGCTGGAAGAAGCCCGCCTGATCATCAGCGATCACCTCGATCTGTTAGCCAATCACGATTTCCGCTCGCTCATGCGCGTTACCCGGTTGAAAGAAGATGTGCTGAAAGAAGCCGTCAACCTGATCCAGTCGCTGGATCCGAGACCCGGGCAGTCGATCCAAACCGGTGAGCCAGAGTACGTGATCCCAGATGTACTGGTGCGCAAACATAACGATCGTTGGGTCGTCGAACTGAACAGCGACAGCATTCCGCGTCTACAGATTAATCAGCACTATGCCGCCATGTGCAATGGCGGGCGCAACGATGCCGACAGCCAGTTTATTCGCACCAATCTCCAGGATGCAAAGTGGCTGATTAAAAGTCTGGAAAGCCGTAACGACACGCTGTTGCGCGTCAGTCGATGTATTGTTGAGCAACAGCAAGCCTTCTTTGAGAAAGGTGAAGAATTTATGAAGCCGATGGTGCTGGCGGATATCGCCCAGGCTGTCGAGATGCACGAATCGACCATTTCCCGAGTGACCACGCAAAAGTATCTGCACAGTCCACGCGGCATTTTTGAACTCAAGTATTTCTTTTCCAGCCACGTCAACACTGAGGGCGGGGGCGAAGCCTCTTCTACAGCGATACGCGCACTGGTGAAGAAATTAATTGCTGCGGAGAACCCTGCGAAACCGCTGAGTGACAGCAAGTTAACCTCTATGCTGTCAGAACAGGGTATCATGGTGGCGCGCCGCACCGTTGCGAAGTACCGAGAGTCTTTATCCATTCCGCCGTCTAACCAGCGCAAACAGCTGGTCTGACCCAACCGATAAGGAAGACACTATGCAGCTCAACATCACTGGAAACAACGTCGAAATCACTGAAGCACTGCGTGACTTTGTGAACACAAAGTTCGCCAAACTTGAGCAATATTTCGACCGGATTAATCAGGTCTATATTGTGTTGAAGGTGGAGAAGGTGACACACATCTCGGATGCAACACTGCATGTGAACGGTGGCGAAATTCATGCCAGCGCGGAAGGTCAGGATATGTACGCCGCCATTGACGGTTTAATTGATAAACTGGCTCGGCAGTTAACAAAACATAAAGATAAACTGAAACAGCACTAACTTGTCCGGGCAGTTAGCGGGTGCAGGACGGCCTGTTGTGCAGCACAACGGGCCATTTGTACAGTTAGCGCTTAGGTGAAATTATGACAAATAACGATACGACTCTACAACTGAGTACTGTTCTTAACCAGGAATGTACGCGCTCTGGTGTTCACTGCCAAAGCAAAAAACGCGCTCTGGAAATCATCAGCGAACTGGCAGCAAAGCAGCTCAGCTTGCCTTCTCAGGTGGTATTTGAAGCCATTCTGACGCGTGAAAAAATGGGCAGTACCGGCATCGGCAATGGTATTGCCATTCCGCACGGAAAGCTGGAAGAAGACACGATGCGCGCGGTCGGCGTGTTTGTGCAGCTAGAAACGCCTATCGCGTTCGACGCCATTGATAATCAACCGGTCGATCTGTTGTTCGCCCTGCTGGTTCCCGCAGACCAAACCAAGACGCATTTGCACACCTTGTCACTGGTTGCAAAACGTCTGGCGGATAAAACCATCTGTCGCCGCCTGCGTTCCGCGCAGAGCGATCAGGAGCTGTATCAAATCATCACGGACACCGAAGGTGTACAGGATGAAGCATAACAACCCAATGGCACCCTTTTTTGTCGTTGTGAGGAGAAACAGTACATGGTACTGATGATCGTCAGCGGTCGTTCAGGGTCAGGCAAATCTGTTGCCCTGCGAGCGCTGGAAGATATGGGTTTTTACTGCGTGGATAACCTTCCCGTAGTGCTGTTGCCCGATCTGGCCCGCACCCTGGCCGATAGCCAAATTTCTGCGGCCGTCAGCATTGATGTGCGCAATATGCCTGAGTCACCAGAAATTTTCGAGCAGGCAATGAATAACCTGCCTGAAGGTTTCTCGCCGCAGCTGCTGTTCCTCGATGCTGACCGTAACACGCTGATCCGTCGCTACAGTGATACCCGTCGACTGCACCCACTCTCCAGCAAAAATCTGTCACTGGAAAGTGCTATCGATAAGGAAAGTGACTTACTGGAGCCACTGCGTTCCCGCGCGGATCTGATCGTCGACACCTCTGAAATGTCCGTGCACGAGCTGGCAGAAATGTTGCGTACCCGACTGCTGGGCAAACGTGAACGTGAACTGACCATGGTATTCGAGTCCTTTGGCTTCAAGCACGGCATCCCGATTGATGCGGATTACGTCTTTGACGTGCGCTTCCTGCCAAACCCACACTGGGATCCTAAACTGCGTCCGATGACCGGCCTGGACAGGCCCGTCGCCGCGTTTCTCGACCGTCACACAGAAGTACACAATTTTATCTACCAGACTCGCAGCTATCTTGAGCTATGGTTACCCATGCTGGAGACCAACAACCGCAGCTACCTCACCGTAGCCATCGGCTGTACCGGCGGGAAACACCGATCGGTGTATATTGCAGAGCAACTGGCTGACTACTTCCGCTCTCGCGGTAAAAACGTGCAGTCACGCCATCGCACGCTGGAAAAACGCAAATCATGACCGTAAAACAGACTGTCGAAATCACCAATAAGCTGGGCATGCACGCCCGGCCTGCGATGAAGCTGTTTGAATTAATGCAGGGTTTTGAGGCGGAAGTGCTGTTGCGTAACGATGAAGGTACAGAGGCGGAGGCAAACAGCGTCATCGCCCTGCTGATGCTGGATTCCGCCAAAGGTCGCCAGATAGAGGTTGAAGCCTCTGGCCCACAGGAAGTAGAAGCCCTGGCAGCGGTGATTGCGCTGTTTAATTCGGGGTTTGACGAGGATTAGTCAGTACAGAGCTACCATTTCAGCACGTAGCGAGTAGGTCGGATAAGGCGTTTACGCCGCATCCGGCAATGTCGTTGTGTCGTATTCTGCCTGATGCGCTGCGCTTATCAGGCCTACAAAAACAGCGTCAGCATCGCTAATACAGCTTATTTTCCCGCATAAACGACTCACCGCCTAACTGGCGCATTTGCCTCATGACCCATGCCTGCCGGTTACGTACATAGCCTGACGGGGCATTCGCCTTAAAACGCAGAGGATTTGGCAGCACCGCCGCCAGCAGCGCTGCTTCAGACTGACTCAGGCGGCTGGCCGGTTTATGGAAATAACGTTGTGCTGCCGCTTCTACGCCGAATACACCGTCGCCAAACTCGGCGATATTCAGATAAACAGTCAGAATACGTTTCTTACTCCACACTGTTTCCATGCCCAGTGTGAGTCCGGCCTCAAGACCTTTACGCACCCAACTGCGTCCATCCCACAGAAAGAGATTTTTTGCTGTCTGCTGCGAGAGCGTCGATGCTCCACGAATGCGGCTTTCATTGCGCTCATTATGCGCCAGCGCCTTTTCTATCGCAGAGACATCAAATCCCCAATGCTGCGGAAATTTTTGGTCTTCTGCGGCAATAACCGCCAGTCCCATCCACGGTGAGATCTCATCCATACTGACCCAGTCAGAATGCGCCACATAGCCGAAATCACCGTGCAACCAGGCGCTAATTTGTCGTTCAGCCATCACCGCTGAAAAGGGCACGGGCAGCACGCTGAAGAGGGCGATGCCCCCGCCCCAGAACACGGCGAGGACAATGACCGCCCGCAGAAAGAGTCGCCGCAAACTGGCGGTCACCCCTTTTTTCATTCAGTCAGCACCAGCACACGCGAGACCAGCTTGTCGATACCGCTCGCCGCCTGGGCAATATCCTGTGCCAGCATATAAGCCGGCGTGGTGACGATTTTGTGGTCTTCATCAACCACAATATCATCGACCGGACACGGCACATGCTCTGCCCCCATATCCTCCAGCACTTCCGCAGTATCGATATCAGTGCCAATCGTCAGACGCAGCGGAAAATCGAATATTTTAGGCAGCATCGCTGGAGCAATACACATGAACCCCAACGGCTTACCGGATTGATGCATGGCGACTACCAACGCGGCTAAGTCGCTATCCACCCGGCATTCGCTTCCCTGGCTGGCGAAATTGCTCAGGTTCTTCGCTGCACCGAATCCACCTGGGACAATCAGCGCATCCAGTTCAGCAGAGACCGCCTGGGCAAGCGGGCGAATATCACCACGGGTTATACGTGCAGCCTCAATCAGGACATTGCGGGTCTCCTGCATGGGTTCGCCCGTCAGATGATTAATCACATCTGCTTGTTGTTTATCCGGCGCAAAGCAGATGGCCTGAGCCCCGTTGCGGGCAATAGCCAGCAGCGTTAACACGGCTTCATGGATCTCCGAGCCGTCATACACGCCGCATCCACCGAGCACTACGCCAATTTTCTTCATCGTGATACTCCTTTCGCAACTGGCTGTAGCATATTAATAATTCTTATTAAAATGCTACGCTTCACACATTTAACTGATTCATGTAACAAATTATTTAAGATTTGCTATCTTAACTGCGTGCGGCCTGAAAATTAGGGCTGCGCCCTTGTAAACAATGATAATAATTTACGGCGCAGCCACGATTTCCCTGGTGTTGGCGCAGTATTCGCGCACCCCGGCTAAGCCGGGGTCATTTTTTTTCAACACTCGCCACCCAGGCTCTTAATACCGCCACGTCGTGCTGCCACTCCTGCTTCATCTCTTCAATCCATTCCCCCACGTTGTCCTCCCAGGCAGGAAGGTCCGGGGATTGAATTTGCTGACCCAGCTGCTGCAGATGGCGCAGTCCCACTGACCCCGCGGCACCTTTGATTTTATGGCCTTCCTCAACAACGCCTTTTTTATCACGCGCGGTCAGGTTGGACTCCAGCACACTTAAATAACCCGGCATCATCTTCTCAAATACCGCCAATCCGTCGGTAATTAACTTCGGTCCCACCAGCTCGAGGTATTGTTCCAACATGGGAATATCTAACAGCGCTTGCGATTTACTGCTTTCTTCAGATGTCACAGTGCTCTCCTCTTTGTTTCGGGTATCCCAGTATTTTTTAATCATGGCGGTTAACGCCGGTACCGACAGCGGCTTGCTCAGCACGTCATCCATACCCGCTTCCAGATATTCTTTTTTGTCTTTCAGAACGTTAGCAGTGAGCGCCACCAGCGGCGGCAGATCTTCCCGCGCGTACTTTTGCGTTAACTCTCTGGAGATATCCAGACCCGTCATATCCGGCAACTGAATATCCAACAGTACCAGGTCGTACTCACCCGGTTTGAACATTTCCAGCGCGGCTTTCCCGGTCATGGCGACGTCCACGCTGTTACCCAGTTTTTCCAGCACCGAACGGGCGACAATCACGTTCAGTTCAATGTCCTCAACCAGCAGCACATTCAGGGCAGGTAACGGCATGTCGTCTTCCTCGAAGGCGTCTTCAATCTCTTCCGCAACGGCTGGGGCATGAACGGTAAGGGTAAAGACGGAACCTTTCCCCGGATGGCTGGAAACCGTAATATCGCCGCCCATGTTTTTCGCCAGACGACGAGACACTGCCAGACCAATCCCGGTCCCGGTGGCCGGTTTACCGCCATTGCTGTCCTTCACCTGATAATACATGGCGAAGATTTTATCCTGCTCATCCTGCGGAATACCGATACCAGAATCTTCCACTTCAAAATGCAGCATGTTGCCTTTGTCATAGCGCGCCCGCACTGTGACCTGCCCTTTCTGGGTAAACTTCACGGCGTTGCTGATCAGATTCCACAGGATTTGACGCAGACGCGTCCCATCGGTAATGACCTTATGCGGCAGCGGCAAGGTCGGATCAAGTACAAAGCGCAGCCCTTTTTGCTGCGCCTGCAGGCCGGAGAGGTTTTCCAGATCTGCCATAAAGCTGGTGAAATCTATCGGCTGGTTATCGAGCTGAACTTTACGCCGCTCCATCTTATCCATGTCGATAATATCGTTGAAAATATTCCCAAGCGTAACGGCAGAAACATGGATAGTTTTCAGGTATTTTTCCTGCTCAGCGGTCAGATCCGTATCCAGCAGGATCCGACTTAAACCGACAATACCGTTCAGCGGCGTACGCAGTTCGTGGCTGATGGTGGAAATAAAGGTCGTCTTGTCACGGCTGGCACGTTCAAGTGCATCCTGGTAGCGCTTGCGCTCGGTAATATCGCGGCCAAAGCCCATCAGGCCGTGTCGTTTACCGACGCGGTCGTAATAAGGCACTTTACGAATTTCAAAGCAGGCTTTACGTCCGTCCGGGTAATCCAGCCATTGTTCATAGGTCAACGAGACATTATGGCGGAACACTTTCTCGTCGGTTTCGATAACTTTTTCAGCCGCTTCTGGCGAGTAAACTTCAATCGGTTTTAAATTCACCAGCTGCTTTTCGCTCTTGCCGGTCAGCAATTCCATGGCGCGGTTACAGCCGGAGAACTCTTTATCTTCATTGCGATAAAAAACCAGATCCGGTGAAGCATCGAGAAAAGAACGCAGAAAAGAGGATTGTTGTTCCAGTTGGATCTGCGCTTCTTCACGCTCTTTAATTTCGACTTTGAGTTGTTCAAACGTTTCCTGGCGCTCCGCTTCCGCCTTTTCACGTTCGACAATCTCCTGGTTAAGCTGCGCAATATTGTCCTTTAACTGCACGTTAAGCTTGAGATCGCGTTCGCGCATCTCTTCCAGCTTCTGCACCAGTCGTGACAGGCGTTGCCGGGACTCCTCCAGTTGCTCCACGACCACTGACAGGAAGTAGACCGCCCAGGGGGTAATTAACAGGCCAAAAAAGATGGAACGTATTACATCAATACTTTCTACTTCACCATGCAGCACCATGGTGACGGCCATTTGCACCACTATGGCCAACACCACCAGAGCCAGCGCCAATAGCAGCGAAAAGCGCACCAGACCTAATTTCATCATCAGGTCGACATAATACTGCGCCAGCATTCGAATTTGCTTCATAGAGGGTTCCTTCACGACAACTTGGCACAATAATACTCAATTCTCGGCGTGACGTTTGAGATTGTGCAATAAATGCGGAGGCTATCGGTGAAATGACTGAGGAGAGGTCATCGTAGACCTGATAAGCGAAGCGCCATCAGGCAAGCAGGCGCAGATTGCCGGATGTCGGCTTTGCCTTATCCGGCCTACAAAGGGTTAGCTCCCCGGCTGAGCCCACGGCGTTCCAAGAGCGGAGCCTTGTACACCATGCTCATTGAGATAACGGTCCAGTTCGACCATTCCGGTCCAGCGATTTTCACACCACAGCGGCGCCAGTAACATCGGGCGACGGGCGCTGGCAGAAATACGATGATAAATAACCTCTGGCGGCGTATGGCGAATCATCTCGCCCGCCGTCACGGTGTAATCGGCCAGCTCAATACCGCTCAGACGCCCAGCTTCCCAGGCCTTCGCCATAATGCTGCCCTTCACGATATGCAGCGGATGCAGCTTAATGCCATCAACGCCGGTCTCCACCACGCGCGCCAGCGTTTGCAGACATTCCGCTTGCCCTTCTCCCGGCAGGCCGACAATCAGATGTGAGCACACTTTCAACCCACGCTCACGCGCCAACTGCGTGGTGCGTTGATAGCAGGCAAAGTCATGCCCACGGTTAATACGGTGCAGCGTTTTATCATGGGCCGTTTGCAGCCCCAGTTCCAACCACACCTCGTAGCCCTGATCTTTATATTCGCACAGCAGATCGAGCACCGCCTCTGGCACGCAGTCAGGGCGCGTCCCGACGCACAGCCCGACAATATTGGCCTGAGTGACCGCCTGCTGGTACATCGAACGCAGCACCTGCACTTCGGCAAAGGTGCTGGTATAGGCCTGGAAATAGGCCAGGTAGCGCTTGGCGCGATTCACCAGTTGAGCCTGATGTTCGAGCTGCTCAGCAATCGAATGATGCTGCTGTGCCTCATCGGCAAAGGAGGCGACATTACAGAAGGTGCACCCGCCACGTCCAATGGTGCCATCGCGATTTGGGCAGCTAAACCCGCCGTGCAGCGTGAGTTTATGAACCTTTTGCCCATAACGACGAGAAAGATCCCCACCAAACATATTGACTAATTTCTGTAACTGCATAATCTGATAGACCGCGCCTTGAAAAGAGGCCAAAGCCTGCCATTTTTAGCCCCCGTCGGCGATGACCTGGATCAATCGCCCCGGCGTGCTTTTATTCATTGCATATACAAGCAAAATAAATGAAATTTCATTCAATCAAAATGTGATTACTTTTCCTTATATCCGATGATTTTTTTATCTTCCGACGGCCAACAGATAAAAACAGTATCTTTAAGACGCGTAAATTCTATAAACCAGCATAAAATGCCAAATATCGCGATAAACAAAGGGAGGACAAGCGATAACGGACCTTTCTGACAGTGAGACAGATCACACTTCCCTCGCCATCCACCGTGCGTTAAATCAATGTAAAAATGCTATTAATTTCAATATATTCATATCGTTAATCGACCTATAGCACATTTTTGCATAAATAAGATTGCCATTTGACCTGTGTGTGGATTCCCGATAACGTGGAAATCCGCTGGAAGCTTTCTGGATGAGCAGCCTGCTCATCATATTTATGCAGTAATTGAGATTCCCTCTGAAGCAAGTCCTCAAACTTGTTTGACCTATGCGAAAAGGATTAAAGAGGGCGAATGCGAGGTGAGCGTATAACGCGCAACCCCCGTCGCCATGCTCTTGGTGTGCCTGTGCGCAAACGGTATCGGAGAGGCGTCCCGCAGAGCCTGGGGAGGTTCACTGATATGTTGTACGATAAATCCCTTGAGAAGGATAACTGTGGTTTCGGCCTGATCGCCCACATAGAAGGCGAACCTAGCCACAAGGTAGTGCGTACCGCCATACACGCACTGGCCCGTATGCAGCACCGTGGAGCCATCCTCGCGGACGGTAAAACCGGCGACGGCTGTGGCCTGTTATTACAAAAACCCGATCGCTTTTTCCGCATTGTTGCGCAAGAGCGCGGCTGGCGTTTAGCCAAAAACTACGCGGTCGGCATGATCTTTTTAAATAAAGACGCTGAACTGGCGGCGGCGTCTCGTCGCATCGTTGAAGAAGAGTTACAGCAGGAAACCCTGTCGATTGTGGGCTGGCGCGACGTGCCGACCAACGACGGTGTTCTCGGTGAAATTGCCCTCTCCTCCCTGCCCCGTATTGAGCAAATTTTTGTTAACGCCCCTGCGGGCTGGCGTCCACGCGATATGGAGCGCCGTCTGTTCATCGCGCGTCGCCGCATCGAAAAACGTTTACAGGACGATAAAGACTTCTACGTCTGTAGCTTGTCCAATCTGGTCAATATCTATAAAGGTCTGTGTATGCCGGCGGATCTGCCGCGCTTTTACCTGGACCTCGCGGACCTGCGTCTGGAATCGGCCATCTGCCTGTTCCACCAGCGCTTTTCCACCAACACCGTACCGCGCTGGCCGCTGGCCCAGCCGTTCCGCTACCTGGCGCACAACGGCGAAATCAATACCATTACCGGTAACCGCCAGTGGGCGCGCGCCCGTACTTATAAGTTCCAGACCCCGCTGATCCCGGATCTCCACGATGCCGCGCCGTTCGTCAACGAAACCGGCTCCGACTCCAGCTCAATGGATAACATGCTCGAACTGCTGCTGGCAGGCGGGATGGACATCATCCGCGCGATGCGCCTGCTGGTGCCACCGGCCTGGCAGAACAACCCGGATATGGACCCGGAGCTGCGCGCATTCTTTGACTTTAACTCCATGCACATGGAGCCGTGGGACGGCCCGGCAGGCATTGTCATGTCTGACGGTCGCTTTGCCGCCTGTAACCTTGACCGTAACGGCCTGCGCCCGGCGCGCTACGTCATCACCAAAGACAAGCTCATCACCTGCGCCTCCGAAGTGGGTATCTGGGATTATCAGCCCGATGAAGTCGTCGAGAAAGGCCGCGTCGGTCCCGGCGAACTGATGGTGATCGACACCCGCTCGGGTCGCATTCTGCACTCGGCGGAAACCGATGATGACCTGAAAAGTCGCCATCCGTACAAAGAGTGGATGGAAAAGAACGTCCGCCGTCTGGTACCGTTTGAAGACCTGGCTGACGATCAAGTCGGCAGCCGTGAGCTGGACGACGACACCCTTGCCAGCTACCAAAAACAGTTTAACTACAGCGCCGAAGAACTGGATTCCGTGATTCGCGTGTTGGGTGAAAACGGCCAGGAAGCGGTCGGTTCAATGGGCGATGACACCCCGTTTGCCGTGCTTTCCAGCCAGCCGCGCATCATTTATGACTACTTCCGTCAGCAGTTCGCGCAGGTGACCAACCCGCCTATCGATCCGCTGCGTGAGGCGCACGTGATGTCGCTGGCCACCAGCATTGGTCGTGAGATGAACGTCTTCTGTGAAGCCGAAGGCCAGGCGCATCGCCTTAGCTTTAAATCGCCGATCCTGCTGTACTCTGATTTCACCCAGCTCACCACCATGAAAGAGGAACATTATCGCGCTGACCGGCTCGATATCACCTTCGACGTGAGTGAAACCACGCTGGAAGAGACCGTCAAGGCGCTGTGCGATAAAGCCGAACAGATGGTGCGTAACGGCACGGTATTGCTGGTGCTCTCTGACCGTAACATCGCCAAAAATCGCCTGCCGGTCCCGGCACCGATGGCGGTTGGTGCGGTGCAAACGCGTCTGGTGGAACAAAACCTGCGCTGCGACGCTAACATCATCGTCGAAACCGCCAGTACCCGCGATCCACATCACTTCGCGGTACTCCTCGGCTTTGGTGCCACAGCGATCTATCCGTATCTGGCCTATGAAACGCTGGGGCGTCTGATTGACACTCACGCTATTGCCAAAGATTACCGGACCGTGATGCTGAACTACCGTAACGGCATCAACAAAGGTCTGTACAAAATCATGTCCAAAATGGGCATTTCGACCATTGCCTCCTACCGCTGTTCGAAACTGTTTGAAGCCGTTGGCCTGCATGACGACGTGGTGGCATTGTGCTTCCAGGGCGTGGTCAGTCGCATCAGCGGCGCAGGCTTTGCCGACTTCCAGCAGGATCTGCTGAACCTCTCCAAACATGCCTGGTTGGCGCGCAAACCGATTAGCCAGGGCGGCCTGCTGAAGTACGTTCACGGTGGCGAATACCACGCCTACAACCCGGACGTGGTACGCACCCTGCAACAGGCAGTACAAAGCGGCGAATACAGCGACTACCAGCAATACGCGAAGTTGGTTAACGAGCGTCCGGCAGCAACGCTGCGCGATCTGCTGGCTATCGCACCTGGCAATGAAGCAGTAAGTACTGACGACGTCGAACCCGCAACCGAGTTGTTTAAACGTTTTGATACCGCAGCCATGTCCATCGGCGCGTTAAGCCCGGAAGCGCACGAAGCGCTGGCCGAAGCGATGAACAGCATCGGCGGTAATTCCAACTCCGGCGAAGGCGGTGAGGACCCCGCACGCTATGGCACCAACAAGGTGTCACGTATCAAGCAGGTGGCTTCTGGTCGCTTCGGTGTAACCCCGGCGTATCTGGTCAACGCTGACGTCATTCAGATTAAGGTCGCACAGGGCGCGAAGCCCGGCGAAGGTGGTCAGTTACCGGGAGATAAAGTTACCCCGTACATCGCCAAACTGCGTTATTCGGTGCCGGGCGTGACGCTGATCTCCCCGCCGCCACACCACGATATCTACTCTATCGAGGACCTGGCGCAGCTGATTTTCGACTTAAAACAGGTTAACCCGAAGGCGATGATCTCTGTGAAGCTGGTTTCCGAACCGGGCGTCGGTACCATCGCCACCGGCGTGGCAAAAGCCTACGCGGATCTGATAACCATTGCCGGTTACGACGGCGGCACCGGCGCCAGCCCGCTCTCTTCGGTGAAATACGCAGGCTGTCCGTGGGAACTGGGGCTGGTAGAAACTCAGCAGGCACTGGTGGCTAACGGTCTGCGCCATAAGATCCGTTTACAAGTTGATGGCGGTCTGAAAACCGGCGTCGACATCATCAAAGCAGCCATTCTCGGTGCGGAAAGCTTCGGCTTTGGTACCGGCCCGATGGTCGCGCTGGGCTGTAAATACCTGCGTATTTGCCACCTGAACAACTGTGCAACCGGTGTAGCAACCCAGGACGAAAAACTGCGGAAGAACCACTACCACGGTCTGCCGTTCAAAGTGACCAACTACTTTGAGTTTGTCGCCCGTGAAACCCGCGAGCTGATGGCATCGCTTGGCGTAACACGCCTGGTGGATCTGATTGGTCGTACCGACCTGCTCAAAGAGCTGGACGGGTATACTGCCAAGCAGCAGAAACTGGAGCTGTCTCATCTGCTGGAAACCGCACAACCTCACCCAGGCAAAGCGGTGTACTGTACTGAGAACAACCCACCGTTCGACAACGGCGTGCTCAACGCGCAGCTGCTGCAACAGGCCAAACCATTTGTTGATGCGCGCCAGAGTAAAACTTTCTGGTTCGACATCCGCAACACCGACCGTTCTGTCGGCGCATCACTGTCGGGCTATATCGCTCAGACGCACGGCGATCAAGGGCTGGCTTCCGACCCAATCAAGGCGCATTTCAGCGGTACCGCAGGCCAGAGCTTTGGCGTGTGGAACGCGGGCGGCGTGGAGCTGTATCTGACCGGCGATGCCAACGACTATGTCGGTAAAGGCATGGCGGGCGGCCTGCTGGCGGTACGTCCTCCGGTCGGTTCTGCCTTCCGCAGCCATGAAGCGAGCATCATCGGCAACACCTGCCTGTACGGCGCAACCGGCGGTCGTCTGTTTGCCGCAGGACGCGCGGGTGAGCGCTTTGGGGTACGTAACTCAGGTGCCATCACTGTGGTCGAAGGCATCGGTGACAACGGCTGTGAATACATGACCGGCGGCATCGTCTGTATTCTCGGTAAAACGGGCGTCAACTTCGGCGCAGGCATGACGGGCGGGTTCGCCTACGTGCTGGACGAAGACGGCGAATTCCGCAAACGCGTGAATCCGGAGCTGGTCGAAGTCCTGAGCGTGGACTCGCTGGCTATCCACGAAGAGCATTTGCGTGGACTGATCACCGAGCATGTACAGCATACCGGTTCGTCACGCGGAGAAGAGATCCTGGCCAACTGGCCGGCATTCTCGGCGAAATTCGCGCTGGTTAAACCGAAGTCCAGTGATGTGAAAGCACTGTTGGGTCACCGTAGTCGTAGCGCAGCTGAGCTGCGCGTGCAGGCGCAGTAAGGGGTAGCAGCAATGAGCCAGAACGTATACCAATTTATCGACCTGCAGCGCGTTGATCCGCCGAAGAAACCGCTGAAGATCCGCAAGATCGAGTTTATCGAAATCTACGAGCCGTTTTCCGAAGGCCAGGCCAAGGCGCAGGCAGATCGCTGCCTGTCCTGCGGCAACCCGTACTGCGAGTGGAAATGCCCGGTGCACAACTACATCCCGAACTGGCTGAAGCTGGCTAACGAAGGACGTATTTTTGAAGCAGCCGAGCTGTCACACCAGACCAACACGCTGCCGGAAGTCTGCGGTCGCGTGTGTCCGCAGGACCGTCTGTGTGAGGGTTCTTGCACGCTGAACGATGAGTTCGGCGCGGTAACCATCGGCAACATTGAGCGCTATATCAACGATAAAGCGTTTGAAATGGGCTGGCGCCCGGATATGACCGGCGTACGCCAGACCGATAAACGCGTCGCCATTATCGGTGCCGGTCCGGCAGGGCTGGCCTGTGCCGACGTACTCACCCGTAACGGCGTAAAGGCGGTGGTGTTTGACCGTCATCCGGAGATTGGCGGCCTGCTGACCTTCGGTATTCCGGCCTTCAAGCTGGAAAAAGAGGTAATGACCCGTCGTCGTGAAATCTTCACCGGTATGGGCATTGAGTTCAAACTCAACGTAGAAGTGGGTCGTGACGTGCAGCTCGACGATCTACTGAAAGATTATGACGCTGTGTTTCTCGGCGTCGGAACCTATCAGTCGATGCGCGGTGGGCTGGAAAACGAAGATGCCGATGGCGTATTCGATGCCCTGCCGTTCCTGATTGCCAATACCAAGCAGTTGATGGGCTTTGGCGAAAGCAGCGACGAGCCGTACATCAGTATGGAAGGCAAACGCGTGGTGGTGCTGGGCGGCGGTGATACTGCGATGGACTGCGTACGTACTTCCGTTCGTCAGAACGCCTCACACGTGATTTGCGCCTATCGTCGCGACGAAGAAAACATGCCTGGCTCGAAACGCGAAGTAAAAAACGCGCGTGAAGAAGGTGTAGAGTTCCAGTTCAACGTGCAGCCGCTGGGCGTGGAAATTAACGCCAACGGCAAAGTGTGCGGTGTGAAAATGGCGCATACTGAAATGGGTGCACCGGACGCACAAGGCCGCCGCCGTGCGGAGATCGTGCCCGGTTCTGAACACGTGGTACCCGCCGATGCCGTGGTGATGGCATTCGGTTTCCGTCCGCACAGCATGGAATGGCTGGCAAAGCACAGCGTCGAGCTGGATTCGCAGGGCCGCATTATCGCCCCGGAACGCAGCGACAACGCGTTCCAGACCAGCAACCCGAAAATCTTCGCCGGTGGCGACATCGTGCGCGGTTCGGATCTGGTGGTGACGGCAATTGCCGAAGGCCGTAAAGCCGCAGACGGGATCCTGAATTACCTGGAAGTGTAAAAAGCCTCTCTGCTGGCCCCCTGCCAAAATTCACATTGCTGGATGGGGGCCTGTTTTCTTCTGCCTCACACATTCACGTCATTCCTGGAAAGCGACTCGCAAATGCTGATGCAAGTCCATGTAATGCAATCGTCATGGATTGACGGCATTAGACCTCGAGCGTATTGATAACGATATATTTTCATTTCGCAACTATCACGCCAAGGAAGACATGAATACACTCACCTCGACACACCATGCTGAGGATTATCAGCAAATCCATGACGGAATAATCCATTTATTGGATAACGCCAGGACAGAAACGGTCCGCAGCATCAACGCAATTATGACGGCAACCTATTGGGAGATTGGCCATCGAATTGTCGAATTTGAACAAGGCGGTGAAGCGCGAGCGGCTTACGGTACTCAACTGATTGAACGTTTGTCCGTCGATTTAAACCAGCGGTACAAACGTGGGTTTTCCACGGGAAACTTGCGACAAATACGAGCGTTTTATCTTTATTTTCAAAATATTGAAATTCAGCAGACAGTGTCTGGTGAATCTTCCCGTCTGGCACAACTCGCCAAAATTTTCCCGCTTCCCTGGTCAGCCTATGTCCGCCTGCTATCGGTTAAAAATCCTGATGCCCGCATCTTTTACGAGAAAGAGACGCTACGTAACGGCTGGTCAGTACGGCAACTCGACAGGCAAATCACCACCCAATTTTACGAAAGAACATTATTATCCCACGACAAAACCGCCATGTTATAGCAGGTCGCCCCCACCGTCGCTGACGTTACGCCAGAACAAGCAATAGGTGACCCGTTCATTCTTGAATTCCTAGATTTAAAGGACGAATATTCTGAATCTGACCTTGAAGAAGCGCTGATAAACCACCTGATGGATTTTATGCTGGAACTCGGTGATGATTTTTCCTTTGTGGGTCGTCAGCGTCGCTTACGCATTGACGATAGTTGGTTTCGCATCGATCTGCTGTTCTTCCACCGACGCTTACGCTGCCTGCTCATCGTTGACCTCAAGGTAGGAAAATTCAGCTACGCCGATGCAGGGCAAATGAATATGTACCTGAATTACGCCCAAGAGCACTGGACAATGCCTGGAGAGAATCCGCCCGTAGGCTTAATCCTGTGCGCGGAAAAAGGTGCTGGCGAAGCTCACTATGCCCTAACCGGTTTACCTCATAAAGTGCTTACCAGCGAATACAAAATGCAGTTGCCTGACGAGAAATTACTGGCGGATGAACTTGCCCGTTCACAAACTCGATTAGCGTCTCAATGAGATCATTCACGGAGCGACTGAGCCAATGGCGACATCGTGCGCGGTTCGGATCTGGTAGTGACGGCAATTACCGAAGGCCGTAAAGCCGCTGACGGGGTCCTGAATTACCTGGAAGTGTAAACACATCTTTTCTGGCATCTCGTCCGCACATATGGATGAGATTCCGGATATCCGTCTTCTCTTCTAAAAATACGTAGTTGCTACATAGCATAAATTCGCAACCAACCAGCTTAAAAAGCCAGTACGTAAACGTTTGCATTCTTCTGAAAAGTGTATATTATGCGGCGGATTTTTTGGGCAAAATTCATGGAGGCGTTGTGTCGCAAGATAACAATTATAGCCAGGGCCCCGTCCCTCTGGCCGCGCGGAAAGGCGTAGTTCCACTGACATTTGTAATGTTGGGATTAACGTTTTTTTCCGCCAGTATGTGGACCGGGGGCACACTCGGTACCGGTCTTTCCTATAATGATTTCTTCCTGGCAGTTCTCTTCGGTAATCTTCTCCTCGGTATTTACACTGCCTTTCTTGGTTTCATCGGCGTAAAAACCGGACTCTCTACCCATCTCCTGGCGCGTTACTCATTTGGCGTAAAAGGTTCATGGCTTCCCTCAATGCTGTTAGGCGGCACGCAGGTGGGCTGGTTTGGTGTTGGCGTGGCGATGTTTGCTATCCCGGTCAGCAAAGCGACGGGAATCGACGTTAATATCCTGATTGCTGTGTCTGGCCTGTTGATGACCATGACCATCTTTTTTGGCATTTCGGCGCTGACGGTTTTATCAATTATCGCCGTACCCGCTATCGTTATTCTTGGTAGTTACTCCGTCTGGCTGGCAGTATCCGACGTGGGCGGCTTAGATCATTTAAAAACGATTGTGCCACAGACGCCGCTGGATTTTTCAACCGCGCTGGCGCTGGTCGTAGGATCGTTTGTCAGCGCAGGTACCTTGACGGCCGACTTCGTTCGCTTTGGCCGTAATGCCAAAGCTGCAGTACTGATTGCCATGGTGGCTTTTTTCCTCGGCAACTCCCTGATGTTTATCTTCGGTGCTGCTGGCGCTGCCGCTGTAGGACAGGCGGACATCTCCGACGTGATGATTGCCCAGGGGCTCCTGCTGCCAGCGATTGTCGTTCTCGGCCTGAATATCTGGACAACCAACGACAACGCGCTGTATGCGTCGGGTCTGGGCTTTGCCAATATTACCGGTTTTTCCAGCCGCACATTGTCGGTGGTTAACGGTATTATTGGCACGCTGTGCGCGCTGTGGCTGTACAATAACTTTGTCGGCTGGCTGACATTTCTGTCGGCCGCGATCCCTCCGATTGGCGGGGTGATTATTGCCGACTATCTGTTAAACCACCGCCGATACGCCGATTTCAACAATACACAATTTACGCCAGTGAATTGGATAGCCATTCTGTCCGTTGCACTGGGCATCGCCGCCGGCCACTATATTCCCGGTATTGTGCCCGTCAACGCCGTACTCGGCGGTGTTGTCAGCTATATCCTGCTGAATCCACTTTTTAATCGCAGTCTTGCTCAGTCCACGGAGGTCAGCCATGCAGACTAATACCCTCACCATTCGTCAGACTCGTTTACAGGGACGCGACGGGTTATGGCAACTTACCATTGAAAACGGGCGTTTTAGCCGTATTGAATCCCAGGAAGCCGCATCTTTACCACAAGGTGAGGTACTGGACGCTGAAGGTGGACTCGCCATCCCGCCATTCGTCGAGCCGCATATCCATCTGGACACCACGCAAACGGCAGGCGAGCCAAACTGGAATCAGTCGGGTACGCTGTTTGAAGGTATTGAGCGCTGGGCTGAACGTAAAGCGATGCTGACTCACGAAGACGTGAAGACGCGTGCCATGCAGACTCTGAAATGGCAGATGGCCAACGGCATCCAGTATGTTCGTACGCACGTTGACGTTTCCGATCCCACGCTAACGGCACTGAAAGCGATGCTGGAAGTGAAGCAAGAGGTCGCACCGTGGGTGGAGCTGCAAATTGTGGCATTCCCCCAAGAGGGGATTCTATCTTACCCCAACGGTGAGGCGCTGTTAGAGGAAGCGGTGCGCCTGGGCGCCGACGTGATTGGTGCGATTCCCCACTTTGAATTTACGCGTGAATATGGCGTGGAGTCGCTGCATAAAATTTTCGCCCTGGCCCAGAAGTACGACCGCCTTATCGATGTGCACTGTGACGAAATTGATGATGAACAATCACGCTTTGTTGAAACCGTTGCAGCACTGGCGCATCGCGACGGAATGGGCGGGCGCGTCACTGCCAGCCATACCACAGCGATGCATTCCTACAACGGCGCGTATGCTTCCCGTCTTTTCCGTCTGCTGAAAATGTCAGGTATTAACTTTGTTGCGAATCCTCTGGTGAACATTCACCTGCAGGGACGTTTTGACACCTATCCCAAGCGTCGCGGTGTCACCCGCGTCAAAGAGATGCTGGAGGCAGAGATCAACGTCTGCTTTGGTCATGATGATGTCTTTGATCCGTGGTATCCGCTGGGCACCGCGAATATGCTGCAAGTGCTGCATATGGGATTACACGTGTGCCAACTGATGGGATACGGGCAGATTAATGATGGGCTGAACCTGATAACCACTCACAGCGCAAAAACCCTGCACTTGCAAGACTACGGCCTGAGCGTTGGAAATTCCGCTAACCTGGTAATTTTACCGGCAGAAAATGGGTTTGACGCGGTTCGTCGCCAAACACCTGCCCGTTATTCCATTCGCCACGGGCGGGTCATCGCCGAGACCGTACCAAGCCAAACAACGCTACATCTGTCGCAGCCGGAAACAGTGATATTTAAGCGGTAGGTTGTTTGTTGGAGAACTGCTGCAGACACACGGACTGTAGTAGTTCTTCTATTGGAGTATTTCCTGTCAGGCGTGTAGCAAGCTGGCACGTACCTTCACCACCACCTTCTTAATTTCTCCAGGTGCACTCACCACGCAGCCCGGTTTATGTGGCTCGCCAGGCATAAACACCGCGAACATCCCCGGTTTCAGGGTGACAACTTGTTCATCAGCAATCTCGCTGCACAGTTGATAATCCTCTTCAACATGCACGTCTTCGCACTGACGTGCGGAACCTGCCAAACCGAAAAAAATACGCTCTTCACCTGCCAACAGCAGTTGGATATCAATATAGCATTCATGCAGCTCCGCCTTTTTTTCTTGTGGCGGTTGCGTGGCGAACTGCATCACGTTCATAAACAGATCGTCGCCTTTCAGTACATAATGTCCCGGCGCGTTATTCTGCACGTCTGCCGCCAGCGCAAGGGTCAGCGCATCAAGCAGAACAGGGGGTAATCCCGCGGCGGATAGCGACTGTAACTCGCCTAATATCATGATAACTCTCCTTGTGCTAACAATGCTGCGCCCAGCAACCCGGCGTCATGTCGGTAATGCGCTGTGCGCAGTGGGACGTGATACACCGAGGGTTCCTGCGCCAGCAGCGTGCGGACCTGCGTCAGATATCCTTCAGCCAGCCCAACGCTGCCACCCACAACTACGCACTGGCAGTCGGTAGACGCTTTGACGTCGGCAATCAGTCGCGCCAGCACCTGTGCAGAATGTGCAATCAACCGCGCGGCCTGTTTATGCCCTTGCACCGCACGCGTAAACACCGTTCTGGCATCGCAACCAGCAAGGTCGCCCTGTGCAGCAGCGGCAATTCCGCGACCAGATGCAATAGCTTCCACGCAGCCGGTACGACCGCAGCCGCAGACGGGTCCATTAGGATCTGCCAACGTATGCCCTAAATGCCCCGCCAGACCACCAGCCCCGGTGAGTAACTTGCCGTTGCTGACCACGCCGCCGCCCACACCGGTCGACACGGTGATAAATACCATGTCGCTTATCTCGTCAGCCATTACGTGGTATTCCGCCCAGGCCGCCGCCTGCGCATCATTGACCGCCATGGTCGGCAAGCCGGTCAACTCTCTTAAGGTTTGTACCAGCGGGAAGTGCATCAGCCCGCCAAGATTGAGCGGATTAATCGCCAGTAGTGTGCCCTCGTGGATAATACCGGTGGAGGCAATGGCAACGCGCTCTGCTTGCGCCTGCAGCGGCTCAATGAGCGTCTGTAACGCGGCCCGCAGGGCATCCGGCGTTTTGCTGGCAGGTGTCGGCAGTTCACGGCGTTCGCGGATCTGTAAATCGCGGCCTACCCGTGCAGCGGCCAGTTTGGTGCCGCCAATATCAATCGCCAGCGTTGTCATAGCACGACCTTTTTCAGCGTCAGTAGCTCAAGTAACGACATACTTATCCCCTTACCAAAATAGCGGTGCAGGACCGGGCAATCGGATTAACTTTTTGATTTCACCAGCGCGCTTTTATCGCTGCCAAACGGCACGGCTCCGCTAAACGGTTTACCATCAATGGCATCATGGGTACGCAGCGCTTCCGGGCGCAGCCAGCGCTGCACGCGGGACGGCATATCAAGGCCAATCAGCAAGATCACCACGAAAGTCAGGCTAAACGACAGCGATCCCAGCGCCGTACCCAGATCCAGACGCTGTGCAATCAGCGCACCGATGATCGGCGCCAGTGCCCCGCCCAGCGCACCCACGTTGTAGGTAAAGCCCAGACCCGCCGCACGTTGGTCGGTATCGAAATAACCGCCGATCAGTTTGGGTAAGATCCCGGAGATCCCCTGCCCGAGCATTTGCTGGAAAAACAGCAGCAGACCCAGTACCCAGACGTTGGCACCGCCAATCGCAAACACGGGAATAATCAGCAACTGTGAGGCCAGCAGGCTGTAGACATAGGCTTTGCGCGTCCCCAGCCAATCACCCAGAAAACCACCGACACAACAGCCTACCGCCGCCCCAAAGCCGCTGAAGAACAGCACCCTGGCGACCGTCGACGGGTCATACATCAATTCAGTTTTCAGGTAGGTCGGCAGCAGCGCCTGAATTGGCCACGAGTAGAGGAAGGCGAACAGCACCACTACCATCAGCATTACACCCGTCGGCCAGCGTTTACCGCTGCTTTGCACCATAAAGCTAATGAAGATAAACGCGCAGACCAGACCGAGGATCGCCACGATAGCCGCATTTTGCAGGTTACCGGCAAAACAGAACCACAGCGCGGTTGCGGCGGCGAGCGTCATCAGAATATTAATGACCCGATGTTCACCCCGATAGAGGGTATCCACCATCGTGCGCACCGGCGCTTTGCCTTCGTGTTTTTTCTTCCAGTCCTCGGCTTCCGGAATATTTTTACGCAGCCAGAGGGCGAAGATAATCGGTACAATGCCGATGAAAAAAAGCGCGCGCCACCCCCACACCGGTACCACCAGACTGTAGACCTGAGCGGCGATCACGGCCCCCACGGAGAAGCCCGAAATCAGGAAACCACTGGCTTTATTGCGCAACTGTTTAGGCCAGCTTTCAATCACATAGGTCGCACTTGAACCGTACTCACCTGCCATCCCCATGCCGATGACCAGGCGGGCGATAAACATGGTGGTGTAGCCCGGTGCAAAACCGCAAGCCAGCGTCCCTAGCGAGAACAGAATAATGCTGGTGACCATCGCCAGGCGACGCCCGTAGCGATCGCCCATCGCCCCCAGCATCAGCCCGCCAAACCAGCGAGAAATAAAGGCGGCCGAGATCAGGCTGGCAGCCTGCACCGTCGTCAACCCGAATTCACCTTGTACTTCCGTCAGCACAAGGGCAATTAAGACAAAATCAAAACCATCCAGCAAATATCCCAGCCAGGCGGCAGAGAACGCACGCCATTGTGCCCGGTTGAGATGGCGGTACCACGGAATGCTCTGGGTAGAAGTACTCATGTGACTCTCCCGACGATTTTCATTGTTGTACTGGTGGGCGACTGTGCCTCATCCGGCCTACGGTCTGCCTGTGTAGGCCGGGCAAGCAAAGAGCCCCCGGCAATCCGCTGTTACGCCTTTTCTGCCAGCAGTTGGTCAGCCAGCGCTTTCAGTTCTGGCAGGTACTTTTCGTCAACAGGGGCAAACGGCTTACGGCACAGTGGGACGGAAACCACGTCCATATAGTGCAGAACCGTTTTCAGTCCACGGAACACGCCGACTTTAATCAGTAAATCGATAACCTTATTGCACTCGGTTTGCAGCTTTTGTGCCGTCTGGATATCGCCTTCTTTGAGTGCTTTCACGATTCCCTGATAGCGCCAGCCCATGATGTTGTAGGTGCTGCCGATACCACCATCTGCCCCAGCCAGCAGGCCTGACGCGAAAATTTCGTCATAGCCGTTGTACAGCACCAGATCCGGATGGGCGCGACGGATCTGCTCCATTTGATAGAGATCGCCAGAGGTCTGCTTCAACGCGCCAACACCCGGCAACGTGACCAGCGTGTTGATCTGATCCAGCGTCAGTTTTACGCCGCTCAGCGCCGGGATGTTATAGACCACCATTGGCAAGCCATCAGAGGAATCAATAATTGCACGGTAGTGATCGCAGTGCTCTTCAAAACTGAACGGATAGTAAAACGGTGTGACGGCAGAGACAGCATCAAAGCCGTAGCGATGGGCTGCGCTCGCCAACTGCTGGCTCTCTTCGGTGCTCACCGTGCCCACATGTGCGATAAGCGTGACTTTACCCTTCGCTTCTTCCGCCACGATCTCCAGTACCTGCTCTCTTTCAGCCCGGTTCTGGACAAACGCTTCACCCGTTGAGCCACCGACGTACAGGCCATCAACACCCTGCCCAATGTTGAAACGCACCAGACGACGTAGGCTCTCAATGTCCAGTCGCTGTTGGTTGTCGAATGGGGTTAACAACGCTGGCATTACGCCTTTTAAATTTCTTGCCATAACGACCTCTATCGATGATTAGTGTTGTCTAACTGCGTACCTTTATACCTGTTATACCAGATCAAATAAGCAGCAATACAATACAGAAAGCTTATAGTGCGATCTGCCTCACTAAACGATCATCAGGACGCGATCACTTCCTCAATTTTTTATTTTTACCGAAAGCGTGCCAGGTAGCGGAAACGCTGTTGAGATGGTCTTGTAATGCGCGGTCTGCTTCATCAGGATCGTGCTGACGAATGGCGTCGACAATAGCAATATGCTGTTGATAACTTACGCTATTGTTCTCGTATAATTCGCGGTCGGCGACGGTCGGACGTGCGGCGATCAGCCAGTCCAGCAGCGCGACATGGATCGCCATAAAGATAGGATTACCAGGGATCTCCGCCAGCACACGGTGAAAATCCACGTCCGAACGAATGAACAGCGCGTTGTCATCCAGCGACTGGCTGTTAATATCCAGCGCTTTCGCCAACCTGTCAATTTGCTCGTCGGTTGCATGCTCGGCGGCGTAACGCACCAGGCTTGACTCAAAGAACAGTCGCAACTGTTCAAAGTGGGCAATGCCGCCGGGATGCGAGAGAAAATCTTTCGCCATCCCCGACAGTTCACCAATGATGGTGTCCGCAGATGGACGCGAAACGCGGGCACGTTCGCCGTTGTTGATTTGCACCAGGCCTTTACGTTTTAACGCCGCCAGGGCTTCTCGCACCGAGGGACGACCGACGTTAAAGAAGGCCATCAGCTCCCGCTCGGACGGCAACTGTTCACCCTCGCCAAACTCCCGACGACGAATCATCTGTTCCAGTTCTTCTTCAACCATTTCAGACAGTTTTTTACGCGCCAGCGGGCGGTTACGTAAACTACGGCCAATGGTGGATGGAGAGTCTTCAGCTTGCGAATCAAATGCGTTCATAGGGTCCATTCAGCTAAGTCATTGGTGAAAAATAACAGCGGGTTCATCGTAACACAGGATCGAAAGCGGGGTGAAATGGAGGTCAATCGGGTTAGCCCGCTTATTGATAACATATGAAATACAAATATATTTTCACTCAAAAACAATATGATGAATTTTAATTTCTGAGTATGACATCGAATTTATGAAATCTGCGAATATGATCGTGAAAAATTATCATAACCTACTATTTTAAAACGAAAAATAATTTAATCTCGATTTTAAAAATACGATATTCACTCCATAAAAAACGGTAAAAAAAATATAACATCCGCTTTTATAACAGCGCTATTACCGGATTTATCTTCTTTCCTGCATGGAGTGAAAAAATGTTCGGCATCATACTTTCTGTCATCGTTTTATTAACGATGGGTTACCTGATCCTCAAAAACTACAAACCCCAGGTGGTCCTTGCGGCTGCTGGGATCTTCCTAATGATCTGCGGCGTCTGGCTGGGGTACGGTGCGCTGGTTGCACCCGAAAAAAGCAGCGGCTACCTGCTGGTTGATATTTATAACGAAATTCTGCGCATGCTCTCCAGTCGCGCAGCAGGCCTGGGGCTGTCGATTATGGCCGTCGGTGGCTATGCCCGCTATATGGACAGGATGGGAGCCAGTCGGGCGATGGTGAGCCTGCTGAGCCGTCCGCTAAAGCTTATCCGCTCACCGTATATCGTGCTTGCCGCCACCTATGTGATCGGTCAGATCATGGCGCAGTTCATTACCAGCGCCTCCGGGTTAGGGATGTTGCTGATGGTCACCCTCTTCCCGACGCTGGTCAGCCTTGGCGTAAGCCGTTTGTCGGCAGTGGCGGTCATTGCCACGTCAATGTCGATTGAATGGGGTATTCTGGAAACAAACTCGATTTTTGCCGCTCAGGTAGCGGGAATGAAAATCGCCACCTACTTCTTCCACTACCAGTTACCCGTCGCTTCGTGCGTGATTATCGCCGTTGCTATTGCGCACTTTTTTGTGCAGCGCCAGTTTGACCGCAAGTCAGTAGCAGAAAGCATCGGCTTTGCCGAACAAAAGGCGCTGGAAGATGTTCCGCCGCTCTATTACGCCATTTTACCGGTGATGCCACTGATCCTGATGCTAGGCTCGCTGTTCCTTGCACATAGTGGACTCATGAAAACAGAGCTGAATCTGGTGGTGGTGATGCTGATGAGCATGACAGTCACCATGCTTGTCGAATTCTTTCGCACCCATAATCTGCGCGAAACCATGGATGATGTGCAGGCGTTTTTTGATGGCATGGGCACCCAGTTCGCCAATGTCGTGACGCTGGTCGTCGCCGGTGAGATCTTTGCCAAAGGCTTAACCACCATCGGCACTGTCGACGCGGTGATTAGGGGGGCGGAACATTCCGGGCTTGGCGGTATCGGCGTGATGATCATCATGGCGGTGGTCATCGCCGCCTGCGCCATTGTCATGGGCTCCGGTAACGCGCCGTTTATGTCATTCGCCAGCCTGATCCCGGACATCGCCGCAGGGCTGCATATTCCGGCGGTGGTAATGATTATGCCAATGCACTTTGCCACTACCCTGGCCCGCGCGGTTTCACCCATTACTGCGGTCATTGTAGTAACTTCCGGTATTGCGGGTGTATCGCCTTTTGAGGTGGTTAAACGCACGGCGATCCCAATGGCGGTAGGATTTGTGGTGAATATGATAGCCACGATTGTGCTGTTTTATTGATGGCTGGCACAGAAAGCAAAACAGGCCCGCAAGGGCCTGTTTGATTTTTACTTCACTACGCGTAGCGCCGGACGCCCACCACGCGGAGGTGGCGGCGTATCATCCGGGTCGTTGTCATCACCGTGATCGGGCTTATCGCCATCAATGACGGACATGACCGTTTCGCTTTCAAAGCCGGACGTGTCGTTGTCGTCATCATTTAAGCTGGCGACATCTTCGTCGTAGGCCGCTTCTGGCTCGAACATGGTACCGGCACCGTTTTCACGGGCATAGATAGCCAGAACAGCAGCCAGCGGCACGGAAACCTGACGCGGTATACCGCCAAAGCGCGCGTTAAAACGCACTTCGTCGTTTGCCAGTTCCAGGTTGCCCACTGCACGTGGAGCAATATTCAGAACAATTTGCCCGTCACGCGCATATTCCATGGGAACCTGCACATCCGGAAGCGTCACATCCACCACCAGGTGCGGCGTGAGCTGGTTGTCTAACAACCACTCATAGAATGCGCGCAGCAGATACGGACGGCGCGGTGATAGCTGTGGCAAATCCATACAGATTAACCCCGGCCCAGACGCATTTCACGTTCAGGCTCAGTCAGAGAAGCCAGGAAAGAGTCACGTTCAAATACGCGGGTCATATACCCTTTCAGCTCTTTCGAACCAGCACCGCTGAATTCAATACCCAGCTGCGGTAAACGCCACAGCAGCGGGGCCAGGTAGCAGTCTACCAGGCTGAACTCATCGCTCAGGAAATACGGTTTCTGACTAAACACTGGCGCAATTGCCAGCAGCTCTTCACGCAGTCGCTTACGCGCGACGTCCGCTTCAGAAGCAGAACCGTTTACGATGACGTTCATCAGCGTATACCAGTCTTTTTCAATACGCTGCATGTACAGGCGGCTTTCACCACGCGCAACCGGGTAAACCGGCATCAGCGGCGGATGCGGGAAACGCTCATCCAGGTATTCCATAATGATGCGAGATTCCCATAGGGTCAGCTCACGATCCACCAGTGTCGGTACGCTCTGATTCGGGTTGAGGTCGATCAGATCCTGAGGTGGATTGTCTTTCTCCACATGCTCAATCTCGAAACTAACACCTTTCTCCGCCAGTACAATGCGGACCTGATGGCTATAGATGTCAGTAGGACCAGAAAACAGCGTCATTACCGAACGTTTGTTGGCAGCGACAGCCATGAAAACCTCCAGGTATATTAAGAATTTTACTGCTACCAGCCACCAGGTGGCCAGTCAGAAGTGATGTCACCCAGATTCGGAAAAGCCATTGCTGTTCAAAATACAAACAAAAAATGAACAATACCGGACATTTGGGCAGAAAATTGGATGATAGTTTACCAGATTTTGTGACCTTTGTGGTGAGTCGATTCTGGAAATGGGAAAAAAGAGGTGGCAATCAGCAGATTACCGTGCTTATTCGTGGGTAAAAATCCATAAAAAAACCCGCCGAGGCGGGTTTTTTCGCAAATTGCAATCTGCCGAAGCAGAAACCAATTAACGCTTGGAGAACTGAGGACGACGACGTGCTTTACGCAGGCCGACTTTCTTACGTTCAACTTCACGAGCATCACGAGTAACGAAGCCTGCTTTACGCAGTTCGCCACGCAGTGACTCGTCATATTCCATCAGTGCGCGGGTGATACCGTGACGGATCGCACCAGCTTGACCAGAAATACCACCACCTTTAACGGTGATGTACAGGTCCAGTTTACCAATCATGTCGACCAGTTCCAGCGGCTGACGAACTACCATGCGGGCAGTTTCACGACCGAAGTACTGTTCCAGAGAACGTTGATTGATAACGATTTTACCACTGCCCGGTTTGATGAAAACGCGAGCTGCAGAACTTTTGCGGCGACCAGTGCCGTAGTATTGATTTTCAGCCATTGCCTATAATCCCGATTAGATGTCAAGAACTTGCGGTTGCTGTGCCGCGTGGTTGTGCTCATTGCCCGCGTAAACTTTCAGTTTACGGTACATTGCACGACCCAGCGGGCCTTTTGGCAGCATGCCTTTAACCGCGATTTCAATCACACGCTCAGGATGGCGAGCAATCATCTCTTCAAAGGTCGCTTCTTTAAGACCACCGACGTAGCCACTGTGACGGTAGTACATTTTGTCAGTACGCTTGTTGCCAGTTACCGCAACTTTGTCAGCGTTCAGAACGATGATGTAATCACCGGTATCTACGTGCGGAGTGTATTCCGCTTTGTGCTTACCGCGCAGGCGCAGAGCCAGTTCGGAAGCCAGACGGCCCAGAGTTTTACCGGTCGCGTCAACAACATACCAGTCGCGTTTTACGGTTTCTGGTTTAGCTGTAAAAGTTTTCATTAAAAGCTTACCCAAATAAATTAGTTACACGTTGGTGAACACCCAAACGTTTTGTCAGTTGAGGTTCACACGACATTGTCCAGCAAACCTACCCCTTCGAATAGCCTATGCCGGCACATAGAAAGTTTTGGGAAAAAAACTCTCTCGTAACGTGGGGTCGCAAGATTATAGAGAAGTCAGGGTCAAAGATCGACCCCTTTATGTGATTTGCGATGGGTTTAACCGGCTAAATGTTCGCGCTTCAGATACTCTTCGCTTTGCATCTCCTGCAAACGCGACAAACAGCGCTGGAATTCAAACGTTAGGCGCTCTCCCCGGTAGATCTCATATAAAGGAACTGCCGCACTCACCACCAGCTTGACATGGCGTTCGTAGAACTCATCTACCAGCGCGATAAAGCGCCGTGCTTCGCTCTCCATCAACGACGTCATCACTGGGACGTCAGAGAGCAACACAGTGTGAAACAGGCGCGATAGCGCAATATAGTCGTGCTGACTGCGGGCATCGACGCACAAGGTAGTAAACGAGACGGCCAGCGTTTGGTTTTCGACGGCCAGTGTCTGCATCGGGCGATGATTTATCTCAAGCGTCGGCGCATGTTCACTTTTGCTTCCCGCTAACGCCAGCCACAGCTTATCCATCTGCCGTTGGGTTTCATCATTCAGCGGCGATAACCATAAATGCGCCTGGGTTAGCGTACGCAGACGGTAATCAACTCCGGCATCCACATTCATGATGTCGCAGTACTGTTTAATAGCCTCAATCGCCGGAAGAAAGCGGGCACGTTGCAGACCATTGCGGTACAGGTCATCAGGCGGAATATTGGATGTCGCCACGAGCGTGATACCGCGGGCGAACAGCGCTTTCATTAATCCACCGAGCAGCATCGCATCGGTGATATCCGAGACAAAAAACTCATCAAAGCACAGCACGTCGGTTTCTGCCTTAAAGCGGTCGGCAATCACTTCCAGCGGGTCGCTTTGCCCTTGCAGGGCGGTCAACTCTTCATGTACGCGCAGCATAAAGCGGTGAAAGTGCAAACGCTGTTTACGCGTGCCCGGCAGGCTATGGTAGAAAAGGTCCATCAGCCAGGTTTTCCCGCGCCCCACGCCCCCCCACATATACAGACCACGCACCGGCGTGCTCTTCGTCGGTTCACGTTTACCCAAAAATTTGCTAAAGCGAGCAATCAGCCCACTTTCCTGCAACGCAGGACGGGCTGGGGCAGTCAGTTCCTGGAAAATAATATCCAGTCGATTCACTGCCTCTTGCTGTACGTTGTCGGGTTGATGACTGCCGTCGTTGAGGGCCTGCAGGTAACGCGATGTCGGGGAAACGCTTTGCATGATGTTATTGTTATTCCTTGAGAATCGATGTGCCGTCGCTCACGGTTGACGAAAAAAAGGCCGTTCTACACTACGCGATATAAAGTCGGGATTCCACTTCTACGGGATTAGCGGTTATAGTGGCATAATCAGGCGCAGGCATGGAGCCTAAAGCCAACACCCTACGGAAACACAAGACAACGGGAGATGTTCATGACCTGGGAATATGCGCTAATTGGGTTAGTCGTCGGTATCATTATTGGTGCCGTAGCCATGCGTTTTGGTAATCGTAAATTACGCCAACAGCAGGCATTGCAGTACGAACTGGAAAAAAACAAAGCTGAGCTGGAAGAGTATCGTGAAGAGCTGGTAAGCCACTTTGCCCGCAGCGCTGAGCTACTGGATAACATGGCCGACGACTATCGTCAGATCTACCAACATATGGCAAAAAGTTCCAGCAACCTGCTGCCGGGTATGTCGCCAGAATCCAACCCGTTCCGTAACCGTCTGGCAGAGTCTGAAGCAGGCAACGATCAGGCACCGGTTCAGATGCCACGCGACTATTCCGAAGGGGCCTCCGGCCTGCTGCGTAGTGGCGCAAAGCGCGACTAACTGCACATCGTTAAGAAATTTATTGGGCGCAGCAATTGCGCCCTCCGCTTCTCTTCCCGTCCCAGCTATTATTTAGTCGTTAGCCGCATTGTGACCAAACCGAAAATTCAATAACATCAAACTGTTTTGAATCATCTTCCGTTTACTCAAGGTACGAGAGCAGGATCAATGAAAAAACAAACCCAGCTGTTGAGTGCATTAGCGTTAAGTGTCGGGTTAACTCTCTCGGCGCCGTTTCAGGCCATTGCGTCGATACCCGGCCAGGTTCCCGGTCAAGCCGCACTCCCCAGCCTCGCACCAATGCTGGAGAAAGTGTTACCTGCGGTCGTGAGCGTGAGGGTCGAAGGTACCGCCGCGCAGGGGCAGAAAGTCCCGGAAGAATTCAAAAAATTTTTTGGCGATGACTTACCCGATCAGCCGTCACAACCGTTCGAAGGCCTGGGTTCAGGAGTCATCATCGACGCCGCCAAAGGCTACGTGCTAACCAATAACCACGTTATTAATCAGGCACAGAAGATCAGTATCCAGCTCAACGACGGTCGCGAGTTTGACGCCAAGCTGATTGGTAGCGACGATCAGAGCGATATCGCCCTGCTGCAAATCCAGCACCCTAGCAACCTGACACAAATTGCCATCGCCGACTCCGACAAACTCCGCGTGGGTGATTTTGCCGTCGCCGTCGGTAACCCGTTCGGGCTGGGGCAAACGGCAACCTCCGGCATCGTCTCGGCATTGGGTCGCAGCGGCCTGAATCTGGAAGGTCTGGAAAACTTTATTCAGACCGATGCGTCCATTAATCGGGGTAACTCCGGTGGCGCGCTGCTTAATCTGAATGGTGAATTGATCGGTATTAACACCGCCATTCTGGCACCGGGCGGCGGCAGTATCGGCATTGGCTTTGCCATTCCCAGCAACATGGCGCGCACGCTGGCGCAGCAGTTAATGCAGTTTGGCGAAATCAAACGCGGCCTGTTGGGTATTAAAGGGACGGAAATGACCGCCGACATCGCCAAAGCGTTCAAACTGGATGTACAGCGCGGCGCGTTTGTTAGCGAAGTGCTGCCGAACTCTGGCTCCGCGAAGGCGGGCGTGAAATCCGGTGACGTCATTACCAGCCTCAACGGCAAGCCGCTGAACAGTTTTGCCGAGTTACGCTCGCGTATTGCCACCACTGAACCGGGCACCAAGGTTAAACTGGGTCTGCTACGTAACGGTAAGCCACTGGAGGTGGAGGTCACGCTGGATACCAGCACGTCGTCGTCCGCCAGTGCGGAAATGATCGCCCCGGCGTTACAAGGTGCAACGCTTAGCGACGGTCAGTTAAAAGACGGCACTAAAGGCATCAAGATTGATAACGTCGAAAAAAGCAGCCCAGCCGCGCAAGCCGGTCTGCACAAAGATGACGTTATCATCGGTGTAAACCGCGATCGCGTGAACTCCATTGCCGAAATGCGCAAGGTGCTGGAAGCGAAACCGTCGATCATCGCGTTGCAGGTGGTACGCGGTAACGAGAATATTTATCTGCTCCTGCGTTAAGCTGGTAGACCGGACATCAGCCCATCGTGTGATGTCCGGTAAACTCGTGATATGCTGCTGCCGTTCCCCTTTTTAATGACGCCGCTATCATGTTTGTGAAGCTTTTACGTTCGGTCGCGATTGGTTTAATCGTCGGCGCCATTCTGCTGGCCGTGATGCCCTCTCTGCGCAAAATTAATACGCTTACAGCACCCCAGTTTGACAGTGCTGATGAAACGCCTGCCAGCTATAACCCGGCGGTTCGCCGTGCCGCCCCCGCCGTTGTTAACGTGTATAACCGCAGTATGAACAGCACGACGCACAACCAGCTCGAGATCCGCACGCTCGGCTCCGGCGTTATCATGGATCAGCGCGGCTATATCATCACCAACAAACACGTGATTAATGATGCCGACCAAATCATCGTCGCTCTGCAGGATGGACGCGTGTTTGAAGCGCTGCTGGTCGGCTCCGATACCCTGACTGACCTGGCGGTGCTGAAAATCAACGCCTCTGGTGGGCTGCCCACAATCCCTATCAACAACAAACGGATACCGCACATTGGCGACGTCGTTCTTGCTATCGGGAACCCGTACAACCTCGGGCAAACCATTACTCAGGGGATCATCAGCGCCACCGGTCGTATTGGCCTGAACCCCACGGGACGGCAAAACTTTCTGCAAACGGATGCCTCTATCAACCACGGCAACTCCGGCGGGGCGCTGGTCAACTCGCTGGGTGAGCTGATGGGCATTAACACCCTGTCGTTTGATAAGAGCAACGATGGCGAAACGCCGGAAGGGATCGGCTTTGCTATTCCGTTCCAGTTAGCAACCAAGATTATGGATAAGCTGATTCGTGATGGTCGCGTCATTCGCGGGTATATCGGGATTAGCGGTCGCGAGATTGCGCCACTGCACGCGCAGGGCGGCGGAATGGATCAAATTCAGGGGATTGTGGTTAACGAAGTCTCCCCGGATGGCCCGGCGGCACAAGCAGGCATTCAGGTTAACGATCTGATTATCTCGGTCAATAATAAACCGGCCGTCTCTGCGCTGGAGACCATGGATCAGGTAGCGGAAATTCGCCCAGGCTCAGTGATCTCCGTCGTCGTGATGCGTGATGATAAACAATTAACGTTGCAGGTCACCATTCAGGAATACCCGGCCACCAATTAACATCACGCCTCCCACTTACCATAAAAAACCGGAGCAATTTGAATTAGCTCCGGTTTTTATTAGGCGATATCGTAGGGACTTAGCACGTAATGCCTGATGGCGCTACGCTTATCAGGCCTACAAATACACGCTGACCGTAGGCCGGATAAGGTGTTTACACCGCCGTCCGGCATCCGGCCCCTTGTCGCGTTACTTAACGAACTCTTCGCCCAGGGTGATATCTTTCTTCAGCGTGTCCAGCATGCCTTCCAGCGAGCTCTGTTCAAACGCGCTCAGTTTGCCGATAGACTGACGCTCTTCTACGCCGTTTTTGCCCAGCAGCAGCGGCTGAGAGAAGAAGCGAGCGTACTGGCCGTCACCTTCAACGTATGCACATTCCACCACGCCTTTTTCGCCGTTCAGTGCGCGAACCAGCGACAAACCGAAACGTGCTGCGGCCTGGCCCATAGACAGGGTTGCGGAACCGCCACCGGCTTTAGCCTCGACGACTTCAGTACCCGCATTCTGGATACGTTTGGTCAGCTCAGCAGCTTCTTGCTCGGTGAAGCTTACGCCAGGGACCTGTGACAGCAGTGGCAGAATGGTCACGCCAGAGTGTCCGCCGATAACCGGAACTTCAACGTCGGTCGGCTGCTTGCCTTTCAGTTCCGCCACAAAGGTGTTGGAGCGGATGATGTCCAGCGTGGTCACGCCAAACAGTTTGTTCTTGTCGTAAACGCCTGCTTTTTTCAGCACTTCTGCAGCGATTGCAACGGTGGTGTTCACCGGGTTAGTGATGATACCGATGCATGCTTTCGGGCAGGTGGTCGCAACCTGCTGAACCAGATTCTTCACGATACCTGCGTTGACGTTAAACAGGTCGGAACGGTCCATACCCGGTTTACGCGCGACGCCTGCTGAGATCAGTACTACGTCAGCACCTTCCAGTGCCGGGGTCGCATCTTCGCCGCTGAAACCTTTGATTTTCACAGCGGTAGGGATATGGCTCAAATCAACAGCCACACCAGGCGTTACTGGAGCGATGTCGTACAGGGAGAGTTCTGAACCTGAAGGCAGTTGGGTTTTTAACAGTAGTGCTAGCGCCTGACCGATTCCACCAGCAGCGCCGAGGACTGCAACTTTCATCCTAAACTCCTTATTATATTGATAAGCAAAGTGTCTGTTGCTCCGCGGCGGCGACCATAATTCACAAATCCAATGAACACAACAACCACGCGTCAAGAATGCGTAGTCACGCAAATTTGGCTTTTATGCATTTAATTTACGTAAAATAAAACCTAAGTTACGTAATTCAAAACGACTCGCACAGTAGAGCAACTTTCCAACAGGTGCTGACAATATACCTAACTGCCCCCTCAAAACAACATCAATTTTATAACAATTGATTTACTTTTAAGCTTATTTGCGCGCCGTGACATAGGCATGTTTCTTGATAACGAAATTTGATAAAATTCCGCTCTTTCATAACATTATTTCAGCCTCGAATGAGGCAGACCGTTTGCATAAAAATTCATCTGTATGCACAATAATGTTGTTTCTACCGCCATATTACGGGTGACTTATGCGAAGCTCGGCTAAACAAGAAGAATTAGTAAAGGCGTTTAAAGCGCTTCTCAAAGAAGAAAAATTCAGCTCTCAGGGTGAAATCGTCCTCGCATTGCAGGATCAGGGCTTTGATAATATCAACCAGTCCAAAGTTTCACGCATGCTGACCAAGTTTGGTGCTGTGCGTACCCGCAATGCCAAAATGGAGATGGTGTACTGCCTTCCGGCTGAATTGGGGGTTCCGACGACCTCCAGTCCACTGAAAAATCTGGTGCTGGACATTGACTACAACGATGCCGTGGTGGTCATTCATACCAGCCCAGGCGCCGCACAGTTGATTGCACGTCTGCTGGATTCACTGGGTAAAGCAGAAGGTATCCTCGGCACTATTGCGGGCGACGATACCATCTTCACCACTCCGGCGATGGGGTTCTCGGTAAAAGATCTGTACGAAGCTATTCTGGAACTGTTCGAACAAGAGCTGTGATCCCCTCCCCGTCGCATCGCGTGGCGGGGAAAAACCTTTCTTTCTGACTCCTGACCTCTCTTTTCTTCTGCCTGTCATTTAACAAATAGTGCGTTTCACCATCCAAAAACATTCACACAGTGAATACCTCGAAATAAAAACGCACAAATTGCGAAATTAACTATCACCATGAATTTACTGTATTTTTTAAAATAATGAGTTCAATTATTCGTTTTTAATTCCAATAAGTTATTAAAACAACATTTTTTAACACTTAATTACAGCAGAAACCATTAGCGTGGTATTAATTTATTGAGTGATTAGTGTATACTTGATTTTGTGATGAGGGTCACGAAACGAAGACCCCAATAAAAGAATTCGACGAGGTAAATATCATGAAAATCAAAACGACTGTTGCAACCTTAAGCCTTCTTTCCGTTCTCTCTTTTGGCGCCAGTGCGGCGGTTAATCAGGTGAACACACAAGAAGCACAGAATTTGCAATCCATGGGTACCATCTCTGTTTCTCAGATTGGCAGCTCACCGATGGATATGCGTCAGGAAATCGTCGCCAAAGCTGAAAAAGCAGGCGCCAGCAGCTACCGCGTGACCGAACTGCGTGAAGGCGCGCATTGGCACGCAACCGCTGAACTGTACAAATAAACCCTCGTCGTCTGGTCCGAGACGACTTGCCCCCGCCTGTCGGGGGCTTTTTTATGCCTTACATTGAATGACGGACGTTAAAGCGTAATTGCCCTTCCAGCTCTTCTTCTGCTTCATCAAACAGCAAAATCAGCGCTCCGTAGCGTCGGCGTTGTTTGTCCGGTAAATGGACAAACTCAATCTCCAGCGGCAGAGGTAGAACGTCGCCCATCACTACCTCCCACAGTGAATCGAGATCGCTTACCTTTTCCCGAGCAAGGCCGAATGCCCGCGTAAACTCGCGGTAAAAATCACCCTGTTCTTCAATCTCGTCAAAATCAAATGTATAGATGTTCATCTATAGCTACCACCCCAACGCCAGTCGCTCTACAGGCTCTCTATGCAGGGATTCCCGCACATCAGGTAAGTATAGCCATGCTTCTGGCGTCGGTTTATCAGTCTTAACTGCTGGTCAGTGCATGCTGGTATTTGTGGAGCATACCGGTGAGTCGCTTCACCGGCTCCGTCACCTGAGGCGGCGCTTGCCAGAGGGTTAACTTCTCCTGATAGACATCAAGCTCCTCCAGCAATTGGCTAAAGTAGCGTCGGCGTTTGTCGTCGTTCCCTGCGGATATGATGTGATCGGCAGTACGTCGCAGTTGACGATGAAAGGCGGATAAATCCTCGTTTACCGGTACCGGTGCATCGCGCAGACGCTGGTGTGCGATGATCATCGTCAGCGCCAGACGAAACTTCGCCAGGTCACCGGGGAATTTGTTCATCAGCAAAAAGAGCTGCTGGTAAAGCGCCGGGAGATGGTTTTCTTTGCGGCGAACCACATTGGTGGTCATCGCTGAAACTGCCGCCGACACGAACTGATTAAGCAGCACACGACCAGTTCTGTCACGCGAGTTATCACGCACCAGTAAGATCACCAGAAACGCCAACACGCATCCGACAATCTGCCCAAGCGCACTGTCGAGGAACTGGCTAAAGTGGAAGGTCATCGGGTTATCCAGCACGATGATGTTAATGGTACTGGCCAGCGCGCCCATTGAGCCCAGACGTCGCTTCTGCACCTCGATGCCCAGAAAGAACCCCAGCACCGCCAGGCTCAGGCACAGTAACAACATACTTTGCTGCGTATTGGGGATGATCACCAGAAAGTAGAGCGCACCCAGCGGTAACGCCGCCAGCGTGCCGTAAATAAAGTCGATTGCCACCATCCGCGGGTTGGGTAAACGCATCGCCAGTGAGGTCACCACCGCAATCATCACCATTGCGCCGCTACCCGACGTCCAGCCAGTCCACAGCCAGAACAAGGTGCCCAGCACGCAGGACAGCGTGGTGCGCCAGAAGTTGACCATCGCATGGTGGCGTTCGGCGGATTCCACTTTCACCACCGGCTCGCCCTGCAGGATCTCTTCTTCCGTAGCGCTGATTTTCGTGTTGCTAACCACCCCACGTTTCAGCAGCAGGTAACGGGTTGCCGCACTGGCCCAACTATAAAGGGTCACCGGCGTTTCGCGCTCGCCGGTCCAGACCATCACCCGGCGCATGCGCTTCAGTTGTTTATGCACATCCTGCACGGTTTCCACCGGTGTATCGAACAGCTCACGGAAGGTATCCGTAATCAGTTCCGGACGCGTGTTCTGGATAAGATAGGTTTCACAGGATTGGGTAATCAACGTCAGTGACAGCGTGTTTAGCGCTTTGAGCCTGCGGTTGGCGCGCCCCCAGCGTGAGGACTCCATATTCAGGTTACTGCGCATGCCTTCCAGCGCCGCAGTCCGACGAACTAAATCGCCCCAGGCTTTGTCCACTTCTTCACTGTCACCATGCTTAATACACAGTTGCATAAGCCGATACTGCGCCACCAGAAGGCTGTCCAGTTCAACGTCAATTTCTTGTTTCACCGAGCGGGGAGAAAAGAGCAGATCAGCAACAATTGCGCAGACAATACCGATCACAATCTCGCTGCAGCGCTCGAGGGCAAATTGCGGTGTCAGCAGAGGCTCAGCCTGGATAGTAATGACGATAATCAGCGCCGTATAACCCGAAAGCCCCCAGGCATAGGAGTTCTCGATCTTCACCAGCGAAGAGATCCAGGTACAAAAACCGGCCCAGACACAGCACACGAGGATCATCAGCAGCGGCGCACGGATCATGCTGATGATAATCACCAGTGCCGCAATACAGCCGATAAACGTCCCGATAATACGCAGCATCCCACGATAGCGGATCGCACCCGAATAAGGTTCTCCGCCCGCCGCAAAAGCGGGGCCTGCTGCCACAATCGCTGCGGTCAACACCGCCCATCGCGGGGTCTCAAGCTGAAAATGAAAGCCAACGAACAGCGCCAGCACAATGGCGCATGCCAGTTTTAACGCAAAGCGGATATGCTGATTGGCAATGGAGAAAATGCCCATCGCAATTAACCGAACTCGCGCAGACGGTGCGCCATTTTACGGAAGAAGGACTCCTGGCTGGCATCGCGATCCTGCTTCCCGGTAATGACCACAGTCGCCGTGGTCCCGGCTGGCCACAGCGTTCCCTGCTGGTCATCAAGACGGACGCGTACTGGCACACGCTGAGCCAGTCGCACCCATTCAAGGTTGGAGTCAATGGTCGCCATGCCTTTCGCATCCTGCGTACTGCTGGCATTCGTCACGCCCGCCGCCACGCTATCAACGGTACCTTTCAAAACCTTGTTGCTGCCAAGCGGCGTAATTTCAGCGCGGTAACCCGGACGCACACCTTCCAGCTTGGTCTCTTCCATATAAGCCAGCACGTAGAAAGAATGCTGTTTAACCAGCGCCACCGCCGTCGAACCACGGGTAATAAACTCCCCGGAATAGACGTTAAGGTTCGTCACCCAACCGTCGGCTGGCGCACGGATGACCGTACGTTCAAGATCGAGTTTTGCCAGATCGCGGGTCGCCTGCGCCTTCGCCAGCTGATGTAATACGGTTTGCAGCACGTTATTCGACTGGTCAATCTCTTCGCGGGACATGGCCTGAACGCCAAGACGGTTACGACGCCCCGCTTCCTGGCGTTTTTCCTGCGCCAGGACCTGATAATAGGCGACGTCCGCTTCGGCTTGTTCGAGGGCTTTTTTATAGCGCGGTTGGTCGATGGTGAACAGGACCTGATCCTTTTTCACCAGCTGGTTATCATGCACGTTAACGTGAGTAATCAGGCCCGCGACGTCCGGGGCGATAGCAACAACCTCGGCACTAAAACGCGCATCACGCGTCCACGGCGACTCGGTGTAATAGACCCATGCGCGGAAAATAGCGATAAAAGCCAGAATGACCAGTACGAGAGTCATGGCCGTACGGGAGAGTTTTCTTGTTAGTGTTTTCACTTCAACCTCAAACGAACAGGCGCGTTATTAGATAGAACAGACAGCAATACAGCGCGGTGTTAAACAGAGCCGGATGCCAGACAAAATCATAGATGCCAGTTGGAACCAGCACCCGGCGCACCAGCCAGAAAATCGCCAGTGACAAAAGTAACTCGAAAAAAATCGGTGGGAAGGAAAGACCAAACACCACGATAACGGGAAACAGACTCATGTTGACCTTGGTAGCTTAAGAGAGTGCGGGCGATCGTTTATTGAGCGTATGTCACCGCAGAGAAGGGCAAGGATGAGCCAGGCGAGAGCGACATAGCTGTTATTTGAATAATAATATATTAACGTAACTGTTATGCTGTTATCTATATTATGTGATCTAAATCACTTTTAAGCCAGAGTGAACAATGGAACGATTAAAACGTATGTCGGTGTTCGCCAAAGTCGTCGAGTTTGGCTCCTTCACTGCCGCAGCCAGACAACTGCAAATGAGCGTTTCATCGATAAGCCAGACGGTATCAAAACTGGAAGATGAACTGCAGGTTAAGCTGCTAAACCGCAGTACACGCAGCATTGGGCTGACCGAGGCCGGAAAAATTTATTATCAGGGCTGCCGTCGCATGCTGCACGAAGTGCAGGACGTTCATGAGCAGCTCTATGCGTTTAACAACACGCCGATCGGTACACTGCGGATCGGCTGTTCTTCAACCATGGCACAAAATGTCCTCGCCGGACTGACCGCAAAAATGCTGAAAGAGTACCCCGGACTGGCGGTCAATCTGGTCACCGGCATCCCGGCCCCGGACTTAATTGCTGACGGTCTGGACGTGGTTATCCGTGTGGGCGCTCTCCAGGACTCCAGTCTTTTTTCACGTCGTCTGGGGACGATGCCAATGGTGGTTTGTGCCGCTAAAAGCTATCTCGCCCAGTTTGGCATCCCGGAAAAACCCGCCGATCTCAGCAACCATTCGTGGCTGGAATACAGCGTGCGTCCAGATAATGAATTTGAGCTTATTGCCCCGGAAGGGATTTCAACCCGCCTGATCCCGCAGGGACGCTTCGTAACCAACGATCCCATGACGCTGGTGCGTTGGCTGGCCGCAGGTGCGGGGATTGCCTATGTCCCGCTGATGTGGGTGATCAATGAGATCAATCGTGGTGAATTGGAGATCCTGCTGCCCCGCTACCAGTCAGATCCACGTCCGGTTTACGCGCTGTATACCGAAAAAGACAAGCTGCCGCTCAAGGTGCAGGTCGTGATTAACTCTCTCACGGATTATTTTGTCGATGTGGCGCAGTTGTTTCAGGGGATGTACGGCAGGGGTAAAGAGAAATAAACATGCCCGGTGGCGCTTCGCTTACCGGGCCTACGGTCGGTGCAGATATGTAGGCCGGATAAAACGCGAAGCGTTGCCATCCGGCATGTACAGTTACGCGGTACCGCCTACGGTAAGGCTATCTACCTTCAACGTCGGCTGACCCACGCCCACTGGCAGACTCTGCCCTTCTTTACCGCAAACGCCGACGCCGTTATCCAGTTTCAGGTCATTACCCACCATCGAAACCTGCTGCATCGCTTCAATGCCGGAGCCGATCAGCGTCGCACCTTTCACCGGCTTGGTCACTTTACCGTTTTCAATCAGATACGCTTCAGACGTTGAGAACACAAACTTCCCGGACGTGATGTCCACCTGACCGCCGCCGAAGTTCGGAGCGTAAATACCGTATTCAACGGACTCAATAATTTCCTGCGGCGTAGATTTACCCGGCAGCATATAGGTATTGGTCATACGCGGCATTGGCAAATGTGCGTAAGATTCACGACGTCCGTTACCGGTCGGCGCTACACCCATCAGACGCGCGTTCAGCTTGTCCTGCATATAGCCTTTCAGAATACCGTTTTCAATCAGGACATTGTACTGGCCTGGCGTACCTTCATCATCAATAGCCACTGAACCACGGCGATCCGCCATCGTGCCGTCATCCACAATGGTGCACAGCTCAGATGCCACCAGCTCACCCATGTGGCCGCTAAAGACTGATGTCCCACGACGATTGAAGTCACCTTCAAGGCCATGACCGACCGCTTCGTGCAGCAGCACGCCCGGCCAGCCTGCACCCAGCACGACCGGCAGTGCGCCTGCTGGCGCGGCTACCGCGGAGAGATTCACCAGCGCCATGCGCACGGCTTCTTTCGCCCATGCATCGGCACGGACTTCGCCGTCAAGGGAGGCGAGGAAATAGTCATAGCCAAAACGACCACCACCGCCGCTAGCGCCACGTTCACGCTTACCGTCATCTTCAACCTGCACGCTAACGGACAGGCGCACCAGAGGACGAACATCCGCCGCCAACGTACCGTCAGTCGCCGCAACCAGAATCAGCTCATAAACGCCGGTCAAGCTAGCGGTCACTTCTTGCACACGTTTGTCGGCGGCACGCGCGACCTTATCAACGCGACGCAGAATATCCAGCTTCTCTTCACGGCTCATGCTCTGCAACGGATCAAGTGAGGTATAAAGCGCCTGATGCTCTACTGCACCCAGCGTTTTCACTTTGCCATCACCGTTGTCGCGCACAATAGTACGGGCAGCAAGAGCACTTTGCTCCAGCGCCAGCAGACTTATCTGGTCCGCATAGGCAAACCCGGTTTTTTCGCCGCTGATGGCACGCACACCAACGCCCTGATCGATGTTGTAAGAACCATCTTTAATGATGCGGTCTTCTAAAACCCAGGATTCGTGATAGCTCGACTGAAAATAGAGATCGCCGTAATCAAGACGGCGTTCGGCCAGTTGGCCCAGAATGGCAAACAGGTCCTGATGTTTCAGGCCATTCGCCGCTAGCAATTGTTCACTTACCAGGTTCAGACTCATCGTTTTGCTACTCATTAGTTGCCGCTGTAAAACAGCGGTAAGAAGATCATATTTACTGAGATTGGGGCAATTACTCGCCCCCGTCAAATCATTGCTGGCTTTCTTTACGCGGCTGGCGCAGAACTTCGTTAATCTGCGGTTTATCGACCGGACCAGTGATGCGATAGCGCAGAATCGAGACTTTGCTCCACAGCGGCCCCAGGACTTTACTGGCGGCAAACACCGCCGCGCCGACAATCGGGTTAACGGCAAATGCGGCGGCAACTCCCACGGTGGCAGAAATTTCCGGCGCGACCACGGCTTCCATATTCAGCTCACGGCGCACCAGATTGACCGAGCCTTTCATGGCGATATCGGCTTCCAGACCATCCACCAATGTATCGTCGGTATGCATCACGCCATCTTTGATCCACGCCGTACTGCGAATGGAGTCAAAATAGAAGCCCTCGTTAAACGTATCGCTAAAATCGAAACGCAGTTTACGCAGCAACGCATCAAAGCTCAGCAGGCGCAGCAACTGCCCCGCATGTCCGGTGCTGAGTTCAGTAAGCTCACCTTTGCCCAGACGGGTGCGCAAAATACCATTTAGTGACGCTTCATCCGGATCCCAGGGCGGGTTACGCCAGTGTAAATCGTACTCAACGTTAAACGAGGAGTTGTGGATCGGGGTCGATACGCCAAAGAAACCGGCCGCAGAATCAATTTTATTACCGTTGAGTTTTCCCTTCAGCGAGGTGCGCACATTACCCGGTGCGTTAACCCATTCACCGTCGAGGGTCAGTCTGGCAAAGCCCGTATCCAGCAGTCCGTTATCCAGGGTCAGTGTATCGCCTTTAATCGCGACATCGGCGTCAATACGCCCGTATTTCTGCCCCCACATCCAGCACTCTTCGCAGCGCAGTTGAACGTCCGGCCAGCCACGGAAGCTGACGTTGTTGATCGCGGAAAACGGCGAGGCCGGCGTGGCGTTCGGTGCGGGTTTCGCGGCGCTCGGGTTGTAATAGAGATACTTCACGTTTGCCAGCCACGGTGCGTTATTGCGCATCGCCAACGTCGCGTTGATCTCACGCCCCTGCGCCTGCACTTTACTGCCATTCGACGAAGGCTCAGACACAATACTGAGATTGTTCCACTGCTGACCGCCCAACGATAGCGACGGCGTGCGTACCGTTATGCGCTGCGGGAAGTTCGCATTGGTGCCCACGCTGTCCGCCGCGCCTTTGTTAAACAGTGCCAGCCATTGCGCACCGTCCATTGGCGGCAGATTGAGCTCAATACCTTGCTGCTCGGGCAGGTCAGGAACCGTGCGGCTTTCAGAAGCCCAGATAGCACGATCAAGGGTCAGTTTCTGATTCAACAGCCAGTGGCTGTTAAAGTGATTTTTAGGCCCCGCGTTGCCCGTCAAATCGAAGCTGCGCAGGTTGCCGTCGGCCTTCACGTTCAATGGCAGAGACTCGCCGGCCGCTTTATTCAGCGGCGCAGGTAAGTGACTGCTTACATTCTTCAGGTCACCTTTAAGCTCAATGCTGTAGGTCGCCCCGGCATGGTACGGAAGATCGATACCCACTTTGCCATTCCACGCTACGCTGCCGCCTAAGGCCTCGTTCACCTGCGTTGGCAGGATGCCCATGCGGGTTGGCTGCCAGTCGCCGTTCAGATTCACTGCAACCTGATAGGCTTTAGCTCCCTCGGTGGTGGAAAAGTCGACGTTCAGCGGCTGATTAAACCAGTTGGCCGTCATCGGCTCGCTTTGAAGTGAGCCGTTGATAAAGCTAAATTTGCCGTTCAGGTTCTTTAATGTACTGTCGAGTGGCTTAATAAACAGGCTGTTATTGCGCAGGTTAACATCACCTTTGGCGGTCACCAGCGAGCCATCAAAGGGGATATCCAGATGTAAGCGAGCATTCACATCGCCGTCAATCTGGAGCTGCTCCAGCGTGGCGCCCAGTGAGTCCTTCAGCGGTGTCTCGTCAAAATACGGTCCGACCGCCTTGCCAGGACCATTAATGTCGGCATCAATCAGCAACTTTTCTTTTGCGTAGTCGGGAATATTGGCCGTCAGGTTGCTGGCTCTCACCCCACCTAAATTGACGCTGTCGGTCTTCATCCACAGGCCGTTATTAATGAAGTTCAGCTCAATGTTAAGATTGGTAAGCGCTGGCCAGTCAGGCTGGAAAGCAAATTTGGCATTGCGCAGCGGCACCAGTACCTGAAACTGACCTTCATTATGTGGATACGGGAACAAACGCGGATTCCCGCCGTACACCAGCGTGGCGTTATCCGCTTCACCGCCCTGAATCGCACCGCTAAGGTAATCGACCAGGTCTTTACCCATCAGGTTTTCCGGGAAATAACGCCAGGCCTGAGAACCGTCATCGGTGCTGATCCCCGCCAGAATGCCCAACCACGGTTCATCTCCGGCAGGTTGGAGATAGCGAAAACCGCCGCGCGCATGGACGGCTTTGGCTTTAACATCAATATTCCGCCCATCCAGTTGAAAACCTTTGTCGTTCTTCAGCCAGCTTAGCGTCGCAACGCCGTCTTCTATTTCCAGCGGCGCACGGAAGACGGTTTCATATGGCATTTTTGCCTGCTTCATCGAGACGGTAAGCGCACCGTTCTCCACGCTACCGGCAAGCGTACCAGAGAAATGCTCGGCGCCTGGTAACAGCTTCCACTGTTTCCAGGCCAGATCGGTCCACGAGGACTGGAAGCGCGTTTTTTCTGTCGCCTGTAATGGGATATCCAGCGCCAGCGTATCTATCTTGCCGCTCGGCTGCGTGGCCCGCCAGATGTCACCCAACGCTGGGGAGAGCTTTGCCGCCATGGGGCGTAGCCCTTCCAGACCCGCCAGTTCGAGGTTACTGGCTCGAATGCGCAGCTCGTCGCTGCGTTTGTTATTCTCGCCCCCGACTTCCTGCTCGGGGATCCAGGCCAGGGTGAGCGCGCCACTCGGCCAGGGTTTGTCATCCATCGTGATACGCGTATCCGGGATCGCGAACACCCAGCCAGGCTGTTCGCGGCTGATCTGTGCGGTCAGGTTATCAACAGACAGCGTGTGCGTATTGTTGTCACCTTTCCAGCTTGCCCCGCCTTTCTTCAGCCAGACATCACCACTGGAAATTTCACCTTTGCTGAGCGTCATCCACCCTTCCAGGCTAAAGCGTGCCGTTTGCAGCGCGACGTTATCCTGCATCCATTTCCCCAGCCACGGTTTGACGTCAATGTCATCGGCCTGTAGCCAGACCCGGCCATTGTTCAGTAGCCCTTCGTCATCACGCAGATCCATCCGCACCTGCATGATACCGTGCTGCCCGGTCAGGCTGGAGAGGCTAACCTGACCTTCGGCGCGGTGCCTGTTTTTTCCGTTCAGCCAGGTAAGCTGGGGGATCGCCAGCTCCGCGCGCTGACCAGAGAGGGTCAAGAAACTGATTTGGCTGTCGCGGAGATCGAAGTGATCGAACTGACGTAAAAACAGATCGCTGACGCGGCCGGGTTCGACTCCATCGTCATTGTTGCTGCGCTGGATAGGCGTATTAGTGCGTAAATGCAGTTGCCAGAAGGTGAGATCGCGAAACTGCCAGCGCATGTGCAGCAAGCTTTGCCAGACATCCAGCGCCAGCGTGACGCGTTTGACCGAGAATTCGCCGCCGTCGCTAAGCTGAGTGTGGATATCGCGGGCTTCAAGGGTGGGGCCAAAATTCTGCCAGTTGGCGGTGAGCTGGCTGGCAGAAACGGTCATACCGGTGGCCGACTCAATTTTACTGAGGATCGCAGGCCGCCAGCTATCGAGATGCGGCAACGCAAGGCGCAGGCCACTAACCAGTAGCGCTGCGATGACGACGAGCGCGGCTCCAGTGAGCAGTAAAATCCCCGGCAATCGCCTCACGCATCTCTCCTTGTCTGCCAAAAAATGTGACTCACAAAATCGTTTTGCCGGATGGCGGCGTGAACGCCTTATCCGGCCTACAAGGTATCGCCATCAGGTGGTTAACTACATCATAACGACGTCGAACTGCTCTTGGTTATAGAGCGGTTCAATTTGTACTTTAACCTGCTTACCGACAAAAATTTCCACTTCCGCCAGCGCGTGTGACTCTTCACCTTTCAGGGCTTCCGCCACGGCCGGAGAAGCATAGACCAGGAAACGATCGGAGTCGTAAGCATGATGGACACGCACGATCTCCCGCATAATTTCATAGCATACGGTTTCGACCGTTTTGACCGTACCGCGTCCGTGGCAGGTCGGGCACTCGTTGCATAGCACATGCTCCACGCTTTCACGCGTGCGCTTACGCGTCATCTCCACCAGCCCCAGCTGTGAAAAGCCGTTAATGCTGGTTTTAACGCGATCTTTACTCAGCGCCTGCTCCAAAGAGTGCAGCACCCGGCGGCGGTGATCTTCATTACTCATGTCGATAAAATCGATAATGATAATGCCGCCCAGGTTACGCAGACGCAGCTGACGCGCAATCGCCTGCGTAGCTTCAATATTGGTATTAAAGATGGTGTCATCGAGATTACGATGCCCAACGAACGCACCGGTATTGATATCCACGGTGGTCATGGCTTCGGTTTGATCGATAATCAAATAGCCGCCGGATTTCAGCTCAACCTTGCGTTCCAGCGCACGCTGAATTTCATTTTCCACATCAAAGAGATCGAAAATGGGCTGTCGTCCACTGTAATGTTCCAGCTTGCTGGTCATCTCAGGGATGTATTCTGCTGTAAACTCCAGTAACGCTTCGTAGGTCAGACGGGAGTCCACGCGGATCCTGTCGAGCTGAGCATCAGCAAAATCACGCAACACGCGTTGCGCCAGCGCCAGCTCGCCGTACATCTGGTAACGGGTTTGCGGGCGTTTTTTGCGCTCCATGACTTTGGTCCAGACACGCTTGAGATACGCCGCATCTGAGGCCAGATCGTCCTCGCACACGCCTTCTGCAGCCGTGCGAATAATAAATCCGCCCTGCTCATCGCAGTAATCCGCCACCACTTTTTTCAGGCGTTCACGCTCGGTTTCGCTTTCGATACGCTGGGAAACCCCAACGTGCGAAGCACCAGGCATAAAGACCAGGTAACGGGAAGGCAGCGTGATGTCTGTCGTCAGGCGAGCGCCCTTGGTGCCCAGCGGATCTTTGACCACCTGCACCATCAGATCCTGACCCTGACGAACCAGTTCGGAAATGTCGCGCACGGTGAACTGCTTCTGTTCTTCACCCGCCACGCATTCGGTGTGCGGCATGATGTCTGAAGCATGAAGAAAAGCGGCTTTATCCAGCCCAATATCTACAAAAGCCGCCTGCATACCCGGAAGTACACGACTTACACGACCTTTGTAGATATTGCCTACGATTCCGCGTCGCGCCTCACGTTCAATATGAATTTCCTGCAGAATACCGCCATCAATGTACGCCACGCGTGTTTCCGAGGGCGTTACGTTTACCAACAATTCAGCCGTCATGTTTATCCCTTTTTTCACGCAGTGCGTTAAAATTGCTCAGCAACTCATACGTTTCTACCAGCGGTAAGCCGACCACGGCGTGATAGCTGCCATTTATCTTCCTGACAAAACAGCCACCCAACCCTTGAATACCGTATGCACCTGCTTTATCCATCGGTTCACCGCTGGCGACATAGCCGGCGATGTCCTCATCTGTTAGTGCTCTGAACGTGACGTCCGTGACCACCAGGCAGTCCAGACGGTGCTGACGATCGGCTAGTGCCACCGCCGTCATCACCTGATGTGTTTTGCCTGACAGCTTATGCAGCATTGCGGCCGCATGCGCGGCGTCGTGCGGTTTTTCCAGCACTTCGCCATTCAGGATGACAATGGTATCTGCCCCCAGTACCGGCAAATCTCGTGCAGCCAGCGCAACGCCTGCCTGCGCCTTCTCGCGCGCCAGGCGAACAACATACTGCTGCGCGCTCTCTTGCGGATGCCGCTGTTCCTCAATTCCCGGAACCAGTCGCTCAAACGTTACACCCAACTGAGTCAATAATTCCTGACGGCGTGGGGAGCCTGAAGCCAGATACAGAGTATTCATATCAACCTTATTGCACCGCAAACTGCTGGCGGACTTTACGCATCAGTAAAAATAGCCATGGCCAAAGCACACCATTGACTACACTACTCCAGAACACTTCAGGTCTGAAAGAGACGTTGATCACTAAAAACTCGGCCCAGAAAACAATAATATCCACGACCAGTGATAACAACATGACCACCAGCGCCTGTTGCCAGAGCGCCAGGTTACGGAATAGCTGGAATTTCAGCGCAACCAGGTAGGCAATGATACTCATCGACAGAGCCCGCACGCCAAGCGTAGAGCCGCTAATAAGATCCAGTATGGCACCCACCACAAATCCTGTGCCCACATTTACGCGATGCGGCAGTGCCAGGATCCAATACAACAAGATGAGCAGCACCCAGTTTGGCCGGTAAACAAGAATGTCGTCCGGCCAGGGCATGACTTGCAGTAAGAGTGCAATAAAGAACGAGAGCCAAATAACCCAGCGCCCCTGACTACGATAGCTTGCCACTTACTGCCCTCCCGGCTTACGCGGAGAAGGTGCTGGCGGCGTTGTCGTTGCAGGCGTCGGCGTCACGCCAGTCGCTGGTGCAGGAACGGGCGCAGGCGGGCCCATCGCGTCCGGTGCAGGCAGGACCTGCGGCATCATTTGCATCAGACGTTCATTGGCTACGCGATGCACTTCTTCCGGCGTCATCGGATTGGCACCATTACGATCCGCCCCCCACAACAGCAGCAGATAACGCAAACGCTGTAACCCTGCCGTCGGACGCGCCTGAATCACGGTGTAAGCACGCTGAGTGTCCAGTTTAACGGAAGAGACCACGGCAACCGGATAGCCTTCAGGGAAGCGGCCGCCCAGACCGGAGGTTACCAGCACGTCGCCAACGCGAATGTCGGTATTGGCCGGCAGATGCTCGAGCTGCAGATCGTCCGTACAGCCGTTACCGGCAGCAATCACGCGGATATCGTTACGCAATACCTGGATTGGCAGCGCATGGGTGGCATCACAAATCAGCAGCACGCGACTGGTCAGTTTCGCCACGGCAACAACCTGGCCCACAACGCCTTTGTCGCTGATGACCGGCTGCCCTTCATAGACACCGTTCACGCTACCCTTGTCGATAACTACCTGATCGCTGTAAGGGTCATTAACCGTTGAGATGACCTGAGTCACCATCTTTTGTTCATCCTGGCGCAGCGGCGATCCCAGCAGCTCGCGCAAGCGCGCGTTCTCCTGTTTATATTGCCCCAGCATCAGCAGTTCACTGTTTTTCAGCAGCAGTTCCTGACGCAGCGCCCGGTTTTCAAGTTCAAGTTGGTCACGCGAGGCCAGCGTTTGCGACACGCCATCGAGTAATTCACGGGGACCATTAGAAATAAAGTAGAAAGGACTGACGGCGGTATCCATGTATGTTCGGATTTGACTAAACATACCCAGGCGGCTGTCGGCAATAATAACGCCGAGCGCCACCAGCACCGCCAGAATAAGGCGAATCTGTAGCGACGGGCCACGGCTAAAAATTGGCTTCATAAGTTTGCGTATTCTCGTATCAGATTCGGCAGGGCAATCGGATGTTAACCCTGCCGGTATCCGATTACTCTTCGCTGAACAGGTCGCCGCCGTGCATATCGATCATTTCCAGCGCCTTGCCGCCGCCGCGCGCCACACAGGTCAGCGGATCTTCAGCAACAACGACTGGAATACCGGTCTCTTCCATTAACAGACGGTCAAGGTTACGCAGCAGTGCACCACCGCCGGTTAACACCATACCGCGCTCGGAGATGTCAGACGCCAGTTCTGGCGGACATTGTTCCAGGGCAACCATGACCGCGCTGACGATACCAGTCAGCGGTTCCTGCAGCGCTTCCAGAATCTCGTTAGAGTTCAGGGTAAAGCCACGTGGAACGCCTTCAGCCAGGTTACGGCCGCGCACTTCGATCTCAAGCACTTCGTCGCCCGGGTAAGCCGATCCGATTTCGTGTTTGATACGTTCAGCGGTCGCTTCGCCGATCAGGGAACCATAGTTACGACGCACATAATTAATGATGGCTTCATCGAAACGGTCACCACCAATACGTACGGAGGAGGAGTAAACGACGCCGTTCAGGGAGATAACAGCAACTTCAGTGGTACCACCACCGATATCCACAACCATAGAACCGGTTGCTTCGGAAACAGGCAGACCTGCACCGATCGCTGCCGCCATCGGCTCTTCAATCAGGAATACTTCACGCGCACCGGCACCCTGAGCAGACTCACGAATGGCACGACGTTCAACCTGCGTTGCGCCAACCGGCACACACACCAGCACGCGCGGGCTTGGGCGCATAAAGCTATTGCTGTGCACTTGTTTGATAAAGTGCTGAAGCATTTTTTCAGTCACGAAGAAGTCAGCGATAACGCCGTCTTTCATTGGGCGAATTGCAGCAATGTTGCCCGGCGTACGACCCAGCATCTGCTTCGCATCATGACCTACTGCGGCCACGCTTTTCGGCGAACCGGCACGATCCTGTCGAATGGCCACAACAGAAGGCTCATTCAATACGATGCCTTGTCCTTTTACATAAATAAGGGTATTCGCGGTACCCAGGTCAATGGACAGGTCATTGGAAAACATGCCACGAAATTTTTTCAACATACTAAGGGATAATCCTGAAAGCTGGGGCGGAAAACAAAATCCGCTTACTTTACCAACCACACGCAGCAGCGACAAGGCGGAAAAATCATCTGCTACGGTGAAAATTAGTGCAGTTCGTTTCCTTTGTTACAAAACCGGCCTGAGTCCATCAGGGCTGAAAAAATCAGCAGCACTCCTCGCTTTTGTTTGCAACCTGTCAAAGGTCATTCACCTGCATGTTTGCTGTTACATTCTGGCGAGCAGACAAGCACACCCCCAGAAGGCACAACGCGCGTTATTCTACGTGAAAACAAATTAAACGGCAGGTTAAACCGAGTATCTTTGCGAATATTTTTTCACGTTTGTGTCAAGTGGCTGTGATGCGGCAAAAAAATCCCCTTGCCCACCCGCGACTCCACGTTCTGTCAGCGTACGCCACTCACTACGCGAACGAACGCCAGTGGCATACACCTGCGTTGGCGTTCCTGAGCAGGCCTCCACCAGGCTCTGAACCAACAGCTGGTTCTCCGTACGTTTATCAATGTTTCTCACCAGACCTGGATGAAGCTTCAAGAGCTCGACATTGAGTTCTTTAATCCAGCTGGTACTCACCAGCGTCAACCCCGCCTGCGTCACGGCAATGCGGACACCCAGCGCATCCATCAAACGGATAACGGGCTGTAACCGGCTGATGTGTTGACAAACATCTGCCTCAGCAAGTTCAATAATTATGCGTTTTCGCAGCGATTTTTCGCACTGCATCAAGGTATCACGCAGCCAACGCTGAAAACGCGGTCGAATAAGTGACTCAACCGTCGTCTGGATCGCCAGACTTTCCTGCGGCCAATATCCCAATAACAAGATCAGACGGCTAATCTGCAAACGATCATATTCTTCCGCCAGGCCAAATTGCAGCACCATCGGCATATATTCCGCCGAGATAACCTCTTCACTGCCATCAAAAATGCGGCACATTAATTCCCGATGGTGTACTCGTCCTTCATGGGTGACCGCGGGTTTCTGATAGAGCCTTGGACCGCCCCGACTGAGCATCTGCTCAATGAGCGTGCGCCAGCGCACATTACCCCGACCTTTTTCCGGCAGCGAGTCATCATAAACTGACCAACTGTTCCCGCCCTGTAATACCGAGTTCCGGGTTGCCGCTTCAGCGTGCTCCATCACCTGTTCAGCGGACTGGCCGCTGCGACAGACGCAAATGCCAATATGAATCATATCGGCACGATCAATTTTTTTGTTAGTCGGAAGGGCATCGACCGCTTTTAACAACTGCCCAGCGATGCTTTCCGCCTCTTTCAAGGTGCGGTGCGGCAGCAGGATGGCAAAATCGCTACGGTGGTAGCGCGCCAACAGCGCCCCAGGATAACGCGCAATAAAGGTCGATAATAAATTGACCAGCGCCGAGATTTGTTCTTCCGCAAGATCCCCCCCCCAACTGTCGCGCAAAAGCGTAAAGTCCGGCAAACGCACCATCATTACCACGCCGTGGGCGCCCACTTTCTCCTGATCTTCCAGCAGCGTCGCCAGTTGATTGTCAAAAAACAGACGATTGCTGAGCCCGGTTTTTGTATCCTGCGCCACATACGATCGGATAAGCGTATCCAGCCTGCTGCGCTGCTCGCGAGCGCTTTGAATTTCGGTGAGCAGCATATCGAGCGCACTGCTGGTGCGCGCCGGCCATTCATACACGGTTCCCCGCACATTCGGCCCACGTTCACCGTTAAGGATCCGCGTGGAACGAATCTCCAACAGTTCCTGCCCGGAAAGCTGGCGCTGTAGCCAGCGCACCGACAAAAATAACATCAGGATAATAAAACCAATCGACAGTGTGAGCGGTGCGGTGGTCATCAGCGAATGGAAATAATTGCCCATCGGATCCTGATACACCAGGCGCAGCGACATCCCCGGATGCTTGAGCAAAGGGACGGTGATCTCACGGTACAGATTATTTGTTCCCGCCGGGCGATAACTGCTGGTGCGGGAATGGCTATAAACCTTGCTTTCCCCCTGCAGCAGCTCAACGCGAACGATATCAACCGACACCATCAGCTCGTCTATTTGCGGCGTTAAGGTGACAAAATCTTTAGAAACCAGGTGCGTGTCGATCGCCGTCGCGACGGCCTGGACACGACTAGTGAACTTATATTGGATCGCATTGTAGAAACTCAGCGAGCAGCCGATCAGCGTCACGAAGATCGTTAACCCTGTGAGCAAAGTCACAAAAGCTGAAAATTTCGTCGTTAATCGCATCCTTGTGTTAACTCCGACAGTTATGAATCAGGCATGAAAATGGAAAAGCGACACGAAAATGCAAAAATGAACGCGAAATCCGTCAATTTACATAAATAGTGTGGTCATACTACCAAATCAGGTATATCTGGCAATTTATTGCGCAGAATCGGCATCATGTTTTGATTAACGAGTATAGTCTTCATCATTCATTTTCCAATCCACTATATGAATTGAGGACAGGTTATGCAGGCTTTGATCTTAGAACAGCAGGACGGTAAAACCCTCGCATCCGTTCAACCCCTCGACGAAAATCAGCTACCGGAAGGCGATGTGACGGTGGATGTTCACTGGTCGAGCCTGAACTATAAAGATGCCCTGGCCATCACCGGCAAGGGAAAAATTATCCGTAATTTTCCGATGATTCCTGGTATCGATTTCGCCGGTACCGTTCGCCACAGTGAAGATCCCCGTTTTCACGCTGGTCAGGAGGTGTTGCTGACCGGTTGGGGCGTGGGCGAAAACCATTGGGGCGGACTGTCCGAACGCGCTCGTGTAAAAGGTGACTGGCTGGTTGCGCTACCAAATGGACTGAGTAGCCGCAATGCGATGATCATCGGCACTGCCGGTTTTACCGCCATGCTGTGCGTGATGGCGCTTGAGGATGCTGGTATTCGCCCGCAAGACGGTGAGATTGTTGTCACCGGTGCCAGCGGCGGCGTGGGTAGCACTGCCGTTGCGTTACTGCACAAGCTGGGCTATCAGGTTGCCGCGGTATCGGGTCGCGAAACCACGCACGACTATCTGCGTAGTCTGGGCGCCAACCGAATCCTCGGTCGTGATGAATTTGCTGAAACTCGCCCGCTGGAAAAACAGCTGTGGGCTGGCGCCATTGATACCGTTGGCGACAAAGTACTGGCAAAAGTCCTCGCGCAGATGAACTATGGTGGCTGCGTTGCTGCCTGTGGTCTGGCAGGTGGTTTTGCACTGCCCACCACGGTGATGCCGTTCATTCTGCGCAATGTCCGCCTACAAGGTGTTGATTCCGTTATGACGCCAGCGGCGCGCCGTGCTCAGGCCTGGCAACGTCTGGTCACTGACCTGCCGGAATCTTTCTACGCTCAGGCCGCAACTGAAATTACGCTCGCCGACGCGCCGAAGCTTGCTGACGCCATCATTAATAATCAGGTGCAGGGCCGCACGCTGGTGAAGATCGCCTAATCTGCAATTTTTCGTGATAAATTCGCGATAAGCCTTTGCCTCCGTCATGCTTAGCAAAACGCATGACGGAGGATGATATGAAATCCAAAAAACTGACGGAAACCGACGTAACGGCAGAATCTGTTTTTATGCTGCAACGTCGCCAGGTATTGAAAGCGCTGGGTATCAGTGCGACAGCCCTTTCCCTCTCTCCCAACGCCCAGGCCGATCTGCTAAGTTGGTTTAAAGGTAATAACCGACCGCCCGCACCCGCCGGAAAACCGCTTGATTTCACGAAACCTGCCGCCTGGCAAAATACATTGCCGTTAACGCCGGAAGATAAAGTCACCGGCTACAACAACTTCTATGAGTTCGGTCTCGATAAAGCAGACCCGGCGGCCAACGCGGGCAGTTTAAAAACCGATCCGTGGACGCTGAAAATTAGTGGCGAAGTGGCAAAGCCATTAACCCTCGATCACGATGCGTTGACCACCCGCTTCCCGCTGGAGGAACGCATTTATCGCATGCGCTGTGTAGAAGCCTGGTCCATGGTCGTGCCGTGGATTGGCTTTCCTTTACATAAGCTGCTGGCACTGGTTGAACCCACCAGCAATGCGAAATATGTGGCGTTCGAAACGCTCTACGCACCGGATGATATGCCGGGACAGAAAGATCGCTTTATTGGCGGAGGGCTGAAATACCCCTACGTTGAAGGTTTACGCCTTGATGAAGCCATGCACCCGCTCACGCTGCTCACCGTGGGCGTTTATGGCAAAGCGCTTCCCCCGCAGAATGGCGCCCCTATTCGATTAACCGTACCGTGGAAATACGGTTTTAAAGGAATTAAGTCGATAGTCAGCATTAAGCTGACGCGCGATCGCCCGCCGACCACCTGGAATATGGCGGCGCCTAATGAATATGGGTTTTATGCCAATGTTAACCCCGGCGTCGATCACCCCCGTTGGTCACAAGCCACAGAACGTTTTATTGGCGCAGGCGGTATCCTCGACGTACAGCGTCAACCTACGCTGCTGTTTAACGGCTATGCCGATGAGGTCGCTTCGCTGTATCACGGCCTTAACTTGAGGGAGAATTTTTAAGTGCGTCTGACGGCAAAACACATCACCTGGCTGAAAGTTTGCCTGCATCTTGCCGGCTTTTTACCTTTTGTCTGGCTCTTTTGGGCCATTAATAATGGCGACTTAAGCGCCGATCCGGTCAAGGACATTCAACACTTTACCGGTAGGACGGCTCTGAAATTCTTGTTGGCAACCTTGCTGATCTCGCCGCTGGCGCGCTACGCTAAGCAGCCACTCTTAATACGCACTCGCCGCCTGTTAGGACTCTGGTGTTTTGCCTGGGCCACCGTGCATTTAACCAGTTATGCGCTGCTGGAGCTGGGCATTAACAACCTGAGTCTGTTGGGTCGAGAGCTAACGACACGGCCTTATCTGATGCTGGGAATTATCAGTTGGACTCTGTTATTTGCCCTCACACTCACCTCCACCCAGGCTGCGCAGCGGAAACTGGGAAAACGCTGGCAACTTTTACACAACTTCGTCTATCTTGTGGCGATCCTGGCCCCCGTGCATTACCTGTGGTCGGTGAAGATTTTATCCCCGCAACCAATCATTTACGCCGCGCTCGCCGTCGTGCTTTTAGCCTGCCGTTATAAGAAGTTCCGCCAGTGGTGGCGGTAGTTTCGGGATATGTGCAGTGCGTTGCAAAACACAGACGAACCCACGTTCTTTACATGCAGGCGGTTGATTATCTTCCCTGATAAGACCAGTATTTAGCTGCCAATTGCTACGAAATGGTTATAATGTGCGACCTTGCTTTCCCTGGAGGCGTTTTTACAGCGCGGAAAGGGTGACAATCGAGTATTGAAGGTATATTTTGTCTTTTACCCGAAAATGGCAGAAGATAGCCACACAATGACTGGTAAGTTTTGATATCTCGTTTAATGGCTGCAGCACGCAGTGCAACGCCAGAGAGGGGTGACATCTTGTCACCAACAGTTATTCAAATGCTATACAGACGGCGATAAAACGCCTGTCACAATTTCACTAAACAAAGAGTACGGAACCCACTCATGGATATTCGTAAGATTAAAAAACTGATCGAGCTGGTTGAAGAATCAGGCATCTCCGAACTGGAAATTTCTGAAGGCGAAGAGTCTGTACGCATCAGCCGCGCAGCGCCAAATGCAGGTTTCCCGATGATGCAACAGGCTTATGCTGCACCAATGATGCAACAACCTGCTCCGTATAACGCTGTCGCGCAAACTGCAGCGCCAAGCATGGAAGCCCCTGCTGCAGCGGAAATCAGTGGTCACATCGTACGTTCCCCGATGGTTGGTACTTTCTACCGCACCCCGGGCCCTGACGCTAAACCGTTTATCGAAGTGGGCCAGAAAGTGAATGCGGGCGATACCCTTTGCATCGTTGAAGCCATGAAAATGATGAACCAGATCGAAGCCGATAAATCCGGCGTGGTAAAAGCGATTCTGGTAGAAAGTGGTCAACCGGTAGAATTTGACGAGCCGCTGGTCGTCATCGAGTAACGAGGCGAACATGTTGGATAAAATCGTTATCGCCAACCGTGGCGAGATTGCCCTGCGTATTCTTCGTGCCTGTAAAGAACTGGGCATCAAGACCGTCGCTGTACACTCAAGCGCGGATCGCGATCTAAAACACGTATTACTGGCAGATGAAACGGTCTGTATTGGCCCGGCTCCGTCTGTTAAAAGCTATCTGAATATCCCGGCAATCATCAGTGCCGCTGAAATCACTGGCGCGGTCGCTATTCACCCGGGTTACGGCTTCCTGTCTGAAAACGCCAACTTTGCTGAGCAGGTAGAACGCTCTGGCTTTATCTTCATCGGCCCGAAAGCCGACACCATCCGCCTGATGGGCGACAAAGTGTCTGCAATTACTGCCATGAAGAAAGCAGGTGTACCGACCGTTCCAGGTTCTGACGGCCCACTGGGCGACGATATGGACGCAAACCGCGCCCATGCCAAGCGCATCGGCTATCCGGTTATCATCAAAGCCTCCGGCGGCGGCGGCGGTCGCGGTATGCGTGTTGTACGCGGCGATGCTGAACTGGCTCAATCCATTTCCATGACCAAAGCTGAAGCGAAAGCCGCTTTCAACAATGACATGGTTTACATGGAAAAATACCTGGAGAACCCACGCCACATCGAAATTCAGGTGTTGGCTGACGGCCAGGGTAACGCAATCTATCTGGCAGAACGTGACTGCTCCATGCAGCGCCGTCACCAGAAAGTGGTCGAAGAAGCACCAGCACCGGGCATTACCCCGGAACTGCGTCGTTACATCGGCGAACGTTGCTCCAAAGCCTGTGTGGATATCGGCTACCGTGGAGCGGGTACTTTCGAGTTCCTGTTCGAAAACGGCGAGTTCTATTTCATTGAAATGAACACCCGTATCCAGGTAGAGCATCCTGTTACCGAAATGATCACCGGCGTTGATCTGATCAAAGAGCAGCTGCGTATCGCTGCGGGTCAGCCGCTGTCCATTACGCAGGATGAAGTTGTGGTTAAAGGCCATGCGGTAGAATGCCGTATCAACGCCGAAGACCCGAACACCTTCCTGCCAAGCCCGGGTAAAATCACGCGTTTCCACGCGCCGGGTGGTTTTGGTGTGCGCTGGGAGTCTCATATTTACGCGGGTTACACCGTACCGCCTTACTATGACTCAATGATCGGCAAACTTATTTGTTATGGCGAAAACCGTGACGTGGCGATTGCCCGCATGAAAAACGCCTTGCAGGAACTGATCATCGACGGGATCAAAACCAACGTCGATCTGCAGATCCGCATCATGAATGACGAGCACTTCCAGCGTGGTGGTTCCAATATCCACTACCTGGAGAAGAAACTCGGACTTCAGGAAAAGTAAGTACGCATTAACTGCAAAGGCCGGATCCTCCGGCCTTTTGTTTTTCTCCCCTCCGGCACGTCCCATAAGGTACAATCCCCGCTTTCTTTATCCACAAGGGACAAAAAATGGACGCTCGTTTTGTTCAGGCCCATAAAGAGGCGCGCTGGGCGCTGTGGCTGACCCTTTTCTATCTTGCTACATGGTTAGTAGCCGCTTACTTACCAGACTCCACGCTGGGCTTTACTGGCTTACCACACTGGTTCGAAATGGCCTGCTTGCTAACCCCGCTGGTTTTCATTGTTCTGTGCTGGGCGATGGTGAAATTTATCTATCGCGATATTCCTCTGGAGGATGACGATGCAGCTTGAAGTGATTTTGCCGCTTGTCGCCTACCTGGTGGTGGTGTTTGGTCTCTCTGTGTACGCGATGAGAAAGAGAACAACCGGTACGTTCCTGAATGAGTATTTCCTCGGCAGCCGCTCAATGGGCGGGGTCGTTTTAGCCATGACGCTGACCGCGACGTACATCAGCGCAAGCTCGTTTATTGGTGGCCCGGGGGCCGCGTATAAATACGGGCTGGGATGGGTGCTGTTGGCGATGATCCAACTGCCAGCCGTCTGGTTGTCGCTGGGTATTCTTGGCAAGAAATTTGCGATTCTGGCCCGACGCTACAACGCCGTCACCCTTAACGATATGCTGTTTGCCCGCTATCAGAGCCGTTTGCTGGTCTGGCTGGCGAGCCTCAGCCTGTTGGTAGCTTTCGTTGGCGCGATGACAGTGCAATTCATCGGCGGCGCACGTTTGCTGGAAACCGCGGCGGGTATTCCATACGAAACAGGTCTGCTGATCTTTGGTATCAGTATTGCGTTATACACCGCATTCGGTGGATTTCGTGCCAGCGTACTCAATGACACCATGCAGGGCATGGTGATGCTAGTTGGAACCATTGTTCTGCTTGTGGGTGTGGTCCACGCAGCGGGCGGCCTCAGCAACGCGGTGGAGACGCTGCAAACGATCGATCCGAAACTGGTGACCCCACAAGGCGCTGATGACATGCTGTCCCCAACCTTTATGACTTCGTTCTGGGTTCTGGTGTGCTTTGGCGTGATTGGCCTGCCGCATACCGCCGTGCGCTGTATCTCTTATAAGGACAGTAAAGCGGTCCATCGTGGGATGATTATCGGCACGATTGTGGTGGCAATCCTGATGTTTGGTATGCACCTGGCGGGTGCATTAGGACGCGCGGTGCTCCCTGACCTGACAGTACCGGATCTGGTTATCCCCACCTTGATGGTAAAAGTCCTGCCACCGATTGCCGCGGGGATCTTCCTTGCCGCACCGATGGCGGCGATCATGTCGACGATCAACGCCCAATTGCTGCAAAGTTCCGCTACGATCATTAAAGATCTCTACCTGAATCTGCGCCCGGAACAGCTGAAAAATGAAACCCGCCTGAAGCGCATGTCGGCGGTGATCACCCTGTTATTGGGGGCGTTGTTGTTGCTGGCCGCGTGGAAACCACCAGAAATGATCATCTGGCTCAACCTGCTGGCGTTTGGCGGGCTGGAAGCGGTATTCCTGTGGCCGCTGGTGCTGGGCCTGTACTGGGAGCGAGCGAACGCAGCGGGCGCACTGAGCGCCATGATTGTCGGCGGTGTGCTGTATGCCATACTCGCTACCTTTAACATTCAGTACCTGGGCTTCCATCCAATTGTGCCCTCGTTGCTGCTAAGTTTGCTGGCTTTCCTGGTCGGAAACCGTTTTGGTTCTGCCGCCCCGCAAGCCGCCATATTGACTACTGATAAATAAAGAGTTTTGCCATGCCATGGATCCAACTGAAACTGAACACCACCGGTGCTAATGCAGAAGAGTTGAGCGATGCGCTGATGGAAGCGGGTGCCGTTTCTATCACCTTCCAGGACACGCATGATACGCCGGTGTTTGAACCACTGCCGGGCGAAACCCGCCTTTGGGGTGACACCGATGTAACGGGTCTGTTCGATGCAGAAACCGACATGAAAGAAGTGGTTGCCCTTCTGGAACAGCATCCGCTGCTCGGTGCGGGGTTCGTGCATAAAATTGAACAGCTGGAAGATAAAGACTGGGAGCGCGAATGGATGGATAACTTCCACCCTATGCGCTTTGGCGAACGTCTGTGGATTTGCCCAAGCTGGCGCGATGTGCCGGATGAGAACGCCGTCAACGTGATGCTAGATCCAGGTCTGGCGTTTGGTACCGGCACTCACCCAACCACCTCTTTGTGTCTGCAATGGCTGGATGGCCTCGACCTGAACGGAAAGACGGTGATCGACTTTGGTTGCGGTTCCGGCATTCTGGCTATTGCAGCGCTCAAATTGGGTGCAGCAAAAGCCATTGGTGTAGACATCGATCCGCAAGCCATTCAGGCAAGCCGCGATAATGCACAGCGTAATGGCGTTTCTGACCGCCTGGAACTGTACCTGCCACAGGATCAGCCAGAAGCCATGAAAGCCGACGTGGTGGTTGCCAACATCCTTGCTGGCCCATTGCGTGAACTGGCACCGTTAATAAGCGTGTTGCCGGTTGAGGGCGGCTTACTGGGCCTTTCCGGTATTCTTGCCAGCCAGGCGGACAGCGTCTGCGAAGCCTACGCCGATCTCTTTACGCTCGATCCGGTGATCGAGAAAGAAGAGTGGTGCCGCATTACTGGCAGGAAAAAATAAACTCCCCTCGTGGCCTCTTCGCAGGCCACGTCTTTCCCGTTTTTTGTACACCCACCCGTACGCCCGTACGCCCTTACGCCCTTACGCCCTTACGCCCTTACGCCCTTACGCTAAAATAACCACTTAATTCATTGAAGTTAAAAATAAATACATATCAATCCTTCACCGAAGGAATTGTATGAAAACAACTTTTGGCAAGGTCGCGCTCAGCAAGGAGTATAAAACCTGCCAGACTGGTATGAACCAATCCCCTATCAACATCGACACGACGCTTACTGCGCATCTCTCACCGCTGGACACGCACTATACTGATGGCCCAGTGACGCTCATCAATAATGGCCATACCATCCAGGCGGGTCTAAAGACCACGACCGGAGATACCGTGACGATTGACGGCACACCGTTTACCCTCCAGCAGTTCCATTTTCACGCCCCCAGCGAAAATACCGTTCATGGTAAACATTATAAACTGTGGGCAACAATGCCCGAACAAGCTGAGCAGGACATCAGAGTGACCACGCAGATGGATCTTAATGCACTGCTGCCCATTGATAAGACTTACTGGCGCTTTAGTGGTTCTCTGACACCCCCTCCCTGCACCGAAGGCGTCACCTGGATTATCCTGAAACACCCGATGACGCTTTCAGAAGCACAGCTCAAAAATTCACCCAGGCTATGCATCACAACAACAACCGGCCAGAGCAACGACTCAATGGTCGCGTGATCGTCGAGTAATCCTCAGAACCGCTGCGATCATGTTCTGAAATGAGAGAATAGTCACATTATGTCGCAATAATCTGCTGATTAATTCAGCAGATTATCTTGCCAGATCGCCTGACCTCGAAGAAAAAATGAGAAGTTACGCAAAATTATATGTGTATATAAAACAGACACATTTTTATAATCCAATGATTTATATAATTAAATATTTTCATCCGTTCACATTTACGGTAATTCATTGATCCACCTCAGTGGATTGGTCAAAGTTTGGCCTTTCATCTCGTGCAAAAAATGCGTAATATACGCCGCCTTGCAGTCACAGTATGGTCATTTCTTAACTCATGCGTATCGGACAATATCAGCTCAGAAATCGCCTGATCGCAGCACCTATGGCTGGCATCACTGACAGACCATTCAGGACGCTGTGCTACGAGATGGGAGCAGGATTGACGGTATCCGAGATGATGTCTTCTAACCCGCAGGTTTGGGAAAGTGATAAGTCTCGTTTACGGATGGTGCACGTTGATGAACCAGGAATTCGCACGGTGCAAATTGCCGGTAGCGACCCTGTTGAAATGGCCGATGCTGCACGTATTAACGTGGAAAGCGGCGCCCAAATTATTGATATCAATATGGGGTGTCCGGCTAAAAAAGTGAATCGCAAGCTTGCAGGTTCAGCCCTCTTGCAGTACCCGGATTTAGTGAAATCGATACTAACCGAGGTCGTCAATGCAGTGGACGTTCCTGTCACTCTCAAGATTCGCACCGGCTGGGCTCCGGAACACCGTAACTGCGTAGAGATTGCCCAACTGGCTGAAGACTGTGGCATTCAGGCTCTGACCATTCATGGACGCACCCGCGCCTGTTTGTTCAATGGAGATGCTGAGTACGACAGTATTCGGGCAGTTAAGCAGAAAGTTTCCATTCCGATTATCGCGAATGGCGACATTACTGACCCGCATAAAGCCAGAGCTGTGTTCGACTATACGGGGGCGGATGCCCTGATGATAGGCCGTGCAGCTCAGGGAAGACCCTGGATCTTTCGGGAAATCCAGCATTATCTGGACACTGGGGAGCTGCTACCCCCCCTGCCTCTGGCAGAGGTGAAGCGCTTGCTTTGTGCGCACGTTCGGGAACTGCACGACTTTTATGGTCAGGCAAAAGGGTACCGAATTGCGCGTAAACACGTATCCTGGTATCTCCAGGAACACGCTCCAAATGACCAGTTTCGGCGCACATTCAACGCCATTGAAGATTCCAGCGAACAGCTGGCGGCGTTGGAGGCATACTTCGAAAATTTTGCGTAAACAGAAATAAAGAGCTGACAGAACTATGTTCGAACAACGCGTAAATTCTGACGTACTGACCGTTTCTACCGTTAACTCTCAGGATCAGGTAACTCAAAAACCCCTGCGTGACTCGGTTAAACAGGCACTGAAGAACTATTTTGCTCAACTGAATGGTCAGGATGTTAATGATCTCTATGAGCTGGTACTGGCTGAAGTAGAACAGCCCCTGTTGGACATGGTGATGCAATACACCCGCGGTAACCAGACCCGTGCTGCCCTGATGATGGGCATCAACCGTGGTACGCTGCGTAAAAAACTGAAAAAATACGGCATGAACTGATACTAATCAGTTACATGTTTGTTTTAAAAGGCGCTACTCGGCATGGGGAAGCGCCTTTTTTATAAGCATCATAAGGAGGCTTTGACGATGAACGCAGGATGTGAACCCGTCTATTTTGGCGATGAATCGAAAAAGATAATCCACGGTGATGCGCTGACCGAACTGAAAAAACTGCCGTCTACAAGCGTCGACCTCATTTTTGCTGACCCACCTTATAACATCGGCAAAGATTTTGACGGGCTCGTAGAATCCTGGGACGAAGAGACCTTCCTGGCATGGTTGTTTGAGTGTATCGATGAATGCCATCGAATACTCACGCCGCAGGGTACCATGTACATCATGAACAGTACGGAGAACATGCCGTATATCGACCTCAAATGTCGCCAGCTTTTCACCATCAAAAGCCGCATCGTGTGGTCCTATGATAGCTCGGGAGTCCAGGCCAAAAACTTCTTTGGCTCAATGTATGAGCCTATCTTGATGATGGTCAAAGACTCGAAAAACTATACCTTTAATCGTGATGACGTTCTGGTTGAGGCTAAAACGGGCGCCAAGCGCGCGCTAATCGATTACCGAAAGAACCCACCTCAGCCGTACAATCATAAAAAGGTGCCCGGTAACGTCTGGGATTTTCCCCGCGTACGCTATCTGATGGATGAGTACGAAAACCACCCGACCCAAAAACCTCAGACGCTGTTAGAACGCATTATTCTCGCGTCCTCCAACCCGGGTGAGATTGTGTTAGATCCGTTCGCAGGAAGCTTCACCACGGGCGCGACGGCAGTGGCGTTGAATCGCAGATTTATCGGTATCGAAGTCAATGATGAATACGTAAAAATGGGGCTTAGAAGACTGAGCATTAGCTCCCACTTTTCAGAAAATGACCTTGCAAAGGTCAAAAAGCGAAAGACAAAAAACCTGTCTAAAAAGAGCCGATTAGCTGAAAAGAACAACGTAATTTCAACAAAGTAAAAGCATTGTAAGTCTGCTTTTCAGCATAGAGATTTCGTGTATATTCCCTGCACGCTTGGGTATGAATACACAGGATTTGGTAATGATTCGCAAGTATTGGTGGCTGGTTGTTTTTGCTGTCTTTGTTTTTCTTTTTGATGCCCTACTCATACAGTGGATTGAGTTAATGACAACAGAGCATGATAAGTGCCGGAATATGAACTCGGTGAATCCCCTCAAGCTGGTCAACTGCATCGACCTTGAATAACGCATCCGCTAACGCGCGTTTCCAGCCGTCATGCCATGGCGGCTGACTGCGATCGGCCGAAACTACCCTACCTGATTTTCACGCTCAACAAATTGCATCACACAGCCATCGGGACTTAGCATTTTTAATACGTTATCGACTAATACTGGCGCCTGTTCATAAAGATCATAACTGACTGGATTCATTAACCAGTTTTTTATTATCCCACTAAAGCTCCCGTGTAAAATAATCAGGATAACGTCTAAATCCAGACTGGTAGCGATAAGATTTTCATCCATACATTTCTGTAATGAATCACGTATTCTTTGATGGCAAAGGCCTATTTTATCGCGAATATCCTGTTCCGATATCATATCGTTATGGAATTCACATTTATGATATAAAATTTGCATCAATGCCTGCTGACGAGGGATTTTTGCAATATATTGCAAACCCACGACTAATTTCTCCCGTAGTCTCTGTAACGGGTTGTCACCCCAACGTCCGATGAGTTGGTCCTGAATAAGATCGCGCAAGGGAGGTTGCTGCAGCCAGAGCTCATTAAACAACTGACTCTTATTGTCGAAATGCCAATAGATTGCCCCTCGCGTCACGTTAGCGGCATCCGCTATGTCATTAAGCGTTGTATTGCCGACACCGCGTGCAGCAAACTGCACAATCGCCGTTTCAATCAGGTGCTGGCGCGTTTTGAGGGCATCAGCTTTCGTTTTTCTCGCCATGGTTCGAATGCCTGAGACAGAGTAGGGAATGATAAACTTTCTTATCTAATATTTACTGTACGGAATTAATGTATCACTTAGCCTTTATTTAGACGAGTTCTAAAATATTTCATTACATACACTCAGCACAAATAAACAATGTGAATAAAATGAAAAAAATACATTCACCAATGCAATACCTATTTCTATATGTGTTAATGCAAGTCATAACATGACTAATCTTCGCTTAATGAAAGGGCAGTTGTTTCTTCTTTTTTTGTTTTTATGTGCCGTGAATTACGCCGCAAAATAAGTATTGCTTACATCGCAAGCTAATTATTTGTAGGATAGCTAACTATTATTTTTTATTTGTGCGCGTTATCACCTGCCATTACTCCGGTAAATAACGAGCTTTCGGTTTTTTAAGGAATAGAAATGACGAAAACTGCCAGGTTCTCGCTCCTGCCCTCATTCATCATCATCTCCGCTGCATTACTCGCCGGCTGTAACGATCAGGGAGAAACACAAGCTCATCCCACCGAGCCACAGGTGACAGTCCATGTTGTTGAGGCAGCCCCCTTAGCCGTGACGACCGAATTACCGGGGCGTACAAACGCATTTCGCATTGCAGAAGTTCGCCCTCAGGTCAGTGGGATTGTACTCAAAAGGAATTTCACCGAAGGTAGTGATGTTGAAGCTGGCCAGTCGCTTTATCAGATCGATCCCGCGACCTATCAGGCTGACTACGACAGCGCCAAAGGCGAACTGGCAAAAAACGAAGCCGCAGCGGCAATCGCGCACTTAACGGTAAAACGTTATGTTCCTCTGGTCGGAACAAAATATATCAGCCAGCAAGAGTACGATCAGGCCATTGCTGACGCACGTCAGGCCGATGCCTCCGTTATTGCTGCCAAAGCGGCTGTCGAAAGCGCGCGTATTAACCTTGCCTACACCAAAGTGACATCACCGATTAGCGGACGCATCGGTAAATCTAGCGTCACCGAGGGCGCACTTGTCACTAATGGTCAGGCTACAGCGCTCGCTACCGTGCAACAGCTCGATCCGATTTACGTCGATGTGACGCAGTCCAGTAACGACTTTATGCGCCTCAAACAGTCTATTGCACAAGGCAGTCTGCATAAAGACAACACCAGCAGCACCGTCGAACTGGTGATGGAAAATGGCCAGTCATACCCGCTGAAAGGCACATTGCAATTTTCTGACGTGACGGTTGATGAAAGCACTGGGTCAATCACTCTCCGAGCCGTATTCCCTAACCCGCAGCACACTCTGCTACCCGGTATGTTTGTGCGCGCACGCGTTGATGAAGGCGTTCAACCCAATGCCATCCTCGTTCCACAGCAGGGCGTGACGCGTACGCCGCGCGGCGATGCCACCGTGATGGTCGTTAACGACAAGAGCCAGGCTGAAATTCGCCCAGTCGTCGCCGTGCAAGCTATTGGCGACAAGTGGCTGATTAGCGAAGGCTTACAGTCGGGTGACAAAGTCATCGTAAGTGGTTTACAGAAAGCGCGCCCTGGCGTGCAGGTTAAAGCCACCACCGATGTCCCTGCAGCGACTGCGGCGCAATAAGGTAACAGGACATGGCAAACTTTTTTATTAGGCGTCCTATCTTTGCCTGGGTACTGGCCATCATTTTGATGATGGCGGGTGCGCTGGCAATCATGCAGCTGCCCGTGGCGCAGTATCCTACTATTGCCCCTCCTGCCGTTGCGATTTCCGCAACCTACCCAGGTGCGGATGCGCAAACCGTGCAGGACACGGTCACACAGGTTATCGAACAAAACATGAACGGTATCGATAACCTGATGTATATGTCATCCACCAGCGACTCAGCTGGCAGCGTGACTATCACGCTGACGTTCCAGTCCGGCACCGATCCTGATATCGCTCAGGTACAGGTACAAAACAAACTGCAGCTCGCGACCCCATTACTGCCACAGGAAGTCCAGCAGCAGGGTATCGGCGTTGAGAAATCAAGCAGTAGCTTTTTGATGGTCGCGGGCTTTGTTTCTGACAATCCACAGACCACACAAGATGACATCTCGGACTATGTCGCCTCAAACATTAAAGACTCCATCAGTCGTTTAAACGGCGTGGGCGACGTGCAGCTGTTTGGTGCACAGTACGCCATGCGTATCTGGCTGGATGCGAATTTATTGAACAAATACCAGCTCACACCGGTTGATGTCATTAACCAGTTGAAGGTGCAAAACGATCAGATAGCCGCAGGCCAGTTAGGCGGGACACCTGCATTACCTAATCAGCAGCTTAACGCTTCGATAATTGCGCAAACACGCCTGAAAGATCCACAAGAGTTCGGCAAAGTGACTTTACGCGTGAACAGTGATGGCTCTGTTGTTCACTTGAAGGATGTGGCGCGCATTGAGTTAGGTGGAGAAAACTACAACGTCGTTGCCCGTATTAACGGTAAACCGGCATCCGGCCTTGGTATCAAGCTGGCTACCGGTGCTAACGCGCTGGATACCGCCAACGCAATTAAAGCTAAACTGGTCGAACTGCAACCGTTCTTCCCGCAGGGAATGAAGGTTGTTTACCCATATGACACCACGCCGTTCGTCACCATCTCTATTCATGAGGTAGTGAAAACACTGTTCGAAGCGATCGTGTTGGTGTTCCTCGTGATGTACCTGTTTCTGCAAAACATCCGCGCCACGCTCATTCCTACCATCGCCGTGCCCGTCGTATTACTGGGTACCTTTGCCGTACTGGCAGCATTTGGCTACTCGATAAACACCCTGACGATGTTCGGGATGGTACTCGCCATCGGCCTGTTGGTCGATGATGCGATAGTGGTGGTCGAGAACGTTGAACGCGTGATGATAGAAGAAAATCTCCCCCCCAAAGAGGCGACGGAGAAATCCATGTCGCAGATTCAGGGGGCGTTGGTGGGTATCGCCATGGTGCTGTCTGCGGTGTTTATCCCGATGGCCTTCTTTGGTGGTTCCACCGGGGCAATTTACCGCCAGTTCTCAATCACCATCGTTTCTGCCATGGCACTTTCGGTGCTGGTCGCATTGATTTTGACCCCTGCGCTCTGTGCCACATTGCTCAAACCGGTGTCAGCAGAGCACCACGAGAAAAAGAGCGGCTTCTTCGGCTGGTTTAATGCCAAATTCGATCACAGCGTCAACCACTATACCAATAGCGTCAGTGGCATTATTCGTAAAACCGGACGTTATCTGGTCGTCTATCTGGTAATCGTTGTGGGAATGGCGGTGCTGTTTATGCGCCTACCCACCTCCTTTCTGCCGGAAGAAGATCAGGGCGTATTCCTGACCATGATTCAACTTCCGGCTGGCGCAACACAAGAACGTACCCAAAAGGTGCTGGATCAGGTCACCCACTACTACCTGAACACGGAGAAAGCCAACGTTGAAAGCGTCTTTACGGTTAACGGCTTTAGCTTCAGCGGACAAGGGCAAAACTCAGGGATGGCGTTTGTCAGCCTCAAGCCCTGGGAAGAGCGTAGCGGAACGGAAAATAACGTTGAATCGATTATTGCCCGTGCAACCCGCGCCTTTAGCCAGATTCGTGATGGCCTGGTATTCCCCTTCAACATGCCCGCCATTGTTGAATTGGGCACGGCAACTGGCTTTGACTTTGAGCTGATTGACCAGGGAGGACTGGGACACACGGCGTTAACCCAGGCACGTAATCAGTTGATGGGGATGGTCGCCCAACACCCGGACCTGCTGGTTCGTGTACGCCCTAATGGCCTGGAAGATACTGCACAGTTCAAGCTGGATGTCGATCAGGAAAAAGCGCAGGCGCTGGGTGTTTCGCTATCTGATATTAACGAAACCATTTCCGCTGCACTGGGCGGCTACTACGTCAATGACTTCATTGACCGCGGCCGCGTGAAAAAAGTGTACGTCCAGGCTGATGCAAAATTCCGTATGTTGCCGGAAGACATCAATAATTTGTATGTCCGCAGCGCCAATGGCGAAATGGTGCCATTCTCAACATTTAGCTCTTCTCAATGGGTCTATGGTTCACCGCGGCTGGAACGCTACAACGGTATGCCATCAATGGAGCTACTGGGAGAGGCCGCACCGGGTAGAAGTACCGGTGAAGCCATGGCGATGATGGAAAGCCTGGCAGAAAAACTGCCAACCGGTATCGGTCATGACTGGACCGGTATGTCTTACCAGGAACGCCTGTCAGGTAACCAGGCACCTGCGTTGTATGCCATCTCGTTAATCGTTGTCTTCCTTTGCCTTGCCGCATTGTATGAGAGTTGGTCGATTCCCTTCTCCGTCATGCTCGTGGTTCCACTGGGTGTTGTGGGTGCGCTACTGGCCGCGTCGCTGCGCGGAATGAATAACGATGTGTACTTCCAGGTCGGCCTGCTTACCACCATCGGTCTCTCTGCCAAAAACGCCATACTGATTGTGGAATTTGCCAAAGACCTGATGGATAAAGAGGGTAAAGGCTTGATTGAAGCGACGCTGGAAGCCTCCCGCATGCGTCTTCGCCCAATCCTGATGACTTCGCTGGCCTTTATTCTGGGGGTTATGCCGTTGGTAATCAGTCGCGGCGCAGGTAGTGGCGCACAAAATGCGGTTGGTACCGGTGTGATGGGGGGAATGCTCACCGCCACATTGCTCGCTATCTTCTTCGTTCCTGTCTTCTTTGTTGTCGTTAGACGACGTTTTAGTCGACACAATGATTAATTTGTAAAATAAAGGCGTCTACGGACGCCTTTTTACCGGATATTGAGATCTTTATTTATTAATAAGATAGCCATTTATTTTTTCCCACCCCTCAGAAAAAAGCATTTATTGCTATCTGCTTTATTCATTATGTTTACAAACCACACGAATTGAGATTATTCCTCATGTCAGTCTTTTTTTAAGAGGTGGTAAAATAGCTTTCGATTTCGCAGATGGCTTTGCGTTTGTCTTTGCTTTATTAGCGAAACGTTTATTTTAGAGGTAACACCATGAAAAGATTAATTTCCGTTGCATTGCTGACAGCATTACTGGCAGGCTGTGCACACGATTCTCCTTGCGTACCTGTCTATGACGATCAGGGCCGCCTGGTTCATACCAATACCTGTATGAAGGGCACCACGCAGGATAACTGGGAAACAGCAGGTGCAATCGCCGGTGGTGCTGCTGCCATTGCCGGCCTAACGCTTGGGATCGTTGCCCTAACCAAATGAATCTTCTTAAAAGCGCGGTACCTGCCGCGCTTTTAATCAGAATGATAATTATCATATAAGACAAAAGGTTGGTGTAAGACATCAATCATAGAATAAGATTATTATAGATTCCACTCACATATCCGCGATGTGAAATTAGCATTTTTTGTATTCTTCGTAACAACATGTCCTCCTATCGTTATTCTCACGTCATCAATATTACCGCCCGAAATCGTTATCCTGCGTCCTGTCTGAATTTTAAATTTTTTGCGCCGAAATGTGGCTTACGTTTCAATTTTGCACCACTTCAGGGCGCTGCATTTATTTTTTCCTGTCTACACTCTGCATATTGCGTCGAATATTCGGTCGCAAAAAACTGGCACTACCTTTGCTTAGAAGAGTATGGCCAAAGCCACAGACAGGTAAAAGACGTTTTCAAAACGTCTCCATAACAATAATTCCTCCACACAGGATGCTCTATGAAAAAGATGATAATAGCCAGCCTGGCTGCGGCCGGCGTGATGCTTGCGATTGCAAATCAGGCACATGCCGGCGCAACGCTTGATGCCGTAAAGAAAAAAGGATTTGTACAATGTGGTATCAGTGATGGTTTGCCTGGTTTTTCTTACGCCGATGCGAACGGTAAATTTTCGGGTATTGATGTCGATGTTTGCCGCGGTGTTGCCTCTGCCGTATTCGGTGATGATACAAAAGTAAAATATACCCCACTCACCGCCAAAGAACGCTTCACAGCGTTACAGTCCGGCGAAGTCGATCTTCTCTCACGTAACACCACCTGGACCTCTTCTCGTGATGCTGGTATGGGCATGTCCTTTACTGGTGTAACATATTACGATGGCATTGGTTTTCTCACCCACAATAAAGCTGGTCTGAAGAGCGCTAAAGAACTGGATGGCGCAACGGTGTGTATTCAGGCAGGTACGGATACCGAACTGAACGTGGCCGATTACTTTAAGGCCAACAACATGAAGTACACCCCCGTCACCTTTGACCGATCGGACGAATCCGCCAAGGCACTGGAATCTGGTCGCTGCGATACGCTTGCCTCCGACCAGTCTCAGCTGTATGCCCTGCGAATCAAGCTAAGCAATCCTGCAGAATGGATCGTCCTGCCTGAAGTTATCTCCAAAGAGCCGCTGGGACCTGTCGTCCGCCGTGGAGATGACGAGTGGTTTTCCATTGTTCGCTGGACCCTGTTCGCCATGCTGAACGCTGAAGAGATGGGTGTTAACTCGAAAAACGTTGATGAAAAAGCAGCTAACCCGGCAACACCGGATATGGCTCACCTGCTAGGCAAAGAAGGTGACTACGGCAAGGATCTGAAGCTCGATAACAAATGGGCTTACCATATTATTAAGCAGGTAGGAAATTACGCGGAGATCTTTGAACGTAACGTGGGATCGGAAAGCCCGCTGAAGATCAAACGCGGACAGAACAACCTCTGGAATAACGGCGGCATCCAATACGCACCGCCGGTGCGTTAATCCGTAGCGATGTAACGGGCGCCGCAGCTGCGGCGCTCAGCCCAGAGTCACAGTTACTGAGGTTTTCTTATGCCCCATCGCCGCTCAAGCGTAAAAGGATCATTCTCCTTTTCTAACCCTGCGGTCCGCGCCTGGTTATTTCAAATACTCGCCGTCATTGCGGTCGTCAGCATTGCGGTCTACCTCATTCATAACACGATTAATAACCTGAGCAGCCGCGGTATTACCTCGGGGTTTTCTTTTCTCGATCGCAGTGCCGGATTTGGCATTGTTCAGCATCTGATTGATTACGAGCAGGGCGATACCTATGGCCGGGTCTTTCTGGTCGGTCTGCTTAATACACTGTTAGTCTCAGCGCTGTGCATTATTTTCGCGTCATTTCTCGGTTTTTTTCTCGGACTGGCGCGGTTGTCGGATAACTGGTTACTGCGCAAGCTCTCAACGATTTATATCGAAACGTTCCGCAATATTCCCCCGCTGCTGCAAATCTTCTTCTGGTATTTTGCTGTATTACGTAATTTACCTGGCCCACGCCAGGCTGTTAACGCATTGGATATCGCATTCCTGAGCAACCGCGGGCTCTATATTCCGGCACCACAAATGGCAGAGGGTCTTGTTGCCTTTTGCGCTGCCGCCCTGATTGCTGCCATCATCTCTATTGGGTTATTTCGCTTTAATAAAATGCATCAGACTAAAACAGGTCGGTTACGACGGACCTGGCCTACGGCCCTGGCGCTGTTCGCTTTTTTACCGATGCTTTCACAGTGGATTTTTGGTGCAGCGCTACACTGGGATGTGCCTGAACTACGCGGCTTTAACTTCCGTGGCGGCATGGTGCTTATTCCAGAACTGGCTGCGCTGACGCTGGCACTTTCGGTGTATACCTCCGCATTTATTGCAGAAATTATTCGCGCGGGTATTCAGGCCGTGCCTTATGGTCAGCACGAAGCAGCACGCTCACTGGGGCTGCCAAATCCGGTAACCCTTCGCCAAGTTATTATCCCGCAGGCGCTGCGCGTCATCATTCCCCCACTGACCAGCCAGTACCTGAATATCGTAAAAAACTCCTCTCTGGCTGCAGCCATCGGCTACCCGGATATGGTTTCACTGTTTGCTGGGACCGTACTTAACCAAACAGGACAGGCCATTGAAACCATTGCTATTACCATGTCGGTGTATCTGATCATCAGCCTGAGCATTTCTCTGTTGATGAATATTTATAACCGTCGGATCGCACTGATTGAGCGCTAAGGAGCCATGATGACAAAAGCACTGCTGTCTCACCCCACGCGCCAGAACAGTAATCACGCAGGACGCGTTATTTTGTGGGTACGCAAGAACCTGTTCTCTAGTTGGTCAAATAGCCTGCTCACGCTGTTGTGCGTGTGGTTAATGTGGGCGTTTATTCCCCCTCTATTGAACTGGGCATTTCTACAGGCGAACTGGGTAGGATCTACCCGGGCAGATTGTACGAAAGCAGGAGCCTGCTGGGTGTTCATCCATGAACGCTTTGGCCAATTTATGTATGGACTCTATCCACACGATCAGCGTTGGCGAGTAAATCTGGCCCTGGTTATCGGTCTGCTTTCTATCGCCCCGATGTTCTGGAAAGCCATGTCCCACCGTGGTCGCTATATCGCCGTCTGGGCAGTGGTTTACCCCATTGTGGTCTGGTGGCTGATGTACGGTGGTTTTTTCGGTCTCGAACGTGTCGAAACCCGGCAGTGGGGAGGATTAACGCTAACCCTGATTATCGCCTCCGTCGGTATTGCCGGTGCACTTCCATGGGGAATTTTACTGGCATTAGGTCGTCGTTCTCATATGCCCGTCGTGCGGATTTTATCCGTTATTTTCATTGAGTTCTGGCGTGGAGTACCGTTGATCACCGTGCTGTTTATGTCCTCAGTGATGCTGCCATTGTTTATGTCGGAAGGTACCAGCATCGACAAACTAATTCGCGCGCTGGTTGGGGTGATCCTTTTCCAGTCTGCCTATGTCGCGGAGGTGGTACGCGGAGGATTACAAGCCTTACCAAAGGGGCAGTATGAAGCCGCCGAGTCACTGGCACTAGGATACTGGAAGACGCAGGGACTGGTTATTCTTCCCCAGGCGCTTAAATTGGTTATTCCCGGCCTGGTCAACACGATTATCGCGCTGTTCAAAGATACCAGCCTGGTCATCATCATAGGTCTGTTTGATCTTTTTAGTAGCGTACAACAAGCAACCGTCGATCCCGCCTGGCTGGGGATGTCGACAGAAGGCTACGTTTTTGCCGCGCTGATTTACTGGATTTTCTGTTTCAGCATGTCTCGTTACAGCCAGCATCTGGAAAAACGTTTTAACACCGGGCGTACACCGCACTGAGGAATTTATGAGCCAATTATTAATGCCGTCTACCGACGCGATGATTACGCTGGAAAACGTCAACAAGTGGTATGGGCAGTTTCATGTTCTTAAGAATATTAACCTGAAGGTAAAACAGGGGGAGCGCATCGTATTATGTGGGCCTTCTGGCTCTGGTAAATCGACAACCATCCGCTGTATTAATCATCTGGAAGAGCATCAGCAAGGACGCATTGTGGTGGATGGGATTGAACTCAACGAAGACATCCGCAATATTGAGCGCGTCAGGCAAGAAGTCGGTATGGTCTTTCAGCACTTTAATCTCTTTCCGCATTTGACGGTCTTGCAAAACTGTACATTGGCCCCTATTTGGGTCCACAAGATGCCAAAGAAAGAGGCTGAGGTTCTGGCCATGCACTATCTTGAACGGGTTCGTATTGCGGAACATGCGCATAAATTCCCGGGACAAATCTCCGGAGGCCAGCAGCAGCGTGTGGCTATTGCGCGCTCGCTGTGTATGAAACCCAAAATTATGTTGTTTGACGAACCCACCTCGGCGCTGGATCCTGAAATGGTGAAAGAAGTACTGGATACTATGATTGGCCTGGCGCAATCAGGAATGACGATGTTGTGTGTCACCCATGAAATGGGCTTTGCACGCACGGTAGCCGACAGAGTGATTTTTATGGATCTAGGTGAAATAGTGGAACAGGCACCCCCGGATGAGTTTTTTGCCAATCCACGTTCTGAACGTACGCGAGCGTTTTTATCGCAGGTTATACATTAATATTATCAGCCACTTGCAATTAACGGCGCTACATTTATCAGACCAATAACGGTACCAATCCTAAAGGTCGGATAGGGCGTTGACACCGTCATCTGGCCTTTTCTGAGTACGCATTACGCAAAAAGGCCATCCTTTCGGATGGCCTTTTCACTTATTTGATGTCTGGCAGTTCCCTACTCTCGCATGGGGAGACCCCACACTACCATCGGCGCTACGGCGTTTCACTTCTGAGTTCGGCATGGGGTCAGGTGGGACCACCGCGCTACAGCCGCCAGACAAATTCTTTTCTACGTGCCGAACATTAACCTAAAAACTGGTGCTGATACCCAGAGTCGAACTGGGGACCTCACCCTTACCAAGGGTGCGCTCTACCAACTGAGCCATATCAGCACACTAAATTTGATGCCTGGCAGTTCCCTACTCTC
>NZ_SZXC01000069.1:0-5424 GCF_005281055.1 Citrobacter sp. wls711 | reverse complement strand
TTTTTCATGATAACTCTCCATTTCTGAATGACATTGATGATAGAATGTTTGCACCAGTTGGCGCTATCTCCAATAAAGGTGACGCCGTTGGGCTGGTCATTGACCATGATTTTAGTCGTTTCGTTGCAGTGACGTAGGGCAAAGCTGAGGCCCTCGGTTCAGACCAGAATCCCGCTCCCTGTTTATCAATATATTATGGTTGTCTAGCCGAAGCTAACCGTCACAACGATGCTCCTGAAACGTTCAGTATCGTTCAACGGTTAGCACGGTGAGCTGCGTTTTCGCACAGCCTTAGCGTCGCGGTTCAGAGATGCCGTAAAGGCATCTCTGAAGGGCATGATGATTAGTGCTGATGCTCCGTATCGGGCGCTCTACCCTCCGCCATTTCGTTTATTTCCTCGACAAAATGTATGTAGTGAATGTAGTCATTTACATATTCGCGTCCCTGCTTAACCGATTGATTCGCCTGCTGCTTACTGAGTTCGGCTTTGGTAAATTTTTCCCGGATAGCATGCTCAATGTTAGCGGTCACCTTTGCCACCAGGCTATCAACACTGTTGGTGCGAAGTGCGGCATCAGCCTCTTGTACAATAACAGGAATATGACCTGCCGATTTTACACCGGTAAACGATGCACCTTCCGCTTCACGGTGAATACGTACCAGGGTGGTAAAAAGCTTTTGCTGGGCCTTTTCCTGAGAGGTTTGACTGCTGCCTTGTTTACTCATTGTTTCGTCAAACGCCTTTCTGACGTCATCTTCACGGTTTTCTGGTACCCATTTTAATAATGGGGTAACATCACGCACGCGCCTGAAGGGCGCTTTTAGCCTCGGTGATCACAGGCCCATCCATGCTGTCGCAGTGGGCAAACGCCGTTGTGCTTACGGTCATTCCCGCAAGGAACATAATGCTTGCGCACAGGGATGTTCTGGTCTTTTTCTGCTTTTTCATATTAATACCCCCGGGTCTCTTTCGACCTGTTCATCTGCTTTTTTGTGTTTAAAGGAGGCAGAATTTCAGTCCTCTGCCGATTTGGTTGCAGAGTACTGGCGAGTAACCCGGGAGTCGTTCGAATTGATAAATTCGAACGTATGAAACGTAAAGTCGAACGTTCTGCTGACACGAAGCGTGTGTGGCGTCCGTTTCTCATATCTCGTTTTAAATTGTTGGTGCTCGTGCATGCTGAATGATCTATCTGTTTTTCTTCTGGCAGCAGGAATGATGCAGGCTGCATTGCTCTCTGTTTTTCTTCTTTTGCCGTCTAACATCATACAAGTCAGCAACCGGCTATTGGTGATCGTTCTGCTGACCCTTGCCGCCGGTTTTGGTGAACTTTTCCTCTATGGTAGCGGCGTGAGTTTTTTACACCCGAACTACGCCTATATCGGTACGCTTATCTCTCTGCTTCAGCCACCGGCCATCTATCTGTATACCCGTTCGCTGATGTATCGCCATTTTCGAATCCGGCCAGCTCATGCTGTACACTTAATCCCGTTTGCTACTGGCCTTATTGTGTTTTTCACGCTGTACGTTCCGTTATCTGACTCAGCAAAAATAACGCTCTTACAGCAGCAGGATTTACCGGGCATGCCAGTATCACTGCCCCTTGCATTGGCCTATCACGGGGTATTTCTCGGCTGGCTTGGCTATTCCCTCAGACGTTTGCGGTCATTTAATTCGGATATTCAGCATCTTTATTCCGATATTGCCAGCCAGCAAATGCTCTGGCTCCGCTTCCTGCTGTCAGGTTATTCGGGACTTTGGATAGTCAGTATTATTTGCTGCCTGTTTTTCTATCTGTTCAGGCTAACCGATAAAACGAGTTGGGTACTGCCCGTTGTCAGCATAGCGGGGTTTGCATTTATTAATACGTTATTAGTTTGTGCGCTGCGGCAACCCGCTGCGTTTATGGGGCTAACGCAGGCAGATGAAATCCTGCTGGAGAATATTCAGCCGGTTAAAGCACCGCAGTTACGGGGGGCTGAACAGGTGGATAAGGTGGCAGAATTTATGCACCGGAATCAGCCGTTTCTGGATTCCACCCTGTCCTTAAGCCAGCTTGCGCATCAGTTAAAACTCTCGCCGCACGATCTGTCAGCCATTATCAACAACGGGTTTCAGCAGAATTTTTTTACGTTTATCAGCGAGTACCGAATAGAGCACGCTAAAAAACTCCTGGCAATGCCGGAAGATAAGCGGACCATTCTTGATATTATGTATTCCTCAGGCTTTAACTCTAAATCGGTCTTTAATACCGCGTTTAAGAAGCAAACGGGTTTAACGCCTTCAGAATATCGGCGGCAATACTTATAATATCTATTGATGTGTGGTTAGTCCAGGCCGTGACTTACTAAGTTGTCAGAACTTTTTGAGCAAGGCTATATAGTGAAAAAATGATGAGTAATTCTCTTCCAAATATATTTACATCCTTTTTTCCAAACTTTTTTATCAAAGAGAATACCAGCATGCGGAAAATGAGGCACTGTTGCAAATAGTCGGTGGTGATAAACTTATCATCCCCTTTTGCTGATGGAGCTGCACATGAACCCATTCAAAGGCCGGCATTTTCAGCGTGACATCATTCTGTGGGCCGTACGCTGGTACTGCAAATACGGCATCAGTTACCGTGAGCTGCAGGAGATGCTGGCTGAACGCGGAGTGAATGTCGATCACTCCACGATTTACCGCTGGGTTCAGCGTTATGCGCCTGAAATGGAAAAACGGCTGCGCTGGTACTGGCGTAACCCTTCCGATCTTTGCCCGTGGCACATGGATGAAACCTACGTGAAGGTCAATGGCCGCTGGGCGTATCTGTACCGGGCCGTCGACAGCCGGGGCCGCACTGTCGATTTTTATCTCTCCTCCCGTCGTAACAGCAAAGCTGCATACCGGTTTCTGGGTAAAATCCTCAACAACGTGAAGAAGTGGCAGATCCCGCGATTCATCAACACGGATAAAGCGCCCGCCTATGGTCGCGCGCTTGCTCTGCTCAAACGCGAAGGCCGGTGCCCGTCTGACGTTGAACACTGACAGATTAAGTACCGGAACAACGTGATTGAATGCGATCATGGCAAACTGAAACGGATAATCGGCGCCACGCTGGGATTTAAATCCATGAAGACGGCTTACGCCACCATCAAAGGTATTGAGGTGATGCGTGCACTACGCAAAGGCCAGGCCTCAGCATTTTATTATGGTGATCCCCTGGGCGAAATGCGCCTGGTAAGCAGAGTTTTTGAAATGTAAGGCCTTTGAATAAGACAAAAGGCTGCCTCATCGCTAACTTTGCAACAGTGCCCGACAACAGGTACCTGAGATACAATTATTCGCTCCCTGAAGTGATGCAAACTTCCTGCTGGAGGTGATCAAGTAATTTGCGAGTGAGTGATCAACTGATTTGCGAATGGGGGATCAGATACATGCGAATACACAGGGAGGGGGCTGGGCCGGGCGATCCGGTCAGCATTGCGGTTTCCGGCGATTTGCGGCCGGTGTCCGGTGGAGTCCGGCGAGGTCGCCTTCCATGCCCTGACGGGCATAAGAAAATAAAACCGCCATGCTGCGGTCATTCATGATTTTGTGGTGTAGCGATAAATAGTCATGCGAGAAACGTTGAAGCGCTTAGCAACTGCACCAACTGTCATTTCAGGATCAGCAAGTAAGATTCTAATTTGTTTAACATCTTCTTCAGAAAGTGACGGTTTTCTCCCTCCCACACGGCCCCTTGCGCGTGCAGCTGCAAGGCCTGAGCGCGTTCTTTCAATATTGCGGTTGCGTTCAAAGCTAGAGAATATCGCCATCAGATGCGTATAGATTTCCCCTATAACTGGCGCATTTGTGTCTATTCTGTCCTTGATGGCTATGAAAGTTATTCCGCGTTTCTTCAGGTCGTCGAGTAAAGTAATGACTTGACCCAATGAACCGCCGAGCCGATCTAGGGGTCAGTTTGGATATCGAAAATTATTGTACTATAAGGGCTTCCCCGGCGTGTCAACGCCGGTGTTTATGGTTTCTGTCTGCTCTTCAGTAAAAATAAAGGGGAGAGACTGCGGTACTATAAACGGCCATGATGAATCGTCATCGATTCGGACCCTGATGAAAGACGCGCGTGAGGTTCTTGTTCGTTAAGCGGATACGTATATCCTGTACAATAGCCAGATAGGCCTCACGGGGTCTAACCCTTTATCATCAACGAATTGCAGGTCAGATGGTTATTTTGTTTCGTGCTTTAGCTGGCTGAGTACAGCCTGAAATCATCACCGTAATGCAATGATGCCCAGCACAGCCTTGCGTTTTTGGCGGCGATGGCTACAACGGCACGCCAGTATCCTCTGCGATCGACCAGTGAACAGACCCAACGACTGAATAAATCAGTCCTTTTCTCGGCACCAATCAGAACCGAACGAGCCCCCTGAACCAGTAGCGTTCGCAGATACGAATCGCCAGCTTTAGTTATCCTGCCAAGCTTTGATTTCCCACCACTGCTGTACTGCGATGGCGTTAGTCCCAGCCAGGCTGCCAGTTGTCGCCCATTTTTAAAATCGTGTGCATTACCGATACTGGCGACCAGCGCACAGGCCGTTGTGGGACCAATCCCTTTCAGTTCCATCAATCGCTGGCTGCGGTGATCTGTTTTTGCCATGCGGGACAAAATCCGGTCATATTCAGTAATATTATCTTCAATACGATCAATGTGTTCCAGCAGGTCATTAACACATTGTTGAACCTGAAGTGGCAAAGAACTCTTCTGCTCAGAAACCATGTGACGCAGGGCATCTGTACTTTGTGGGGCGATGACACCGAATTCCGATATCAAACCTCTCAATCGGTTATATGTTGCTGTTTTCTCTTCGATAAAACCCTGTCTGATACGGTGTAGGCATTGCATCGCCTGCTGGCTCTCATCCTTCACTGGTACAAACCGCATATGCGGGCGACGAACTGCTTCACAGATAGCCTGAGCATCAGCTGCATCATTTTTGCCTGATTTACCGGCCATGCGGTAAGGAGATACAAATTTAGCAGCCATCAGCCGTGGTTCATGACCATATTGCCGAAACAACCTTGCCCAGTAGTGAGCCCCGGAGCATGCCTCCATCCCGATAACACAGGGAGGTAAACTGGCAATCAGCTCAGGAAGGGCAGCACGCGATACTTTGGGTTTAACCAGAACAGTTTTACCGTGTTGGTCAACGCAGTGAACAGCGAACACATTTTTAGCAAGATCGATACCGACAGTCGTGATGGTCATAACGAATCCCTCCGGGGCTATGTTTACCCCATGATTGCACAAGAGTTAATCAGGCGCATATCCAGGGGAAGTCCCTTCCATTCGTTAAGGTGATTTTTTGTACCTCTGAGCTGTGGTAGAGCTTGACCACTTTGACAGGCAGCTTTGAGCGAGATATAGTCATTCGCACCCTGA
>NZ_SZXC01000072.1:0-91338 GCF_005281055.1 Citrobacter sp. wls711 | reverse complement strand
GAGTTAGCTGTAAATCATTCCCATTCAATCGTCGCGGGTGGTTTACCGCTGATGTCATACACCACGCGGGAAATACCGTTCACTTCGTTGATAATGCGGTTGGACACACGGCCCAGGAAGTCATACGGCAGATGCGCCCAGTGGGCGGTCATAAAGTCGATAGTTTCAACAGCACGCAGGGAAACGACCCAGTCGTATTTACGGCCATCGCCCATCACACCAACGGAACGAACCGGCAGGAACACGGTGAACGCCTGGCTCACTTTGTTGTACAGGTCAGCTTTGTGCAGCTCTTCAATGAAGATAGCGTCCGCACGACGCAGCAGGTCGCAGTACTCTTTCTTCACTTCGCCCAGCACGCGCACGCCTAAACCTGGACCCGGGAACGGGTGACGGTACAGCATGTCGTACGGCAGGCCCAGCTCCAGACCAATTTTACGCACTTCATCTTTGAACAGCTCACGCAGCGGCTCAACGAGACCCATCTTCATCTCTTTCGGCAGACCGCCGACATTGTGGTGAGATTTGATGACGTGTGCTTTACCGGTTGCAGAAGCGGCAGATTCAATCACGTCTGGGTAGATGGTGCCCTGCGCCAGCCACTTCACGTCCTGCAGTTTCAACGCTTCTTCGTCGAACACTTCAACGAACACGCGACCGATAATTTTACGTTTCGCTTCTGGGTCGTTCTCGCCTTTCAGCGCGTCGAGGAAACGCTGTTCGCCTTTAACGTGAATGATGTTCAGACCGAAGTGGTCACCGAACATATCCATAACCTGCTCTGCTTCGTTCAGGCGCAGTAGCCCGTTATCAACAAAGACGCAGGTCAGATTTTTACCGATAGCACGGTGCAGCAGCATGGCAGTTACGGAAGAGTCAACGCCGCCGGACAGGCCGAGGATCACTTTATCGTCACCAACCTGCTCGCGAATACGGGCAACGGCGTCATCGATGATTTTTGCCGGTGTCCACAGCGCCTCACACTGGCAGATGTCACGCACAAAGCGCTCCAGCATACGCAGGCCCTGACGGGTGTGAGTTACTTCCGGGTGGAACTGCACGCCGTAGAAACGTTTTTCTTCGTGCGCCATAATGGCAAACGGGCAGCTTTCGGTGCTGGCAACGGTGACAAAGCCTTCCGGGATAGCGGTAACTTTGTCGCCATGGCTCATCCACACATCCAGCAACGGTTTGCCATCTGCGGTCAGTGAATCTTCGATGCCACGGATCAGTGCGCTGTCGGTCTGAACTTCAACCTGTGCGTAGCCGAATTCACGCTCGTGAGACCCTTCAACATGGCCACCCAGCTGCATCGCCATGGTCTGCATACCATAGCAGACGCCGAATACTGGTACGCCTGCATTGAAGACGTACTCTGGTGCACGCGGGCTGTTCGCTTCGGTGGTGCTTTCCGGGCCACCGGAAAGAATAATACCGCTTGGGTTGAATTCGCGAATTTGTGCTTCCGTAACATCCCATGCCCACAGCTCACAGTAGACGCCCAGCTCACGTACGCGACGTGCCACCAGTTGCGTGTACTGCGATCCGAAATCGAGGATGAGAATGCGATGTTTATGAATATTGTCTGTCATTGACGCTAATTCCGAGGCAAGTGAAACAAATTCGCCCGGCATAGAAGCCGGGCGCGGAAACTGATCAGGAGCCCATACGGTAGTTAGGGGACTCTTTGGTAATGGTCACGTCGTGAACGTGACTTTCCTGAATACCCGCACCGCTGATGCGTACAAACTCTGCTTTCGTTCGCAGCGCGTCGATAGTACCACAGCCGGTCAGACCCATACAGGAGCGCAGGCCGCCCATCTGCTGGTGAATGATCTCTTTCAGGCGACCCTTATAGGCCACGCGGCCTTCGATACCTTCCGGTACCAGTTTGTCAGCGGCGTTATCGCTCTGGAAGTAACGGTCAGAAGAGCCTTTGGACATCGCGCCCAGAGAACCCATACCACGGTAGGATTTATAAGAACGCCCCTGGTACAGTTCAATTTCACCCGGAGATTCTTCGGTACCGGCCAGCATAGAGCCCACCATTACCGCCGCCGCACCTGCCGCGATCGCTTTCGCGATGTCGCCAGAGAAACGAATACCGCCGTCAGCGATAACCGGAATACCCGTACCTTCCAGCGCTTCAACCGCGTCAGAAACGGCAGTGATCTGTGGAACACCCACACCGGTAACGATACGGGTCGTACAGATGGAACCAGGGCCGATACCCACTTTCACCGCACTGCAACCGGCTTCAGCCAGCGCACGAGCACCAGCGCCCGTTGCGACGTTACCGCCGATGATTTGCAGATCCGGGTATTTCGCACGGGTATCACGGATACGCTGCAATACGCCTTCAGAATGGCCGTGAGAGGAGTCAATCAGCAGCACGTCAACGCCTGCAGCAACCAGTGCATCAACGCGCTCTTCATTACCCGCACCCGCACCGACTGCAGCGCCAACGCGCAGACGACCATGCTCGTCTTTACAAGCGTTAGGTTTACGTTCGGCTTTCTGGAAGTCTTTTACGGTAATCATGCCGCGCAGATGGAAGCCGTTATCAACGACCAGCGCTTTCTCAACGCGTTTTTCGTGCATTTTTGCCAGCACAACTTCACGCGCTTCGCCTTCACGTACGGTCACCAGACGCTCTTTCGGCGTCATGTATACGCTAACCGGCTGGCTGAGGTCGGTCACAAAACGCACGTCACGACCGGTGATGATACCCACCAGCTCGTTATCTTCTGTCACTACCGGGTAGCCCGCAAAACCGTTACGCTCGGTCAGTTCTTTTACTTCACGCAGGGTGGTAGTCGGCAGCACGGTCTGTGGGTCAGTAACCACGCCAGATTCGTGTTTCTTCACGCGGCGAACTTCTTCCGCCTGACGTTCAATAGACATGTTTTTGTGGATAAAACCGATGCCACCTTCCTGTGCCAGAGCAATGGCAAGGCGCGCTTCAGTCACGGTATCCATGGCTGCGGAGAGCATAGGAATGTTCAGACGAATCGTTTTCGTCAACTGCGTGCTGAGGTCAGCAGTATTCGGCAGAACGGTAGAATGAGCGGGAACGAGGAGGACGTCGTCAAACGTCAGGGCTTCTTTGGCAATACGTAGCATGGGCAATATCTCGACCAGATTGGTTAATAAATATTGCCGTGGCATTATACAGAGCGTAACCGATTGCATCCACACTTTTTTGCAAAAAAACCTTGCGATCCCCGGTAGGCGGGTTACTATCGATTGAATAACCTGCTGATTTAGAATTTGATCCCGCTCACATGTTATCCTCTCAAACCTCTTCAATTTTTACCGTAAGTCGCCTTAACCAGACGGTGCGCCTGCTGCTCGAGCAAGAGATGGGGCAAGTGTGGATCAGCGGCGAGATTTCTAACTTTACCCAGCCCTCTTCCGGTCACTGGTACTTCACCTTAAAAGACGATACCGCCCAGGTACGCTGCGCGATGTTTCGCAACAGCAACCGCCGCGTCACGTTCCGTCCGCAGCACGGACAGCAGGTGCTGGTGCGTGCCAATATTACGCTGTACGAACCGCGCGGTGATTATCAAATCATCGTCGAAAGCATGCAGCCAGCGGGTGAAGGTTTATTGCAGCAGAAGTATGAACAGCTCAAAGCCAAACTGCAGGCCGAAGGATTGTTCGATCAGCAGTGTAAACAATCACTCCCAATGCCGGCTCATTGTGTCGGGGTGATCACTTCGAAAACCGGGGCGGCGCTGCACGATATTCTCCACGTACTCAAACGTCGTGATCCTTCCCTGCCGGTGATTATCTACCCGACAGCGGTACAGGGTGACGATGCACCGGGGCAAATCGTTCGCGCTATCGAACTGGCGAACGTCCGCAACGAGTGCGATGTGTTAATCGTTGGCCGTGGCGGCGGTTCGCTGGAAGATTTATGGAGCTTTAACGACGAACGCGTGGCGCGGGCTATTTTCGCCAGCCGCATCCCGGTGGTCAGTGCCGTCGGTCATGAAACCGATGTCACCATCGCTGATTTTGTCAGTGACCTGCGGGCCCCTACGCCGTCTGCGGCAGCAGAGATTGTTAGCCGCAATCAGCAGGAATTATTACGCCAGATTCAGTCCGTTCAGCAACGTCTGGGCATGGCAATGGACTACTACCTCGCCAACCGCAGTCGTCGCTTCACGCAGACCTTCCACCGTCTGCAACAGCAACACCCTCAGCTACGTCTGGCGCGTCAGCAAACTACGCTGGAACGACTGCGTCAGCGGATGAGCTTTGCGCTGGAAAACCAGATCAAGCAGGCCAACCAGCACCAGCAGCGCATACTGCATCGTCTGAACCAGCAAAACCCGCAGCCACGTATTCATCGTGCACAAACGCGCATTCAGCAACTGGAATATCGGCTGGCGGAAAATATTCGTGCACGGCTTAGCGAGCAACGAGAACGTTTCGGGAATACCGTTACCCATCTGGAAGCCGTCAGCCCGCTGGCAACACTGGCGCGCGGCTATAGCGTTTCTACCGCCACCGGCGGCGGCGTGTTGAAAAAGGTCAAGCAGGTGAAAGCCGGCGATCTCATCACCACGCGGCTGGAAGACGGCTGGGTGGAGAGCGAAGTGAAAGGCGTAACGGTCGCGAAAAAAACGCGGAAGAAAAAGCCGGGTTAAACCGGCACAAATTCTAGGCGTTTTTTAGAAATCAATCCGTGGCCGTTCTGGCAAAAGTAGTCCACCGCACCGCAGGCTTTTAGCACCTGAAGCGGCTGATGGCACTCAGGGCAACGCGCTTCCAGTTGAATATCTTTATTGCAACGTTCACAGTGCGCCACACCATTTTGTGGCTCCAGTTCCGTGTGACAATCCGGGCAAATAATCGACATAATGACGCCTATAGAAAAAATTGATGACGGCGTTAATGATACCACTATGCACTTCATGTAGGCGGTGTAACCTGCGTTTACCGAGGCATAACTACACCCCGGTAAAGTAGAAGTTCTGTTAGGCGTTAGCGGCCGGTTTAGTCTGGGTATTTTCCAGCATACGGCGGATCGGAACAATGAGGACGATCAGGACCGCGGCGCAGATAAGCAGCGCAATGGAGCAACGCGCAAACAAGTCTGGCAGCATATCAAGCTGATCAGCCTTAACGTGACCACCAATCAGGCCTGCGGCCAGGTTACCCAGCGCGCTTGCACAGAACCACAGTCCCATCATCTGGCCACGCATTCTTTCTGGCGCCAGCAGAGTCATGGTCGCCAGACCAATTGGGCTCAGGCACAGTTCGCCGAGCGTCAGCATCAGGATACTGCCCACCAGCCAGAATGGAGAAACACCCGCGCCGCCATTTGTCAACACGTCCTGCGCTGCAAGCATCATTATGCCAAAGCCTGCCGCCGCACAGAGAATGCCGATAACAAACTTGGTGATACTGCTTGGGCGAATGTTCATGCTCGCAAGTTTAGGCCACGCCCAGCTGAATACCGGCGCCAGCAGGATGATAAACAGGGCGTTAACCGACTGGAACCACACGGCCGGGATTTCAAAGTCCCCGATCATACGGTTAGTGTAGTCGTTGGCAAACAGGTTAAACGAGGTCGGTTTCTGCTCAAACGCAGACCAGAAGAACGCCGCGGACACCAGCAGGATAAAGCAGACCAGCAGTCTGGCGCGCTCTTTACGGTTCAGGCCCGCAAAGATAAACAGGTAGATGAAGTAACAGGCGACGGATGCCGCAATCACGTACACCAGTATGCTGGCGACCGCAACCGGGTTAATCACAATCACGCCTTGAGCAATCAGCGTAACAACGACGGCCACACCCGCCGCCAGTGCCAGCAGCCATGCACCGACGCCGTTTTTCTTCGCCACCGGGTTATTCCAGGTGGAATCCAGGCCCACTTCGCTATCGTAACGTTTCATCGCCGGAACGGCAAAAATACGGAAGATAATCAATGCCACCAGCATCCCGATACCACCGATACCAAAGCCCCAGTGCCAGCCATGCGTTTTAATCAGCCAGCCGGAGATCAGCGGTGCTATGAATGAACCGATGTTGATACCCATATAGAACAGCGAGAAACCGCCATCACGGCGCGCATCGCCTTTTTTATACAGCGTACCGACCATGACCGAAATACAGGTCTTAAACAGACCAGAACCCAGCACGATGAACATCAGGCCGATAAAGAACAGGTTGTTACCCATAATGGCAGAGAGCGCAATCGACAGGTGGCCGAGCGCAATCAGAATAGAGCCATACCATACCGCTTTCTGCTGGCCTAGCCAGTTATCCGCCAGCCAGCCCCCCGGCAGTGCAGCGAGATACATGGTACCGGCAAAGATACCGACAATCGCAGAGGCATTTTCACGCGCCAGCCCCATTCCACCGTCATAAACGGTGGCCGCCATAAATAAGATCAGTAACGGACGGATGCCGTAAAACGAAAAACGCTCCCACATCTCCGTGAAAAATAGCGAGCCTAGCGGATAGGGATGGCCGAAGAACGTTCGGCTTTCTTGTGGTTGAGTAGACAGTTGCATAATTCTCCTGAAAAGGTATGTGTTGTGCGGGTAAACACCACGCTGTACGCCGGCCAGTTATGTATCTGGTCGATTTTTTTACAGGTAGCGAAAAGTTAATTAGCCATTTGAGGGTCTGGAGCCAGTTTTGTCTAGTACCAACCCCTGCACTTTAAGATGAAAATTCGACAATTGTCTACTTTATTAGATTTAAACTTGGTCAAAAAAGAATAATCATTGACATTGTACAGACACACAGGACTATAAACAGACGAAAAAAACCCGCGACAAGCGCGGGCTTTCATAATCAGCAAGGGTTACTTACTTTTTTTAATATGTTGAATCAAACGCTTACGCTTGCGCATTTGTGTTGGCGTCAACGTATTACGCTTGTTCGCATACGGGTTTTCCCCTTCTTTGAACTGAATACGGATCGGCGTCCCCATCACTTCCAGCGACTTACGGAAGTAGTTCATAAGATAACGTTTGTAGGAATCAGGCAGGTCTTTAACCTGGTTGCCGTGAATCACCACAATTGGTGGGTTATAGCCACCAGCATGCGCATATTTCAACTTCACACGACGACCGCGCACCAGCGGCGGCTGGTGATCTTCTGTCGCCATGCTCATGATGCGGGTCAGCATCGCGGTACTGACGCGGCGGGTTGAGCTGTCATACGCTTCACGCACTGACTCAAACAGATTACCCACACCACTGCCGTGCAGCGCAGAGATAAAGTGCACGCGGGCAAAATCGATAAAGCCCAGACGGAAGTCCAGCGTCTCTTTAACCTGCTCTTTCACTTCCTGGGTCAGGCCGTCCCACTTGTTGACGACGATGACAAGTGAGCGCCCACTATTGAGAATAAAGCCCAGTAGCGACAGATCCTGATCGGAAATACCTTCGCGGGCATCAATCACCAGCATCACCACGTTGGCGTCTTCAATCGCCTGCAGCGTCTTGATAACGGAGAATTTTTCTACCGCTTCGGTAATTTTTCCGCGCTTACGCACGCCTGCAGTGTCGATCAGCACATATTCGCGCCCGTCACGTTCCATCGGGATATAAATACTGTCACGCGTGGTTCCCGGCATATCGTAAACCACCACGCGGTCTTCGCCGAGAATACGGTTAGTGAGTGTGGACTTACCGACGTTCGGACGCCCGACAATCGCCAGTTTGATTGGCAGATCCTGCGGATTGAAGTCGTCTTCAGGCTCTTCTTCACCGTTTTCTTCGGCTTCCAGCTTCGCCCAGTATTCCGCGTCTTCATCCACTTCTTCCTGCGGCGCTACGTCATCCATCCACGGCAGCAGAACGTGCTCCAGCAGGCTGAGAACACCACGACCGTGAGAAGCTGCGATCGGGTGAATTTCACCTAACCCCAGCGAATAAAAATCAACCACCGCCTGATCCGGATCGAGTCCGTCAGTTTTGTTGGCGACCAGGAAAGTCGGTTTTTGGCGCGAACGCAGATGTTTGGCGATGGCTTCATCTGCCGGCATCAGGCCAGCACGCGCATCAACCATGAACAGCACAACGTCCGCTTCTTCGATGGCTAGCAGCGACTGTGCAGCCATGCGGGTTTCAACCCCGTCTTCGGTGCCATCAATACCGCCGGTATCAACACAGATAAACTCGCGTCCTTCAATCTCAGCACGACCGTACTTACGGTCACGAGTCAGACCCGGGAAATCCGCAACCAGCGCATCTCGGGTGCGAGTTAGACGGTTAAATAACGTGGATTTGCCAACGTTAGGGCGCCCGACAAGCGCGACCACAGGTACCATGTTTAAAGCCTCATTTAAAAAATCATCAGACAACGGACGTATTTTTACGCCATTGTTAAAAACAGGAAAACGGCCCCTGCACCAGGAGCCGTTTTTCAAAGCGAGCGGCAGGACGATTAACGCGTAATGGAATACAGCGTACCGTCTTTCGCCTGGATCAGCAGTTTACCATCAGCCGATACTGGCTCGGTCAGGAAACCGGAGCTGTCGACTTTCTGCTGGGCCACAAAGCGGCCATCATCAATGTTAATCCAGTGCAGATAGCCTTCGCTATCGCCGACAACCAGATTGCCATTATACAGCGCCGGAGACGTCAGCAGACGGTGAAGCAGATCGCTCTGCGTCCACAGCGTTACGCCGCCGTCAGTGGTTAACGCCAGCACGCGGTCATTCTGATCTACCAGATAGATACGGTTGCCATCGACGATGAAATCATTCACCGAGCCGAGCTCACGTTTCCACATAACCTGGCCGCTGCGCAGATCCAGCGCCGTCAGGTTACCATTATAAGCCAGGGCGTACACAACGCCATTAACGATAACCGGCGTGGTGTCAACATCACTCAGACGATCGATTTCTGTTGGACCGGTCGCCTGAGAAATACGTTGCTGCCAAATCATCTGGCCCTGTTGCATCAGCACGGCGCTCACGCGACCGTTATCACCGCCGACAATCGCCGCACCAAAAGCGCTAGCCGGGGCTGATTCGCCGCGTAACGAAAGCGATGGCATATCCAGGTTGACGGTCCATTTGACGGCACCGTCAGCTTCGTTTAACGCCTGCAGTTGACCATTGCTGGTGTGAATCAATACCACACCATCGCTCACCACCGGGCGAGACAGCGCTTCACCGGCAACACGAGTCTGCCAGGCAATAGTACCGTCGCTGGTATTAAGCGCATAAACCTGGGCTTTTTCGCTGCCGATATAGACGTGACCACCGGAAACCGTCACACCACCAGAAAGCTGTGCAGAGACTCTAGAGAACCAGCCGTCTTTTTCCGCCAGATTGACGGACCAGACTTCTTTGCCATCATCCGCGTTCAGAGCTTTAACGACGCCTGTACGATCCGCCGCATAGACAACGTTATCTGCCAGCGCAGGATGAAGGTTGGAATAGAAATCACCAATACCGTTACCTACAGACGTGCTCCAGGCTGTAGACGGAGTAAACTGGTTTTCAACCACCGGTAATGGGGACATCTTAACGACATCTTCTTCGCCACCAAACAGTGAACAGCCGCTTAATAGGGTAACGGAAAGCAGCCCTGGCAGAAGTAATTTACGCAATTGCATCGGGTCCCTCTCAGATGGACAAATTATTGATTTTCATCTGCATCATTTCGCTCAGAGCAGGAGAGGCTTCGCTTTTTACACCCGCTTCCCATGCGCTACGCGCGCCTTGTTTATCGCCTTTGCTCAGCAACGCTTCGCCACGCAGATCGGCGACAATGGCCGCCCACCCTTCACCTTTAATGGTGTCGAGCGTTTTCAGCGCGGTATCCGCTTGTTTAAGCTGAACTTGCACACGCGCAAGACGCAGATTAATCACCGCTTTGAGATTCTCATCGCTGGTCGCCGCCAGTCCTTGTTGCAACTGGGTAGCGGCTTTCTCAAGTTCGTTTTGATCAACAAACTGCTGCGCCAGTTCCATCGACGCTAACGCGCCGTAGGTATTTTTGTTCTCTGCAGCAAATTTCTCTGCGGCAGGAATGCTGTCCTGCTTACCCGCACTGACCGCAGTCACTGTATTTTGATACGCCAGAGAAGCAGAGCGTGTGGACTCCGTCTGATGGCTGGTCCAGTAACGCCAGCCAACCAGTGCGCCAACCCCTAAAATAACCCCAACCACCAGCGCTTTGCCATTTTCGGCAAAGAAGCGTTTTACCGCATCAACCTGGTCGTTTTCGTTCTCGTAAATTTCCACGCTGTCCTTCTCCTTAGCAAGTCAAAGTGCGCAAATGCGCGGCAACGCTATCCTGCGCTACTGCCGTTTGCTCACCAGTGCGCAAATCCTTCACTACAACAGTACCGTCAGCCACTTCGGACTCACCCAGTACCAGTGCAACGCGAGCGCCCCACTTATCGGCGCGAGCAAACTGTTTCTTAAAGTTGCCGCCACCGTGGTTTGTCATCAGTTTTACGCCCGGAACTTCATCGCGCAGACGTTCAGCCAGCGCCATTGCCGCCGACTGCGTATCTGTACCTGAAGCGATCAGGTATATATCGACAACAGGAGAAGCAATAAATTCCGGATTAACTGCCTGAACTAACAAAACAAGTCGTTCCAGGCCCATCGCGAAGCCAACCGCTGGCGTAGCACGACCGCCAAGTTGCTCGACCAGACCGTCATAACGACCGCCCGCACACACGGTACCCTGCGAGCCCAGGCTGCTGGTGACCCACTCAAATACGGTACGGTTGTAGTAGTCGAGACCACGAACCAGTCGTTGGTTAACGGTGTAAGCAATACCTGCTGACTCCAGCAGCGTACACAGACCGGCGAAATGCGCGCGTGAATCCTCATCCAGGTAGTCGCCCAGCGCCGGAGCGTCGTTGAGCAGCGCCTGCACTTCCGGATTTTTGGAATCGAGTACACGCAGCGGGTTGGTATACATGCGACGCTTGCAGTCTTCGTCCAGTTTGTCTTTATGCTGTTCCAGGTACGCCACCAATGCATCTCGGTAGTTAGCACGGGCTTCCAGAGAACCGATGGAGTTCAGTTCAAGGCTAACATGCTGAGAAATACCCAGTGCACGCCACCAGCGAGCGGTCAGCATAATCAGCTCAGCATCAATGTCCGGGCCTTGCAGGCCAAACACTTCGACACCCAGCTGATGGAATTGGCGATAGCGACCTTTTTGCGGGCGCTCGTGGCGGAACATCGGTCCGATATACCACAGACGCTGTTCCTGATTGTACAGGAGACCATGTTCGATGCCGGCACGTACGCAGCCAGCCGTTCCTTCAGGACGCAGAGTCAGGCTATCGCCATTACGGTCCTCAAAGGTGTACATCTCTTTTTCAACCACGTCGGTCACTTCTCCGATCGCGCGTTTGAATAACGGGGTCTGCTCTACAATCGGCAAGCGGATTTCACTGTAACCGTAGCTGCCGAGCACGTTTTTAAGAGTGCCTTCAATGCGCTGCCAGATGGCGGTTTCGCCAGGCAGATAATCGTTCATGCCGCGAATGGCTTGAATGTTTTTTGCCACGTTTATTCTCTTTATGGATATAAAAATGAACCCTCAGCGCTAACCCGAACAATGCGGGCGCCATGCGGGTTCAATCATACACGGGAAGCACGCCGCTTCCCATCACGTTGTTATTTTTCAACCTGCTGCACGTCAATTCGACGCGCTTCGTCCAGGATGCTGGCTTTGGCACGAATACGGGCTTCTAGCTGGGTAATCATATCGTCGTTATCGATACGATCCTTACGTACACCGTCTTCATACAGGCCGCTTTTCTTGTTGCCACCCGTCACGCCGAGCGTGGAAACCAACGCTTCACCAGGACCGTTTACCACACAGCCGATGATCGAAACGTCCATTGGTGTGATGATGTCTTCCAGACGTTGCTCCAGCGCGTTAACCGTACCGATGACGTCAAACTCCTGACGAGAACAGGTTGGGCAGGCGATAAAGTTGATCCCGCGCGCGCGAATGCGCAGCGATTTCAGAATATCGAAGCCTACTTTGATCTCTTCTACCGGATCGGCCGCCAGAGAAACGCGCAGCGTATCGCCGATCCCTTCTGACAACAGCAAACCCAGGCCAATCGCGGACTTCACCGATCCGCTGCGTGCGCCACCGGCTTCGGTGATCCCCAGATGCAGCGGCTGATCGATCTGTTTGGCTAACAGACGATAAGATTCAACGGCAAGGAACACATCAGAGGCTTTAACGCTCACTTTGAACTGGTCGAAGTTCAGACGATCGAGATGATCCACATGACGCATAGCTGATTCCAGCAGCGCCTGCGGCGTGGGTTCGCCGTATTTTTCCTGCAGATCTTTTTCCAGCGATCCGGCGTTAACGCCGATGCGGATAGGAATGTTGTTATCGCGAGCGCAGTCCACCACCATGCGAATACGCTCTTCATTACCGATATTGCCTGGGTTGATACGCAGACAGTCGACGCCGTATTCCGCTACTTTCAGCGCGATACGGTAGTCAAAGTGAATATCGGCAACCAGCGGGACTGTGACTTGCTGTTTGATAAGCTTGAACGCTTCTGCAGCATCCATTGTCGGTACAGAGACTCGGACAATGTCAGCCCCAACGCGTTCCAGCGCTTTGATTTGATTGACCGTCGCCGCCACATCCGTGGTCCGCGTATTGGTCATAGACTGTACGGCGATGGGCGCGCCATCACCAATCGGCACATTCCCAACGTAAATGCGTGTCGATTTTCTACGTTGAATTGGAGCCTGATTATGCATTAAAAAATCTCCCGCATTGCCGTCTGTTACTGAGCCGCTGGTTGTTCGGCATTTACGGTCAGACGCGCAACCTGGTTAGTTCTGATAAAACGACTCAGATCGACAGGTTTACCCTGGTACTGAATCTGCACTGCTGCCGGTGCACCAATTTTCAGTTTGTACGGTGCCTGGCCGATAAGATTTAACGTGCCATCTTTACGCTGCATACCGCTAAACAGTTTTTTACCGGTCGCATCACTGACTTCCAGCCAGCAGTCGGCGGTAAAATTCATCACCAGCGCGTTAGGATCGGCGGCAGGTGTTGTCACACCTGCTTGATCGGTCGGCAAAGGTGCCGCCGTAGCCGGTGAGGTTGGCGCCGTTGTCGCTGTATCTACGTTGGCCTGAGACGGTGCCACTACCGCATTCTGTTGCGCATCTGCAGCAACTGCTGGCACTGTGGCAGCGTCTGCCGCCGCGCCATCATCCGGCGCGGGGGGAGTCATATCCTGACTTGCCGCAGCGCTGGTATCTAACGGCACGCTCTGGGCACTGTCTTTACCCGCATTCAGCTCAGCGGAGGATTGATCGGCCATCGTGGTGATCTCTTCCTGCTGCGCTTTATGATTCTGCCACCACCAGGCGCCAGTAAGTCCAACCACGACAAACAGTACCAGCCAGGTAAAGGTCATTAACCAGCCATCACGCTTTTTGCGGCGCTTACCGAGCGAGAAACTCTGCATCGGCGCCACTTTGGCTGGGCGAATCGGAGCCTGTTTTTCCAGCCCTGGCAACAGTTCTTCTTCAGGAATATGCACCAAACGCGCATAGGAACGGATATACCCGCGCAGAAACGTTGAAGCGAGATCGGCTGGCGCCTTATCTTCTTCAATATTGCGTACCGTGGAGACCTTCAGGCACAGTCGTTCCGCGACGGCCTGTTGGCTGAATCCGAGTTGTTCACGGGCATTGCGCAGGCGAACGCCGGTGGAGAGTGCTTCATTTTGGTCGTGCGTGGCTTCAGTATTCATTCGCTACAGCTGCGTAAATATGGGCTCTGGCGCCGGTGAGCCACAATGCTCACCCACACCGCGAAACATCTGGTCAGTTAACCTTGGTCAGACAGTATAAAACGGTCAGACTATCAATGACAAAACAGCGTAAACCTGAGGGCTAAACTCTTGTTGGGCCGCTACATACTGCCTTAAAGTCGACGAAAACGCACCGTTAATATTGACCTGACGAGTATAACAAATGACCGTATGTCACTTACATTGCACTACGGTACATTAATTATACCGTAGTGCACCAACATCAAACGGTCTTGATGTCGATAGCATCACCCTGCATGCGCTTGCGCAGAGTACGCTTGGTACGGTCAATGACGTCACCCGCCAGCTGACCGCAGGCTGCATCAATATCGTCGCCGCGTGTTTTACGCACGATGGTCGTGAAACCATAGCCCATCAACACTTTGGAGAAACGATCGATACGGCTGTTAGAACTCCGTCCGTACGGCGCGCCCGGGAATGGGTTCCATGGAATCAGGTTAATCTTACACGGCGTATCTTTCAGCAGCTCCGCCAGCTGATGCGCATGCTCGGTACCGTCGTTAATGTGATCTAACATCACATATTCAATGGTGACGCGGCCCTGGTTGGCGTTCGACTTCGAAATGTAGCCACGCACCGACTCAAGGAACGTTGCAATATTGTACTTTTTGTTGATCGGCACGATTTCGTCACGAATTTCATCGTTCGGCGCATGCAGGGAAATTGCCAGCGCCACATCGATCATGTCGCCCAGCTTATCCAATGCAGGTACCACGCCGGAGGTAGACAGCGTAACGCGGCGTTTTGACAGCCCGAAACCGAAGTCATCCAGCATGATTTCCATCGCCGGAACCACGTTGGTCAGGTTCAACAACGGTTCGCCCATGCCCATCATCACCACGTTGGTGATAGGACGCACGCCGGTCGCTTTGACGGCACCGACGATTTTCGCTGCACGCCAGACCTGGCCGATAATTTCCGACACCCGCAGGTTACGGTTAAAGCCCTGCTGCGCCGTAGAACAGAATTTACACTCTAATGCACAGCCGACCTGTGAAGAAACGCACAGGGTGGCGCGATCGTCTTCCGGGATATACACGGTTTCTACGCGCTGGTCGCCAACGGCAATGGCCCATTTGATGGTGCCGTCAGACGAACGCTGCTCTTCCACCACTTCCGGGGCGCGAATTTCAGCGACGTCTTTCAGTTTATTGCGCAGCACTTTGTTGATGTCAGTCATGTCATCAAAGTTGTCGCTGCAATAGTGGTACATCCATTTCATGACCTGATCGGCACGAAACGGCTTTTCGCCCATCTCTTTGAAGAATTCGCGCATCTGCTGACGGTTCAGATCCAGCAGGTTAATTTTTCCATTTTTATTTGGAACCGCAGCAATGACGACTTCAGAGGTGTTAACTAATTCAGACATAATTTTTTCCGGCCTCGTTGTTACACGTTATGGCCCGTGGAGGGTTGATAAAAAGAAACGCCCCGGCAAGCGGTCTGCTCTTCCGGGGCGTTGCATTGTACAAAGTCTGGCGCAGGGATGCCACGTTTGCACGAAGCATTAGCGAAAATAATATGTAAATGCTAATTCATCTCCAAAGGATTTCGCGTCGCAGGAAGACGGTAAGTTCGAGCATCCCCGGGAGCATAGAAAACTATGTGACCGGGGTAAACGAACGCAGCCAACGCATCGGCGACGTGAAAGACGCAGGAGATCAGCGAGTACGCGGGCAAACCTCGCCTTCACCAAAGAAATAGGCGATTTCACGCGCCGCAGATTCGACGGAGTCGGAACCGTGGGTGCCGTTCTCGGTGAAGCTGTCAGCGTAATCTGCACGCAGCGTACCTGCCAGCGCATTCGCCGGGTTGGTTGCACCCAGCAGATCGCGGTGACGCTGAACGGCGTTTTCGCTTTCCAGTACGGAAACAACGATCGGACCAGAGGTCATGAATTCAACCAGGCCATCAAAGAACGGTTTGCCGTCGTGCTCGGCATAGAAGCCACGCGCCTGTTCAACGGTCAGGTGCAGCATTTTAGTCCCCACAATTTTGAACCCTGCTGATTCAAAGCGTGCGAAGATGCTTCCAATAACGTTTTTTGCCACCGCATTTGGTTTGATGATGGAAAAAGTACGTTCAATAGCCATGATTACCTCTGAAAAAAATGTTTTGTTGTGGTTTACCTGGCGCGGATTATAAAGAGCATCCCGGCAATTGACTATTGATGAAGGTAACATTTCTTTAAAATAAGATGAATTTCAGCAACAAATAACATCAAGCTGGTCTACTGCAAAGCAAATCTCACCGTGGCAACCTGCCCGCCGTCATCCATAACCAACAGCTGGTACTCTCCTGCGACCGTTAAGCGCAGGGTCAGACTCCGCCCACGTTCCTCCAGCCGCTCACCGTTAAGAAACCACCAGCGTTCGCCTGTCCCACCGCTGGTTTGTAGCGGCACGGAGACCGCTGGTGAACCGGGTAAGCGTTTCACAATCGCGCCATCGCGAACGCCTGTCAACTGCAGCGGTAAGGAAGCGTCCTGCCCCAACGGCGGGCAGGTTGCGGAAACTGGCGGTAGCCGTGCGGCTCGCCGCTCGGATGGCGGCAGCCAGGGCTCCAGCGGCAACGGCCAGACAATTAACGTCTGTTCTCGCGCCTGCGGGCAGTCTGGCGCCACGCGTTTTTCTGACGCATCTAACCAGACGGGAAAACGAATACCGTTAACCCCTTCCTGCTCGGGTAATAACAGCGTAGGCGGCTGGCTACCGTCCAATAGCCAGGTGGCTAAACGGCGACGACAGTTACCGTCCCCGTTGGGCAAAAATTGCCCACCCGGCCAGCACACCACGCCCCGGCTGACCGACTCTGGTCGCGGGTCTTCAGGCTGGTTTGTCCCACGCGCCAGCAGCAGGTTGTTAACCTGATTCAGCAAAGGCACGGCGCTGGCAAAACCAAATTGCCCCACCACCGGCGTGCCGTCGGGTCTGCCGGTCCAGATGCCAATCACGTAACGTGAGTTAACGCCAATCGCCCACGCATCGCGATAGCCGTAGCTGGTGCCCGTTTTCCACGCCAGCGGTACCACACGACTCAGGGCGTTATCCGGCAGGGGCTGCGCGTCGTCCGCCATAATCCGCCGGATAATCCACGCCGCACCAGCGGACATCAGCGAGCGTTCCAGCAGCGGCTCTTCCGGCTGCAGACGGAGCTTTCCTGCTTTTCCCTGACGGGCAAAGGCGCTGTACGCCGCGACCATATCCTCAAGCCTGGCTCCCGCGCCCCCGAGGATCAGTGACAGATTTGGCGCAGCCCCTGCCGGTAAATACAACGGTAACCCCACGTTACGCAGCCTGGCGGCAAAACGTTTCGGGCCGTAGGCTTCCAGTACCTGGACTGCCGGCAGATTCAGCGAGCGCACCAGCGCCTCGCTCATGCTTACCGGGCCATGAAAACCGCTGTCAAAATTCCCCGGACGATAATCCCCGGTACGCCGCGGTACGTCCTGCAATAATGAGGCCGGGTGAACCAGTCCGTCCTCCAACGCGAGTCCATAGACAAAGGGTTTCAGCACCGATCCCGGCGAGCGGATCGCGCTCACCATATCCACATGCCCAAAGCGGGTGTCATCATTCATATCCACCGAGCCCACCCAGCCACGTACGCGCATATCGGTATGGTCGACCACAATCATCGCCAGCGAACTGCGCGCCGGAAGCCGCCCCTTCCAGTTTTGCGCCAGCTCCTCCAGTTGACGTTGCAGCCCGGCGTCCAGCGTGGTGACAATTTTGTTGCTGCTGCTTTTGTTCAGCATCATGCGTGAGAATAACGGCGCCAATTGCGGCATCTGCCTCGGTGCCAGCCAGACCGGTTCTTCGCGTGATTCCTGCGCCTGTTTTGCCGACCAGACGCCCTGCGTCGCCATGCGATCGAGCACTTTATTGCGCGCGACTTGCGCCCGATCCGGCCAACGGTCCGGACGCAGACGGCTAGGCGCCTGCGGCAGTACAGCCAGCAACGCGGCATCGGAGTAGCTGAGTTGTGCCGGTGATTTCCCCAGATACGCCCAGCTTGCGGCACCAACGCCTTGCAGCGTCCCGCCAAACGGCGCGCGGTTAAGATACAGCGTCAGGATATCGCGCTTGGAGAGATGCCATTCCAGTTGGAATGCACGCCAGAGTTGGCGAAACTTACCGCCAAAAGTGCGCGGATGTGGGTCGAGCAGCCTCGCCACCTGCATGGTGAGCGTACTGCCTCCGGAGACCACGCGCCCGGAGGTGAGATCCTGCCAGGCGGCGCGAAGCACAGAAAACGGATTGACGCCGGGATGTTTCCAGAACCAGCGATCTTCGTAGTTAATGAGCGCCTCGAGATAACGGGGCGAGACCTCTTCAAGCGTGACCGGATAACGCCAGATACCGTCCGCGTCGGCAAAGCGCCACAGCGGCGTCCCGTCCTGAGCCACCACCACTCGCGCAGGATTAACCTCATGCAGCGGCAATGGCCAGATTTTATCTGCCGTCCACACTGCTGCCCCTGTCAGCAACGCAGCGGCTACCAGCCAGCCGCTGCGTTTAACCCACCGATGCATCATTTACGGTCTGACAATCAGCGGGCCCTCAGCCGTGCCGGTGGCACGCCACTGCGGAACATACATCGATTCCACCTGGGGTACAGGTACCTGATACGTCCCCGGGGTGACCGCGCGCGCCAGATACACCAGCGTGACCGGTTGCCCTTCGTTGACTGCCACCGCCGCGACAAAGCGATCGTCGCGGAATTCAACGTGCTGGATATCCGCTTGCTGCATTTGATTAAGCAAATTCGCCACTTCGCTGCCGCTATCCTGCAGGCTGGCGCTACCGTTGGCCAGATTCTGGTTTTCCAGTTCCAGACCAGCAGGCAGAAGATCGACCACCAGCGCATCCGGAACATTCTGGCTGGCTCTAACCGTCAACCAGACCAGCACCAGCTCGCCGCTACGCAGAGACGAGAGCGATTTACTCTGCCCATCGGTGCCCAGCACCTGACGTTCAATGAGCAGTACATTGCTGGCAGGCTGTGGTGAGCTTTGCGGATAGCCGTTGACGTCCAGACGCAGCCACAGCGGCAGATTACCCGTGTTGGTCACCGCCAGCGTCGCTAACTGTTCCGCATCCAGATTTCGGGTTTGCGATTTATCACCCGCCAGCGGTTGTTCAGAGAGCGAGGTCTGCGCCTGCCACGTGCCCGGCAGATCCTGCAGCGTACGGGCAGCAAGGAACAGCGCATTATTCTCCTGCGTGGAGAGCCAGCGCTGACCGAAAGCTTGCTCCGACAGCGTATTCAGCAAAGTATTTTGCACGTCGGGTTTCAGTTTATTCTCTTCCAGCAAGGCCAGCATCAGCGCGTTGTCGCGTAGCTGACTGCCGTAATCCGCCATCCACTGCTGCGTATCTCGGCGCGGCGTATTGAGTGCCAACGTCAGCGCCTGTTCACTGCGATTCGCATCGCCCATGTTTTTCAGCGCAATGCCCAATTGCAGCAGCGGCAGGCCAGAGGCGGCCTGAGTTCGACGCTCCCAGATCTCACGCAGAGCGCCCAGCGGCGCTTTCTGCTGACGGGCCAGTACCAGCGCGGCATAGGCCTGTACGGCAAACCGGCTGGCTGCGGTGTCGTCGGTGTAGCGAATCGACATCATGCCCGGATCCTGTAAATAACGCAGCAGACGCGCATTGCCCCGGTTGATCACCTCGCTCGGGACGCTGTAGCCCTGTTCATTTGCCCGGACGAGGAAGTCCATGACATAGGCACTCAGCCAGTACTCTTCCGGCCCGTTCTTATCCCACAGCGCAAATCCCCCGTCGTCACGCTGCATTTGCAGTAACCGGGAAATACCCATTTCAACCGCCGCGCGGCGTTTTTCATCGCTATCACCCGCTATACCCAACGCCTTCAACTGTGCAGCGTTGGTATACAACGACGGGAATAATCCGCTGGCCGTCTGCTCCAGGCAGCCGTAAGGATAGGCTTTCAATTCGCGAACATAGCGCGCCAGATTCAGCGGCGGCTTGCCGCTGAACAGCAGTTGCCCCTGCACCGTTGCCGGGGAGAAGTTGGTCAATTCCCCGTCCGGTAACTGCCAGGTTTCACCGGCTTGCAGCGCCACGCCGCTATTGAGAGTTTGCGCCGGGAACGCCGGACGCACGCCAATCTTCCACTGTTTATGTTGAACGGGGAGCGTTTCACCTGGCAGCGTCAAACCACTAATAACGGCCTGAATCTCACCATCGCCGAATCCCTCCAGTGCCCGTACCGGAATAAACAACGTGGTACGCACGCCAGGTGCCAAGTCCACCGGGGCAGGGTTTTGGCCCATCAGTGACACTAAGCCGCTGGCGGTAAGCTGAATATTCAGCGTCTGCGGCCTATCTGTCAGATTGGTGACGTCCAGCGTCAGGCGCGAGGTATCACCGCCGGCCATAAAGCGTGGCATATTCAGTTCCGCGATCACCGGCGCAGCGACGATCACTTTACTCTCGCTACTGCCAAAGTCATCTGCGGTCCAGGCCTGCGCCATCACCCGAAGTTCACCGTTAAAATCGCCAATCGGCAACGTCACCGTGCCCTCACCTTTCTCGTTGAGCGTGACCGGCAGCGCTTGTTGCGCCACGATATTGACGTGATTAACCGGCGGTTTGCCGCCGCGTTTTAGCTCATCACCATCGCCACCGAAACGCAGTGCCGCCAAACGCCCTTGCCCTTCGATTACCTGGCCGTAAATATCATAAATATCCGCGCCATAGCGTTTCTGGCCGAAAAATGCCTGCCACGGATCCGGGGTAGCGTAATCGGTGATATTCAACACCCCGCTGTCTACAGCGGAGACCAGGACGTTAACCTGTTTAGGCACGTCACCATTTTTGACGCTGGCCTTAACGTTAACGGTCAACGGTTGATTCGGGCGCATTTTAGCCGGATTTTCCAGCGTCAAATGCAGGCGACGATTTTCATCGCCCAGCGGCAAATGCAGTAATCCGACCGCCCGTTTTGGCGTAGCCGAGCGGGATTTGTCGCCAGGGCGGATCACCAACGCGCTAAGATAGAGGTCATGGCGGTTCCAGGTTTTGTCGACCGGAATAGAGAGATCCAGACCATTTGCAGGGACATCGATCTCTTGCCACCACAGCGGGCCTTCGCTGGATTCCACCATTGCATAGCCTTTACCGGCAGCAGGCGCGGCAATGTGCAACTTCATGGTGTCGCCAGGACGATAATTGGGTTTATCCAGCTTCAGAGTGACACGATCCGGGCGCACCGCCCCGCTGCCGTCGCTGTTATCCTGCCAGCTGTATCCGGCCCAGAAGCGCACGCTGCTCACCGTATCGTTGGGTGCTTTCACTTCCAGACGGTAAGCGCCCCACTCCACCGGGAAGCTGACCTTACCGGTTTCATCGGCGGTAAGATCCAGCGTTTGCTCGCCTTCGACCAGATCCTTTTGATCGAACTGCGACTGCCAGCCCTCTCCTTCAGACCAGTTCCAATAGTAATCCCGACGTTCGCGGATCAACCGCACCTGCAAGCCGGAAACCGCTTTTTTCTCGCCTTTTGCATCGGCATAAACAATATCAAACGCGGCGTTGCTGTCTTCATCAACGATCGGCTGATTCACCGTGGTATCGGTGCGGTAATCATAAACGGCTTTGGCTGCGAATTGCGGGCGAATACCCGGCAGGGTATCTGCAGGCCAGATAGCCTGTTCTACCCGACGGGTCACCGGACGGCCACCCGACTCCAGCAGGCTGGCCTGCAAAATGACCTGTAACGGCGAGTGAGCTTCCTGCCACTGACTGCTGGTTGTGACTTCGCCACGACCGTTTTCATCCAGCGTCAGCTGAACTTCATCCAGACTGCGGGAGAGATTCTCTTCAGCAATATTGCCAAACTGGAATCCCGGCAATGCAGACACCGCTTCACGCTGTGGTCGCAGAAATAGCTGACCTTGCAGGGCATTACCATTCGCAGGCGCACCGTACAGGTAGTAACCCACCACCGAAAACTTCACATCGTCAGCCGGTGCAATCGGCATTTTATTGGCGGTGAGGTTGAGCGCCATCCGCTCGGGCATAAAATCTTCGACGTGGAAATCCCACATCCGTGAGCGGTTATCGCCGGTGTTGGCGCGAATATGCCACATACCGGTTGGCGCACTGCTGTCCAGCGGCCAGGTCAGACGGTACAGACCGTTTTCGGGCTGGCTGACCACCGTGCGTAATACCTGCCCGTCGGGCTTCACGACTTCCAGCTTCACCGGCTGATCGGGCAACGTTTTGCCGTCGCTGTCGCGCAGTAATCCGTTGAGGATCACCGTTTCACCGGGACGATAGAGATCGCGCGGGCCGAACATAAAGAACTGTTTGCTGTATCCTGGTGCCCCCGCGATATCAAATTCAGCCAGATCCAGCGCCGGTAATTTCAGGTCCAGCAGCGTGGTTTGCCCGTCTTTACGCGCCAGCAATATGGCGGCATCTTTATCCGTCTCGAGCTTCACGTGTCCCTGCGCATCGCTGGTCGCCTGCGCCAGCGTCTGCCCTTTCTCATTGAGCAAGGTAACATCTATACCCTGCTGCGCAGCGCCGTTTTCCAGGCTCTGGGTAAAGACATCCAGCTGATTGTGGTAACGGTGTGCGGATACGCCAATATCGCTGAGCGTAAATAGCGTGGCAGCATTGCTGTAATTGTATTGCCCGGCCTGGTTCATCACCGCAACGTACACCCCCGCCTGCTGCAACGGCTTGATTTCGCCCAGCGGCAGCAGCAGTTTCTCACGGGTATTGCGTGCCGGATTAAGGTCAAAGCGCCCGGTATAAACCAGCTCTGCCATTTTCAGCAGGTTGTCGGATTCCCAGTTAGACAATGAGTTGCGGTATTCCCACTGGCTGATAAACGCGCCAAGCGACTCCGGCTTCACGCGAAAGAAGTTCACATCCACGCTGTTGACGTTCAGCGCCATCACCGGCAGGCCTTCGATCACTTTGCCTGGCAACAGCGAGCCACGACTGGCAAATCCGACGCTCGGCTGGACATCGCGCGTGGTGATGTTTTTTTCATATTCAGTGCCAAACGTCGCCTTATTCAGCGCCAGTAAATCGCGCTCAATAGTCACCACCAGTTCGCGGTTGGGCTCCAGATGACGTAAGCGTAGCTCTTTCAGGTTGGGCGCCAATTCCCAGGCACCGTCCACTTTGCCGCTTTTTTTATCGACAACGTGCAGTACGCGAGAAAAATCTTGCTCAGGATCGAGGGGGATGGAGAACGTCAGCACCAGCGTCGCCGCGCCGTCTAACTGGACTTCGGAGGCGTCCAGTAGCGTCAACGGTTTACCCTGACTTTGCTGTGTCAGCTTGTGTAATTGCGCCGGATCTTTTACCGACGAGGTCTGTGGGGCAGGCATATCATTTTTCGCGTCCGTCGACGGCTTATCATTATTATCGCACCCCGCCAGCGCAAGCATCAACATACAGGCCGCTACGCGTAAATGTTTCATTTTTCATCCCTGGCCTGAGCGGCCCGTTAGCTACGTAGAACCCCTATTATGCGTGAGATTTCAGGATGTGGAAGTCTGTAACTAATCTGCGCTATCTGAATTTTCGCGAATAATGTCGATCCACCCTGACAAATCAGTCTCTTTTACTTGTCCCCTGACGGTAAACAGCCGACAATTTGCCGAAACCTGGTAAAAATGGAGATGCCTATGACCACCGCCTTCTTTGTCGCTGCCGACTGGCTTGTCGAACATATTGACGATCCGGAAATACAGATTCTTGATGCCCGGATGGCGCCTCCAGGGCAGGAAGATCGTGATGTTGGCGAGGAGTATCGCGCTGGCCATATCCCTGGCGCGGTCTTTTTTGATATCGAAGCGCTCTCCGACCATACCTCAGCGTTACCGCATATGATGCCACGCCCGGAGGCGTTCGCCGTAGCCATGCGCGAACTGGGCGTACATCAGGATAAACACCTGGTCATTTACGATGACGGCAATCTGTTTTCTGCCCCGCGCGCCTGGTGGATGCTGCGCACGTTTGGTGTGGAAAATGTCTCCATTCTGGCGGGCGGTTTCGCAAGCTGGCAGCGTGATGAATTCCCGCTGCAGGCAGGGAACGTTGATTTGTCAGAAGGCGAGTTTGACGCGACGTTTACGCCGGAAGCCGTGGTGCGAGTGACCGATGTCCTGCTGGCCAGCCATGAAAAAACCGCACAGATTGTTGATGCGCGTCCGGCTGCGCGTTTCAATGCGGAAGTTGATGAGCCACGTCCTGGCCTGAGGCGCGGTCATGTTCCCGGTGCGCTAAACGTACCGTGGACTGAACTGGTTCGCGACGGCGAGTTAAAAACCACCGAGGAACTGGACGCCATCTTCTTTAGCCACGGCGTGAGCTTTGACAGACCGATTATCGCCAGCTGCGGCTCCGGCGTAACCGCCGCCGTGGTGGTGCTGGCGCTTACCACGCTGGGTGTCCCTAACGTGGCCCTGTATGACGGGGCATGGAGCGAATGGGGTGCACGCAATGATTTACCGGTAGAACCGATATTATAAAGCGGGAAATGCCGGATGGCGCGTCGCGCATCCGGCCTACAAAATAGTGTAAATCGTAGGCTGGATAAGACGTATGCGTGGCCATTCGGCAAGATCTTTTAGATGATCCGGTTCTGTTTAAAATCGCGCAGGAAACCGCCCCAGCGGCGCTCGTAGAACGGCGCGATGTGTTCGGTAATAAAGTGGCTGACCCCTTTCTCACCTTTCACCACCTGGCAGATATCAATCGGTTCATCACCCGGTAACGTATCGGTCGCTACGCTGCCCGTGGCATGAATAATCTCTTCAATATCGCCCTCGGCTTCAATGCCAATCAGCAGATTAGGCTGGGCATCCGGGCTATCTTTAATCGAGCAGATAAACGCCCGTTTTACCGGCTTAATGGTTTTGAACAGCGTCGTTAGCGAGTCGATCATCTGCGCCGGAGGTTCCGCGACCTCGGAGAGGATCAGCGACTCGCCGCCTTCCAGCACTTCCTGGGTGCTCAGCGGATTGCCTTCTTCACCGAGCAGCAGGCTGATTTCACGCGGCATAAATTCTTTGCCGGTCGGCAGTTTGGCGTTGAGAAACAGCGTCGCACCCAGCGTCATTTCAAACAGCGTGCGTACTGGCATCACAACAAACGCCTGTTCGTCTTCAACGGCCTGCTGCAGGGCTTCAAGGGAGGTGAAAAACGGGATCACGGTGGTGCCGTCTTCTTTTTCCCAGTGCTGCAGATCCAGTGCGCTGTCTTCAGCTACCGCCTCGCCTTCTGCGGCCGTGCCCGGAACCCAGACAGTGGATTCCAGCAACGTGCGGAAAAAGGCCGGACGATGCGCAGGCTCCGTCGCTGCTTTTTCCAGCAACGTTTCTAATTCATTTTTTATTTCGGACATAAGATCACAAATTTTGTACATATGGGTTGTAGGCCTGATAAGACGCACCGCGTCGCATCAGGCAAAATGCCGGGTGGCGCTTCGCTTACCCGGCCTACAAAAACACCTTTCAGGCAGTCAGCAGATTCGCGATGGTGCGCACACCCAGACCAGTCGCGCCCGCGGACCACTGCTCAACCGGTGCCTTGCGATAGGTTGCAGAGCAGTCGATATGCAGCCAGCCTTGCTGATAGTTTTCCACGAAATGCGACAGGAAGCCCGCCGCGGTGCTTGCGCCCGCAGGATAGGCCGCGCTGCCGGTGTTGTTCAGCTCGGCAAAGTTGGACGGCAACTGGTTACGGTGGAATTCCGCCAACGGCAGGCGCCAGAACGGTTCATTCTCCTGCGCCGCGCTTGCCATCAGACGGGCTGCCAGCTGGTCATCAAAGCTAAACAGCGCATGGTAATCGTTACCCAGAGCTGTTTTCGCCGCACCGGTCAACGTCGCGGCATCAATGATCAATTCCGGTTTCTGCGCACTGGCGTCAATCAGGCCATCTGCCAGCACCAAACGGCCTTCGGCGTCGGTATTCATCACTTCAACATTTTTGCCGTTGCGATAGCGAATGATATCGCCGAGCTTGAAGGCATTGCCGCTGATCAGGTTATCCGCACAGCACAGATACAACTTCACACGTTTGTTCAGACCGCGAGTGATGGCAAACGCCAGTGCGCCCGTTACCGTGGCCGCGCCGCCCATATCGGACTTCATTGAGTCCATAAACGCGCTTTGCTTGATGCTGTAACCGCCGGAGTCAAAGGTGATCCCTTTGCCGACCAGGCAGGCGTAAACCGGAGCGGTTTTATCACCGGTTGGGTTATAGTCCAGCGCCAGCAGTACCGGTGGACGTTCAGATCCACGACCTACCGTGTGCAGCCCCATGTAATTCTGCTCGCGCAGATCTTCGCCTTTGGTGATGCGGTAAGAGACGTTATCGCACGCCACGCTGCACAGCAGATCAACCGCGCGCTGCGCCAGCTGTTCCGGGCCGAGTTCTTCCGCCGGGGCATTGATGGTGTCACGTACCCAGTCAATGATTTTCAGGCGGCTATCCAGTTCCTTCTGCTGCGCGTCGTCGAGCGGGGCCCACTCAACTTTACGGCTGCCTTTAGGTCCTTTGTAGCCCTGCCAGAATGCCCAGCTGCGCTCGGTGTCCCAGCCTTCGCCTTCCAGCTGAATATGTTTGATACCCAGACCGTCGATTTTCCGCGCGGCGCGCTGGATAAGGCCCAGTTCGTCTTTTCCATTAAGGTGTAGGGTAATGCCGTCACTGTTAATGCTGTAAGTCGCTTTTTCACCCCAGCGCGCGTCAGCAGGCTGCGTGGAAAGCGTAATTTTCATGGCTTCTGTCATTTTATTTATCCTTATTTTCGCGCATACAGGAAAACGGGCCACCCGTGGGCAGCCCGTTGACTTATTCAGCTTCGTCCAGCCAGACCAGCAAAATGGCCTCAAGGATTTTTTCGTTCGATGCCTGCGGATCATCATCGAACTCTTCCAGGTCACAGATCCATTGATGCAGATCGGTGAAACGAACGGTCTTGGGATCGAGATCGGGGAACGCGTCGTACAGCGCCTCGCCGATTTCACGGCTGTCGGTCCACTTCAGTCCCATACTACCCTCTGTTAATGCTCACGCGCATGATTGATTGTGTAACGTGGGATTTCGACCACTAAATCGTCTTCGGTGACGCGAGCCTGGCAGCTTAAACGGCTCTCCGGCTCCAGTCCCCAGGCTTTGTCCAGCATGTCATCTTCTTCTTCCGTGCTTTCCGGCAGGGAATCGAAGCCTTCACGCACGATGCAGTGACAGGTGGTGCAGGCACAGGATTTTTCACAGGCGTGTTCAATCTCGATGCCGTTACGCAGGGCAACGTCGAGAATGGTCTCACCGGTCTCAGCTTCCAGAACTGCGCCATCGGGACAGAGATCCTGATGAGGCAAAATAACAATCTTTGGCATATTAAACCTCGTCCACGGAATGGCCTTTCAGCGCGCTACGGACGGACTTGTCCATGCGGCGAGCGGCGAATTCCTGGGTTTGTTTGTCTACGTTTTTAATGGCTTGTTCGATAGCGTCAACATCGTCACCCTGTGCAACCTCGCTCAAATGCGCGGCGGCGGCGTCGATGGCCTGACGTTCTGCGGCGCTTAACAGCGCGGCATCAGCGTTCAACGCACCGGATAAACTCTCCAGTACGCGTGCAGCTTCGACTTTCTGCTCTGCCAGCATGCGGGCTTTTACATCCTGCTCGGCAAAGCTCATCGAATCCTGAATCATGGAGGCGATTTCGTTGTCCGTCAGACCGTAGGACGGTTTGACCTGGATAGAGGATTCCACGCCGGTGGATTTCTCCATGGCCGTGACGCTCAGCAGTCCATCGGCATCAACCTGGAAGGTCACGCGAATATGCGCCCCACCCGCCGGTAGCGCCGGAATGCCGCGCAGTGCAAAACGCGCCAGAGAACGGCAATCCTGCACCAGTTCACGCTCGCCCTGCATCACATGAATCGACATCGCCGTTTGGCCATCTTTGAAGGTGGTGAAGTCCTGCGCGCGGGCCACCGGAATGGTGGTGTTACGCGGGATCACTTTCTCCACCAGACCGCCCATGGTTTCCAGCCCCAGGGACAGCGGGATGACGTCCAACAGCAGCATTTCACTGTCAGGCTTGTTGCCGACAAGAATGTCCGCCTGGATAGCCGCACCGATAGCCACCACTTTGTCCGGGTCGATAGAGGTCAGCGGCGTGCGACCAAAAAACTCACCCACGCGTTCACGCACCAGCGGTACGCGTGTTGAACCACCGACCATCACGACTTCCAGAACGTCCTGCGCCTCAACGCCGGCATCTTTCAGTGCACGACGGCAGGCCAGCAGCGTGCGCTTAACCAGGGCGGAAATCAGTTCGTTAAAGGTTTCGCGGGTAACTTCACCCTGCCAGCCGGCCACGTTAACCGTGACGGATTCAGCATCGCTGAGTGCAATTTTGGCGGCAATCGCGGCATCGAGCAGCTCGCGCTGTACGCGGTTATCGCTGCGATCGGCCACGCCCGCCTGCTCGCGAATATAATCAGCCAGCAGATGGTCGAAATCATCACCACCGAGCGCGGAATCGCCGCCCGTCGCCAGCACTTCAAACACACCACGGCTCAGGCGCAGAATAGAAATATCAAACGTGCCGCCGCCGAGGTCATAGACCGCAATCACGCCTTCCTGACCCGAATCCAGGCCATAGGCAATCGCGGCAGCGGTCGGTTCGTTCAGCAGACGCAGCACGTGCAGGCCCGCCAGACGCGCGGCGTCTTTGGTACCCTGACGCTGCGCGTCATCAAAATAGGCGGGAACAGTGATCACCACACCGTCCAGTTCACCGGACAGCGCTTCGGTCGCCCGTGCGGCCAGTGCTTTGAGAATATCGGCGGACACGCGTACCGGATTGAGCAAACCCGCTGCGGTTTCGATCATCGGCAGGCCGTTTTCGCTTGCCTGGAACGTATACGGCAGATGCGGATAACGCGCCTGGATATCCGCGAGCGAGCGCCCCATCATACGTTTTACCGAACTGACGGTGTTTGCAGTGTCCAGCGCCGCGTTGGCACGGGCATCGTAGCCGACAGCGTAGCCCTGCTGCTGATAGTGAACCACTGACGGCAACAGGTGGCGACCTTCGTGGTCAGCCAGCGTTTCGGCCTGGCCGCTGCGTACGGTCGCGACCAGAGAGTTGGTGGTGCCTAAGTCAATGCCTACCGCCAGACGACGCTGGTGCGGTGCGGCACTCAGACCAGGCTCACTAATTTGTAATAAGGCCATTTTCGCTTCCGAAATTAAAAATCGAGCAGTTTTTCTTCGAGTTGTTCTGCACTGCTTCGCAGTTTATCGAGAAAACGCAGTTTACGCACGGTCTCAGCCGCCACGTCCCACGCTTCGCTGTCCAGCTGTTCGACCATCAACTGATGGCGAACCTGGTACATCTCGTTGATGCGTTTCATCAACGCATCCAGACGGTCACTGTCTTTAGCCTGTTCAATCTCGTCCAGCTCTTCGCGCAGCTCGAGTTGCTCCATCAGGAACGCGGTATCGCGCACCGTGTGCTGCTCGTTTCTGATATCAAAGCCGCGTAAAGACAGTAAGTATTCAGCGCGCATCAAGGGATGACGCAGCGTTTGCCAGGCCTGGTTGATCGTGGCGGACTGCGAAACTGCAGCAAGTTGTTCCGCCTGGGAACCGCTGGCAAATTTATCAGGATGATACTGACGTTGTAGATCCTGAAAACGGAGGCTCAGCGCCTGAGTATCGAGCTGATAGCGGGCCGGTAAGCCAAAGAGGGTGAAGTAGTCCATAACATTCTCAGGGGTAGCCTGTTAGAACAAACCCCACACGTAGCAGCAAGGCCACGGTGGGGTTTTCGGGTGACGCACGTTACACGTGGAAGCTTTCGCCGCATCCACACTCGTCTTTCACGTTAGGGTTAGTGAACTTAAACCCTTCGTTCAGACCTTCTTTGACGAAGTCTAACTGCGTACCGTCCAGAAATTGCAGGCTTTTACCGTCGATCACGACTTTAACGCCTTTGTCTTCAAACACGGTATCTTCAGCCGCCGGCTCGTCAACAAATTCCAGTACATAGGCCATACCTGAGCAGCCGGAGGTTCTCACACCCAGGCGCAGGCCAAACCCTTTACCACGGTTTGCCAGGAAGGTATTTACTCGCGCTGCTGCACTGTCGCTTAAGGTAATCGACATAATAAAACCTCAACTCTTAATTATTTTGCTTCACGTTTGCTTTTGTAATCCGCAATCGCGGCTTTAATCGCGTCTTCAGCCAGAATAGAACAGTGAATTTTCACCGGTGGCAGTTCAAGCTCGTCTGCGATATCGGTGTTTTTAATCGCCTGTGCTTCGTCCAGCGATTTCCCTTTCACCCATTCGGTAACCAGGGAGCTGGAGGCAATGGCGGAACCGCAGCCATAAGTCTTAAAACGCGCGTCTTCAATGATACCTTCATTGTTGACTTTGATCTGCAACTTCATCACGTCGCCACAGGCCGGTGCACCCACCATACCGCTGCCCACGTTCTCGTCGCTGTTGTCAAAAGAACCCACGTTACGTGGATTCTCATAATGATCGATTACTTTTTCGCTGTAAGCCATGATGAATTCTCCTTATCGGTACCGATTAATGATGTGACCATTCAATACTGTTGATGTCTACGCCCTGTTTGAACATGTCCCACAGCGGGGAAAGTTCACGCAGACGGCCGATAGACTTGCGAACCAGATCGATGGTGTAGTCAATCTCTTCTTCGGTAGTGAAACGACCTAAAGAGAAACGGATTGAGCTGTGCGCCAGCTCGTCAGTCATACCCAACGCGCGCAGCACGTAGGAAGGTTCCAGGCTTGCAGACGTACAGGCAGAACCGGAAGAAACGGCCAGATCTTTCAGCGCCATGATCAGCGACTCGCCTTCAACGTAGTTAAAGCTGACGTTAAGGATGTTCGGTGCGCCATGCTCGAGATCACCGTTCAGGTAGACCTCTTCCATGTCTTTCACGCCATTCCACAGACGGTTACGCAGACTGCGCAGGCGCGCCATCTCGGTTTCCATCTCTTCTTTCGCGATACGGTAAGCTTCACCCATACCCACGATCTGGTGGACAGGCAGCGTACCAGAACGCATGCCGCGCTCGTGACCACCGCCGTGCATCTGTGCTTCGATGCGGATACGCGGTTTACGACGAACGTACAGTGCGCCGATACCTTTCGGACCGTAGATTTTGTGACCGGAGAAGGACATCAGGTCAACTTTCAGCTGGCTCAGGTCGATAGGCAGTTTGCCCACGCTCTGGGTCGCATCAACGTGATAGATGATGCCACGCGCACGGCACATTTCGCCGATAGCCGCGATATCCTGCACCACGCCAATTTCGTTGTTCACGTGCATAATAGAAACGAGGATGGTGTCATCACGCATCGCCGCTTCGAGTTCTTTCAGGTCAATAATGCCGTTACGCTGCGGGGCGAGGTAGGTGACTTCAAACCCTTCGCGCTCCAGCTGACGACAGGTGTCCAGCACGGCTTTGTGTTCCGTTTTGCTGGTGATGATGTGCTTGCCTTTTTTCTGATAAAAGTTGGCCGCACCTTTAATCGCCAGGTTGTCGGATTCGGTCGCGCCGGAAGTAAAGACGATTTCACGCGGATCGGCACCCACCAGGTCAGCAATCTGATTACGGGCGATATCTACCGCCTCTTCAGCATGCCAGCCAAAACGGTGAGAACGGGACGCTGGATTACCAAAGTTTCCGTCCAGGGTCAGACACTGCATCATTTTCTCGGCAACACGCGGGTCCACCGGCGTGGTTGCGGAGTAGTCGAGATAGATCGGTAATTTCATTGCTCTATAAACTCCGTACATCGCTTCAATGCAAGGAACCAGGCAACCGGCTGGATGTACGGCCGAGTTAACGGGGTGTCCAACACCCCGGCCTGATTCTAAAATACTTTTATTATGCGCGTAACTTAACGTCGATCGCGTCTTGCGTGCGGGTGCTGCGTGGAGCGTCATGCGTGTGCTGGCGACCAGACACATCCAGGACTTCCTGGTTATTCACCAGTTCACCCAACGTAATGTTGTTGAGAAAACCCGTCAGACGGTCGCTCAGATCGCGCCACAGCGCGTGGGTCAGGCACTTATCGCCGCCCTGACAACCACCTTTGCCCTGACAACGGGTGGCATCTACCGACTCGTCAACAGCGCTAATGACTTCACCTACTGCGATGCTGCCTGCATCTTTACCCAGCAGATACCCGCCGCCTGGTCCACGTACGCTTGAAACCAGACCGTTTTTACGCAAACGGGAGAACAGCTGCTCCAGGTACGACAGGGAAATGCCCTGACGTTCAGAAATATCAGCCAACGGTACCGGGCCCGTTTCGGAGTTGAGCGCAACGTCCAACATTGCGGTCACGGCATAACGCCCTTTTGATGTCAGTCTCATGTCTTACTTAGCCTCAAACTCGCCCCTGCCCGGGGTTTTTTATTGTAAAATGGGGGTATTGCATAGCAGGGGCAAGTCTGACATTCCCGACTAAATCAGTCAACTATTTACTTGACTAAATTAGTCAGGTATTTAATCTTCAGTGCCGTTTTCATTTGCCGGATAGCACTTCGCTTATCCGGCCTACTTTCCTTTATTCTGCTGCTCTATAGAAGCAAGCATTCCGCGCAGAATATTCAGCTCCTGGCTCTCAGGACGCGCACGCGTGAACAGACGACGCAGTTTGTTCATCACCTGCCCCGGATGGTTCTCGCGGATAAAACCCGTCGACAGTAGCGTCTGTTCCAGATGACCGTAAAAACGCTCTAAATCATCGACCAGCGGATACTCGGTTTCTTCGTATTCTGTCGTCTTACCGCTTTCCTGCGTTGCCAGCCAGGCCATGCGTACTTCATAAGAAATGACCTGAACCGCCATCGCCAGGTTCAGCGAACTGTATTCCGGGTTAGCGGCAATCGCGACGTGATAATGGCATTTTTGCAGTTCGTCGTTGGTCAGCCCTACGCGTTCACGACCAAACACCAGCGCAACCGGGGTGTTCGCCGCTTCGGCGACGCTTTTTAAACCGCATTCGCGCGGGTCGAGCATCGGCCACGGCAAGGTACGGGAGCGCGCGCTGGTTCCGACCACCAGACTACAGCCAGCCAGCGCTTCATCGAGGGTATCGACGATTTGCGCATTACCGATCACGTCACTGGCACCGGCCGCCAGGGCGATGGCCTGGGAGTCAGGTTTGACCAGCGGATTCACCAGCCACAGATTGGTTAAACCCATGGTTTTCATTGCGCGGGCAACGGAGCCCATATTGCCGGTGTGAGAGGTCTCCACCAGCACAATTCGAATATTTTGCAGCATTGTCTTTCTTCGGCTAAAGATTATTCGGCCATATTATCATAAAACGAAGACATATACCGAACTCGCTGCTATACTCTGCGCCGTTTTCCCGTTCTTTAACATCCAGTGAGAGAGACCGATGCATCCGATGCTGACCATCGCCGTGCGCGCAGCGCGCAAGGCGGGTAATGTAATTGCCAAACACTACGAAACACCAGACTCTGTAGAAACCAGCCAGAAAGGCAGCAATGATTTCGTGACTAACGTCGATAAAGCCGCAGAAGCGATTATTATCGAAACAATCCGCAAATCTTACCCTCAGCACACCATCATCACCGAAGAAAGCGGTGAACATATTGGTGAAGATCTGGATGTTCAATGGGTTATCGATCCACTGGATGGCACCACCAACTTCGTAAAACGTCTGCCGCACTTCGCGGTATCCATCGCAGTACGCATTAAAGGCCGTACTGAAGTCGCCGTTGTTTACGATCCAATGCGTAACGAACTGTTCACCGCAACGCGCGGTCAGGGCGCACAGCTGAACGGCTACCGTCTGCGTGGCAGCACCGCTCGCGATCTGGATGGCACCATCATCGCCACCGGGTTCCCGTTCAAAGCCAAACAGCACGCGCCTTCTTATATGAAGATCCTTGGCAAAATGTACACCGAATGCGCTGACTTCCGCCGCACCGGTTCTGCTGCGCTGGATCTGGCCTATGTTGCCGCCGCACGCGTTGATGGTTACTTCGAAATCGGCCTGAAGCCGTGGGATTTTGCCGCAGGTGAACTGATTGCTCGTGAAGCAGGCGCACTGGTATGCGACTTCACCGGCGGTCATAACTACATGTCAACCGGCAACATCGTTGCAGGTAACCCGCGCGTAGTGAAAGCCATGCTGGCGAACATGCGTGATGAACTGAGCGACGCGCTGAAGCGTTAATCGGTTGTGGTGCCGGATGCGACGCTGACGCGTCTTATCCGGCCTACATTTCATACTCATACCGCTTACTAACCTAAAACGGTCGTAATCCCCTTCCCACCGGCACCGCACTCACCCACATCACCACCGCAGCAACCACTAAAATCGCACCACCGGCCAGTGCCAGCGTGATCCAGGCCATCTGTCGCCACAATACCGGCGCTTTATTGCCGCTGAGTTTCAGCGCCATCGTCCGAAAACTGTGTACCAGTAATGCCAGAGAAGTAATGGTCAGAGAGGTTCCCGCTGCCATCGCCAGCGCCGACGCCATGCCCCAGCCAAAGACGCCCACCACTTTACTAAACAGCAGCACCATTATGGCGCCGGAACAAGGGCGCATTCCCATCGAGAGAATAATCATCAGCCGGGCGCGCCAGTCATCGCCGCTTTGCAGCTGTTCCGGGTTGGGCACATGCTGATGCCCGCAACCACAGCGTTCATCATGCACATGATGCGGTGTGAAAGCGGTAAATGTCGGGCGACGCAGCAGCGCGCGTATTTTTTTTAACGCCCGCCAACACAGTAAAACCCCCAACACGCCGACCAGCGCATAGCTGGCTTTCTCCAGCCAGAAACTGCTCATATGCAGTTGCCGGGCGGGCAGTTGCAGTACCGTGAGCACCACAACGACCAGACCGATCGCCACCAGCCCCTGTAATAAGGACGAGGCCAGCGTCAGCCCGATGCTCGACCTCAGCTTCGAGGGATGCGTCGCCAGCCAGGTAGTGATGACGATTTTTCCGTGCCCCGGACCCAGCGCGTGCAATACCCCATAAATAAAGCTAAACAGCAGCAGCGATCCGCCCGCACGGGTGGGATTGGCGGCCACCGCTTTCAGCAAGCCGCTCATCTGCTGGTTAACGTCCCGTTGCCAGAGAATACTTTGCACCATCACCTGCGGCCAGACCTGCCATAACCACAGCGCGCCACCGATCGCCAGCAGCAAAAAGAGCGCCAGTGGCCATAGCATGAGCCAGCGGCGTCTGGCTACGCGTTGTTGATAAACTACTGACATTGTAGCGTTACCGTCTGCGCAAATTGTTTACCCAACTCCATATCCTCCGGCGGCGCGTCTTCTTTATCCAGCGACTGCGCAAAGCTCAGCGTTTGTTCATTAGGCGTCGGGGTATGCACGCTAATCCGGCATTGCTTGCTGAAGCCCGGCGCCAGCGCGGCATCGCGGTCCTGGTCGTAACTCATATCCACGTAGTAGGTGGGATCAAACGTGGAAATACTATAAGTCTGTCCGGCAAGCGGCTGTGGTTGGGCCAACGGCAGTACTAACGTCAGCACCGCCTGATGTTCCTCGCGCTCCATGCCATATTCCGTCGGGCGATTTTTAAATTTTACCTTTTGCCCGTTGTGCCACACTTCGGTGAAATAGTGCTGTCCGAGGACATTGGCCATCACTTCCGCAGCCAGTTTTTTCCAGATCTCATCCCCCGGTTTGGCATTGCCCGCATCGTACAGCAGGTCAGCGGAGGTGATTTCATCCATCGTCCAGCGCATTTTCAACGCCACAAACTGGTTATTTTCACTCACCAGTTCGGTTTTCAGATGAATAAAACTATGGGGATGCGCGCCCGCGCCAAAAGACAGGACGACCAGAAATAACGTGACAATGATGCGTTTAACGCGCGGCATAATTTCTCCACAATAAATCCAGCCCGCCATCAAAAGGACGTCGTTGGCGAGAATACGCTGAGGATAGCATTGAACGATAAAATATTGGGCCCCTTTTCCGGTATCGATTCAGTTCTCAATTTCGAAAATTTGTTCATCGCCGGCAACGGAAAAAAAGAGGATTTACCGTATCCCCTTAATGCAAATGATAACAACATGTTAATGTTTAGTTTCATTTCAATTGTTTGATAACAATAAATTTGACTTCACACACGCAAAAGCCCTCACATTTAACTAAAAATTAACTCAAATAGATCCTGTATTTTACAAAAATGGGCATAGATCACATTAACAGGATTTATGATTCATTCCCTCTTCCCTTCGTTGTTAACCTCACGCCGTGACATGCCCTGCCCCCTACTAAAGGTACAACTATGAAATTCAAACTCGCATTACTCAGTGCAACCCTGGTTTCTGCATGCATGTTGTCCGGTACGTCCTTTGCGGCGGAAAAATATGAAATTGCTGTGGTTGCCAAAGTCACTGGTATTCCCTGGTTTAACCGTATGGAGACCGGCGTTAACGAAGCAGCAAAAAAACTGGATGTGAACGCTTACCAGACCGGTCCGTCTACGCCAGACCCGGCTCAGCAGGTGAAAGTGATTGAAGATCTGATCGCCAAAAACGTGAATGCGATAATCGTAGTGCCAAACGATGCCAAGGTCCTTGAGCCGGTACTGAAAAAAGCGCGCGAGAAAGGCATTGTGGTCCTGACGCACGAATCCCCGGACGAGCAAATCGGCCAGTGGGATATCGAAACCATCGACAGTGAAAAATATGCGCAGGCCAACGTTGATGAGCTGGCGAAAAGTATGGGCGGCAAAGGGGGTTATGCCATCTATGTCGGTTCGCTGACCGTGCCGTTGCATAACGCATGGGCCGACTACGCGATTAAGTATCAGAAAGAAAAATACCCGGAGATGTTCGAAGTGACCTCGCGTCTGCCGGTAGCGGAAAGTATTGATAAGTCCTATTCCACGACGCTGGATCTGATGAAAACCTATCCGCAAATGAAAGGGATTATCGGCTTCGGTTCACTGGGTCCAATTGGGGCAGGCCAGGCCGTACAGAAAAAACGCGCCAAGGATAAAATTGCCGTCGTCGGTATCGCCATGCCAGCCCAGGCCGCACCTTACCTGATGCGTGGAGATATCAAAAAAGCACTGTTGTGGGACCCGAAAGATGCGGGCTACGCACTGGTGACGGTTGCTGACCAACTGCTGCAAGGCAAAGAGGTCAATACCGATCTGAGTATCGATGGTTTAGGGAAAGCCGATATCGACATGGAGAAGAAAGTGATCCGTTTTAACAAGATCCTCGAAGTCACCAAAGACAACGCGCAATCACTCGGTTTCTAAGGCTTTAGCCAACACCAGGGAACCTTAACGCCGACCGCCTGGTCGGCGCTATCCACCACACTCACACTCAGCGTCCGTCAGGACGCTCGCAGGGGTATTGTCCATGGCAGACACCACCGCATTTATCACTCTTGAGAATATCAGCAAACAATTCCCGGGCGTGCTGGCGCTGGATAACGTGAATCTGACGCTGAAAAAAGGCGAAGTTCACTGTCTGGCGGGTCAAAACGGCTGTGGGAAGAGCACCATCATTAAAGTGATCTCCGGGGTCTATCACCCTGAAAAAGGGGCGCAGATTTTACTCGATGGCAAGCTGTTCCATCACCTGACGCCGCAGCTTTCTTCGCACTACGGCATCCAGGTTATTTATCAGGATTTGTCGCTGTTCCCCAATTTTAGCGTCGCGGAAAACATTGCGGTTAACCGCTACCTGCCCGGCGGTGATATCTGGGTACGTCGCGGCGCCATGAAACAACAAGCGCTGGCAGCCATGAAGCGCATTGGCGTAACCCTCGATCCGGACAAAAAGGTCGAGAAACTCTCCATCGCCGACCGCCAACTGGTGGCGATTTGCCGGGCGATTGCCGCCGACGCACGGCTGGTCATCATGGATGAACCCACCGCCTCGTTAACCCGTCAGGAAGTCAACGGCCTGCTGCGGGTGGTTAACGAACTGAAAGCCGCCGGCATTTGCGTGGTATTTGTCAGCCATCGTCTTGATGAAGTGATGGAGGTGGCTGACCGGATCAGCGTGATGCGCGACGGGAAACTGGTCGGCACGTATCCTGCCAGCGAACTGGACAGCCACGAACTGGCCTTCCTGATGACCGGGCAACGCTTCCATTACAGCCCGCTGCCGGAGAAGTCATTCGACTCCCACGAACCGTTGCTGGAACTGCGCAACCTGAGCCGTCGCGGAAAATACCAGAATATTAATTTGTCGCTGCACGGTGGTGAGATTGTCTCGATTGTCGGCCTGCTGGGCGCCGGGCGCACCGAGCTGTGTCTGAGCCTGTTTGGCATGACCCACCCAGAGAGCGGTGAAATGCGCATTAACGGTCAGCCGGTCCGGCTGCGTAATAACCACGATGCCATTCAGCACGGGATCGGCTACGTCTCAGAAGATCGCCTGACGCAGGGACTGATCATGGAGCAGTCGATCTACGACAACACTATCGTCACGGTCTTCGATCAACTGCATACCCGCAGCGGCCTGCTCGACCATGCTAAAGCACAGAAGCTGGTCGCTGATCTGATCCGCGAGCTGAACATCAAAGTGTCCGATCCGCACCTGCCGGTCAAAACGCTCTCCGGCGGCAACGCCCAGCGTATCGCCATTGCCAAATGGGTCGCGACCCATCCGCGCATCCTGATCCTCGATTCCCCCACCGTTGGCGTCGACATTGCCAACAAAGAGGGCATTTACCAGATTGCCCGCGATCTGGCCGAGCAGGGAATGGCGGTGCTGATGATCTGCGATGAGATCCCGGAAGCCTATTACAACAGCCACCGCGTGCTGGTGATGCGTCGCGGCAAACTGGTGGCGGAATTTAATCCTCATCAGTGTCGTGAAGAGGAGATTGCTGAAGTGGTCGAGGTCATCAATGAATAGTCTGCATTTCTCCCGTTTGCTCGGGCAACATGAATTCTGGCTGGGTCTGCTGGTGGTGGCACTCGCCGTAGGACTAAGCGTCAGTACCGATGAGTTCCTGTCACTGGGGAACCTGACGGACGTCGCCACCAGCTACGCCATTCTCGGCATTCTGGCCTGCGGCCTGTTTGTGGTGCTAATTTCCGGCGGGATCGACATTTCATTCCCGGCGATGACCGCCATTGCCCAGTACGCGATGGCCAGTTGGGTGATTGACCACGGCGGCAACTTTGCGCTGGCGCTGGTTATTGCCATTGCCGTCGGACTGCTGCTCGGGCTTATTAACGGCTTTCTGGTCTACTGGCTGCGCGTACCGGCGATCATCATTACCATCGCCACGCTGAACGTCTACTACGGCCTGCTGGTGTACGCCACTAAAGGTACCTGGCTGTATGGCTTCCCGGATTGGTTCATGAACGGCATCAACTGGTTCTCGTTCACCGCAGCGGACGGCTACGACTACGGACTGACCCTGCCCCTGCTGTGTCTGGCGGCGGTGATTATTGTGACTGCCGTACTGATGAACTATACCCGCCTCGGCCGCCAGGTTTACGCCATGGGCGGCAACCGCGACGCGGCGTCGCGCCTGGGTCTGAATTTGCTGAAGCTGCATTTCTATGTGTACGGCTACATGGGGATTCTGGCAGGCGTTGCCGCCGTGGTGCAGGCGCAAATTACCCAATCCGTCGCGCCCAACTCCCTGCTCGGTTTTGAGTTGACGGTACTGGCGGCGGTCGTGCTCGGGGGAACCAGCATGAGCGGTGGACGCGGTACCCTGACCGGAACGCTGCTCGGCGTTGTCCTGCTGGCCTTCTTACAAAACGGCCTGACGCTGCTGAGCGTCTCCTCTTACTGGCACACCGTGTTCAGCGGCGCCATTATCCTGGTCAGCATTAGCGCCACGGCCTGGAACGAAAAACGCAAACTGGCAAGGGAGCTTTGAGATGAAAACAATCGCCAGATTTTTACCCGGTGATGCCATTATTCGTCTGCAATGCATCATTATTGTGGTCGTCGCGCTGGTCTTCTCGGCCCTGCTTGGCAGCCGTTTTTTCAGCGTGGCTAACTTCCAGTCCATCAGCTCACAGCTACCGATCCTCGGCATGCTGGCGCTGGGAATGGGCATGACCATGCTGACCGGCGGCATTAACCTGTCCATTATTGCCGGGGCTAACGCCTGCTCACTGGTAATGGCGGCAATCATTGTCGCCCATCCGGATAACCCTCTGTTCCTGGTCATCGCCCTGCTGGCGGGAGCTGCCGTGGCGGTAGCCATTGGTACGCTGAACGGCGCGCTGATCGCCTGGGTCGGCGTGTCGCCGATCCTCGCCACGCTCGGCACCATGACGCTTATCTCCGGGCTGAATATTCTGCTCTCTAACGGCACGGTCATTTCCGGCTTCCCGACCGCTATTCAATACCTGGGTAACGGCACGATTGCCGGTATCCCCGTGGCGCTACTGCTCTTTTTCCTCGTGGCCATCCTGCTGTGGGTATTGCTGGAACACACCACACTTGGGCGCAGCCTGTATCTCGTCGGGTCCAACGAACAGGCAACCCGCTACAGCGGCGTGAATACGGTACGGGTACAGATCTCCGTGTACGTCATTTCGGCCCTGCTCGGCTGGGTAGCCGCCATCCTGATGATGGCGAAATTTAACTCGGCAAAAGCCGGATACGGCGAATCCTATCTGCTGGTCACCATCCTCGCCTCGGTGCTGGGTGGCATCAACCCGGATGGCGGCTTCGGGCGTATTATCGGCCTGGTGCTGGCGCTCATTGTGCTGCAAATGCTGGAAAGCGGCCTTAACTTGCTGGGGGTCAGTAGCTATCTGACGATGGCGCTGTGGGGCGCGGTGCTGATCCTCTTTATCGCATTACAGAATCGTAAAGCCTGATTCCAGGAGAAAAAATTATGGCAAGTTACTTTATTGGTGTAGATGTCGGAACCGGTAGCGCCCGTGCAGGCGTGTTTGATCTCAACGGCAGAATGGTCGGTCAGGCCAGCCGGGCGATTGAGATTTACCGTCCGCAGGCCGATTTCGTTGAGCAATCCTCAGATAACATCTGGCAGGCAGTGTGTAACGCGGTTCGTGATGCGATTAACCAGTCAGATATCAACCCGATTCAGGTGAAAGGTCTGGGCTTCGACGCCACCTGCTCGCTGGTGGTGCTCGATAAAGAAGGTAAACCGCTGACCATCAGCCCTTCCGGGCGCAGCGAGCAAAACATTATTGTGTGGATGGACCACCGCGCCATTACTCAAGCCGAGCGCATTAACGCCCTGCATCATCGAGTGCTGGACTACGTCGGCGGGATTATCTCGCCGGAAATGCAAACGCCAAAACTGCTGTGGCTGAAACAGCATATGCCCAACACCTGGGCCAATGCGGGCTACTACTTTGACCTGCCGGATTTCCTCACCTGGCGCGCGACCGGCGACGACACGCGCTCGCTGTGCTCGACGGTGTGTAAATGGACCTATATGGGTCATGAGGACAAATGGGATGCCAGCTATTTCCGCCAGATTGGGCTGGAAGACTTGCTGGAGCACGATGCCGCTAAAATTGGCCGCGACGTGAAAACGATGGGGGAACCGCTCGGTCATGGCCTTTCTGCACGGGCCGCCAGCGAAATGGGTCTGATCCCAGGGACCGCGGTCAGCGTGTCGATTATTGATGCCCACGCCGGAACGCTGGGCACCCTCGGCGCCAGCGGTGTGACCGGCGAAGTGGCTGATTTTGACCGCCGCGTCGCGCTGATTGGCGGCACGTCCACCGGTCATATGGCAATTTCTAAAGAGCCGCGCTTTATCAGCGGCGTCTGGGGTCCTTACTACTCCGCCGTCCTGCCGCAATACTGGCTCAACGAAGGCGGACAGTCGGCCACCGGCGCGTTAATCGATCACGTTATTCAGTCACACCCGTGCTACGACACGTTGCTGGCGCAGGCAAAATCACAGGGGCAGACCATTTACGAAGTGCTGAATGCGCTGCTGCGTAAAATGGCCGGCGAACCGGAAGATATCGCGTTTCTGACCCGCGATATGCACATTCTGCCCTATTTCCACGGTAACCGTTCCCCGCGCGCCAACCCTACGCTCACCGGTGCAATTACCGGCTTGAAGCTGTCCCGGACGCCGGAAGATATGGCGCTGCAGTATCTGGCGACCATTCAGGCCATTGCGCTGGGGACGCGGCATATTATCGAAACGATGAACCAAAGCGGGTATACCATCGATACCATTATGGCCAGCGGCGGCGGCACGAAAAACCCAATTTTCGTGCAGGAACATGCCAACGCCACCGGCTGTGCGATGCTGCTACCGGAAGAAAGTGAAGCCATGCTGCTGGGCAGCGCCATGATGGGAACTCTCGCCGCAGGTGTGTTCGATACCTTCCCGGAAGCGATGTCAGCGATGAGCCGCATTGGTAAAACGGTCACCCCGCAAACCAACCGTATTAAGCAGTACTACGATCGCAAATACCGGGTTTTCCACGAGATGTACCAGGACCATATGAAATACCGCCAGTTAATGCAGGAGGACGCATGAGTGATTCATGGTCCCAGGCAACCGGCGTATGGCAGCTCTACAGTGAGGCTCTGGCGGGATTGGGCCAGCATCTGACAGAGCAGACCTGGCAGTCTTTAATGACCGAACTGCGCGACTGCACAGGAAAAATTGTCGTCACTGGCGTCGGTACGTCCGGCATTGCCGCACGTAAAGTGGCGCATATGCTGGCCTGTGTCGAACGCCCGGCAATTTACCTCAATGCCACCGACGCCGCTCATGGCGACCTGGGTTTTTTACGCGCAGACGATCGGGTAATTATGTTGTCGCGCGGAGGGAATTCAGATGAGCTTACCCGACTGCTGCCGGGACTGGCTGCGAGGAACGTGCCGATAATTAGCGTGACGGAAAACCCAAACTCCGCCATCGCCAGCGCCTCACGGCTGGTGATTTCCACCGGCGTACAGCGCGAGGCCGATCCGCTGGACATGCTGGCGACCACCTCCATTATTCTGGTCCTGGCGATATTTGATGCCGCCTGCGCCTGTCTGATGAGCGAGAGTGGCTACTCTAAGGAAACGCTGTTAGCCGTGCATCCTGGCGGCGATGTGGGATTAACGCTGAGCCAGCAACACACACGTTAGCCCCCGACATTGCGCTTCCCTCCCCCCGTCACCTGCTGGCGGGGTTTTTACGTTGACCAGCAGATAAAACCACGAGAAAGGGTGATAACGCGCTGCGTTTAACTTCCATGCACGATTCCTCACGTTAAAAATTCTGTGACGGTCTCCAGCATTCCTGGCGGAAAGGATTCCATTCTTCATTTCTATGAGCAAACTTTAGCTATTCTTACCAAACATACTTTCGGGAGACTCTACAGATGATGACAACGCTTGCCCCGCCATCTGTACTTTCTGCTCCCCAGCGCCGCTGCCATGTGCTGCTGACGCTGTTCCAGCCGGGGCAAATCGCGACCACCCAGACATTTAGCGCCCTCAATGGCGTCGAAGACGATGTGGTCCGCGAGGATATCATCGGCGCGGGGATTGAAATCCAGCGTTATCATCGTCTTACTATCATTGCCACGCAGAATGGTGGCTACCAGATCGAAGGATCAGCACTCAATCAACGATTGTGCTTTCTGCACTGGCTACGACGCGGCCTGCGGCTGTGCCCGGGCTTTATCACCGGGCAGTTCACACCAGCGTTAAAAATGCAGCTCAAAAAACGCGGCATCGCCCGCACGCTGTATGACGACACCAATCTGCATGCACTCATCAACCTCTGTTCCCGGCGACTGCAAAAGCCGTTTGAATGCCGGGATGTCCAGTTTCTGCGCCTGTTTTTACAGTACAGCCTGCTGCAACATCACGCCGGACTCCACCCGGAGTTTAACCCGCTACAACAGCGCTGGGCGCAATCCTGCGCCGAGTATGCGCTCGCCGAAGAAATCGGTCGTCACTGGCAGCGCCGTGTGATGCAAAGTGCGCCACCGGGCGAGTCGCTGTTTATGGCGCTGCTGTTCTCGATGATCCGCATCCCCGATCCCATTCGCGATAACCATCAGCAGGACCGCCGCCTGCGTCTGGCCATTGCCCGACTGGTGCTACGTTTTCGCGAGAGCGGCAACGTCCGCTTCAGCGACGAACAAGGATTGAACGACCAGTTGTACGTGCATCTTGCTCAGGCGTTGAACCGTAGCGTGTTCGCGATTGGCATTGATAACACCCTGCCGGAGGAGTTCAGTCGGCTCTATCCCCGGCTGGTGCGCACCACGCGAGAAGCGCTCAAGGGATTTGAAGCGGAATACGAGGTGCATTTTTCTGAAGAAGAAGCGGGGCTGGTCGCCGTCATTTTTGGCGCATGGCTGATGCAGGAAAAAGATCTGCACGAGAAGCAAATCATTCTGCTGACGGGCAATAATGAACGACTGGAGACGCATATCGAGCAGCAATTGCGTGAGCTGACCCTGCTGCCGCTGAACGTAAAACATATGCCAATGCAGGACTTTCAGAAACAGGGCTCGCCGCGTGGCGTGGCGCTGATTATTACCCCGTACACCACGCCGCTACCGCTGTTTTCACCGCCGTTGATTCATGCGGATCTGTCGCTTACACTGCATCAGCAGCAGCAGATCCGCAAAATCCTCGAATCATAACACCGGTGATTGCGCCGTCACTTTAGGCCGCAAGACGATGGCGGGCAGCGCCACCAGCGCCATAACCCAGAATACACCGCTGCCCATATTCTGGTACAGGTAACCAGCGAACACAGTCATGATGGCAATACTGCCGCCCATCGCAATGGCGGAATAGACCGCCTGCAAACGAATCACTTCGCTGCTCTGGCGTGCGGCAATGTAGCGCATGGCCGCCAGGTGACACACGGTAAACGTACCGCAATGCAGGATCTGCACCACGATAAGCCACGGCAGTTCGGTGCTCCAGCCCATCAAACCCCAGCGCACCACGCCACACACGGCGGAGAGCAGCAACAGATCGCGGGCGCTAAAGCGGCGGAACAGCTTGTGGCTGAGTGCGAAGATAATCACTTCCGCGACCACACCCAGTGACCATAAATAGCCCACCGCTGACGCCGAATATCCGGCAGACTGCCAGTAAATAGCGCTGAAACCATAATAGGCGGCGTGCGCCCCTTGCAGCAGGCTCACGCAGGCAAGAAAGCGCCAGCTCTGCATAACCAGCTGACGCCATGCTGGCCATCCGGTACTCTCCTGCTGGCGAACTTCTCCCGCAGGCTGTACGCTCGGGCGGATCATCATACCCAGCAGCATTGACGCCAACGCCAGTGACAGCAGCACCAGGATCACCCGATAGTCATACAGGGTCACCAGCTTACCGGTCAGCGCCGAGCCAATCACAAAGGCCACAGACCCCCACAACCGCACCCGGCCATAGTCCATGGTGATTTGCTTTTGCCAGGTATTCGCCAGCGCATCCGTCAGCGGCACCAGCGGCGAGAAGAACAGGTTAAACCCGACCATCACCACCATCAGCCACGCCACGTGCGTCCCCGCCCAGAAGGCCAGCGCAAATACCAGCGTCAACAGCGCTAAAATGCGTAAAGCGGAAATCAGACGAGAGGGATCGCTCACGCGCGGCGCAATCAACAAACTGCCGAGAAAACGCGCAATCAGCCCCGCACCCAACAGCAGGCCGATGGTTTCAGGCGTCAGCCCCAACCCTTCGAGCCAGACGCTCCAGAAAGGTAAAAAAATACCGTAGCTAAAAAAGTAGGTAAAATAACCGAGCGCCAGCCAGCGCGTGGAGTGCAAAACCATGATTCCCTCCCGTTTGGAGGCGATAGTCTGGCGATAAACCCCGGCTGGCGCAAGTGAGTATTAACAGGCAGATAACATGATAATTGCCCTATTCTACGCGAATTTGCAGCGCAAAATGGCACTGTTCGCCCTGTGCTAAAAGGCGTAACCCCGGCTGGCCCGGCATGTGGTGGGCATTCACCGGATGCGTCTGCGGTTCGAGGCAAATGAACTCCTCACCCGACATTCTGAACAGCATAAGCCACGGAGTTTGCGCTAAAATCGTGAGCTTCATCACATCACGTTGAATGACCGCCTGCCCACCCCAGCCGGAATACCCCACGTTCAGCCAGGCGTCCTCGCCATACTGTGCGCGAGTGAAATCAGCCGCGGGTGGGATATCGTGCTGCCAGGGTAACGGCAGGTGTTGCTCCCCCTCCGGCCAGTAGCCGCTGGCCGAAAACTGCGCCGTACTGCGCGCATCAAAGGCAAAAAACGGATGGAAGCCACAGCCGTACAACATCGGTCGTTCACCGCTGTGGGTGAGGGTCAACGAGGCATGCAGGCTGGTCGCTTCCAGTTGATAGCACAGCTACGCCGTATAGTCGTAACCGCACGGATGCCAGCCGCGTAAGCGCAGCAAACAGCCGCTTTGAGTCGCATTAACCACGTCCCAGCGCCGCAGCCAGCCGTCACCGTGTAAGAAGAATTTATCGTCCGCCTCATGCTGCGGCAAAACCACCTCTTCCCCCCGCAGCAGAAAGCGATTACCTGCCACCCGGTTAGCCAGCGGTAACATGGGGAACATTGCGCCCGCCGGGTTTTCATGAAGTACCGGCGACTGATGAGAGCGAAAGATAAGCCGCTCCACCTTTGCGCCTTGCGCATCAATTTCAGCCTCAAGCGCCGCATTCTGTAATCGTATTCACGTCATTGCTACGTCTCGTGAGTGCCGGACGGTTTCCCGCCCGGCAGCCAGGTTAGTCAAAGAGACCGCTTACCAACGCATGGCTTATCAGCAGCGCTTTATCATGGGCCGGGTTCAGCGTCAGCAGTAGCGTCAAGGCATTCTGACAGGCATAACGCTTGCCCAGTCCAAGGTAGCCCTGGAAATGGGCATCTGCCTGCTGATGCTCACCGCTCTTCCTCATCGCTATTCCTTACCAGAACAGATAGTCAGCGGGCTGATCGTTGTAGTAACGTCCCGCGCTCAGGCCGGAGTCCCCCTGCTGTTTTTGCAGGTAATCCAGTTCAAACAGGAAACGCGCATTTTCCGGCTCCAGCGCCACCGCTTGTTGTAAATACTGGCTCGCCAGTTGGGCATTATGCTGTTTATTCCAGGCGTAAATCCCCAGCAGGCGGTGTGCCGGCGCAAAATCTGGCTAAAGTACCAGCGTCTGCTGCCAGCAGGCGATAGCCTCATCATACCGACGCTTGCTGTACCAGAAGCAGCCAAGCAAATAACAAGCAAAAGCATCCTGTTGCAGAGATTGCAACATCACTACTTCGTCGAGGGTGTTAGGGAAACGCACACGGTTGGCAAAACAGCGCTGCGCACTTTGCAGATAAGACGGCGAATTGTTGCTAAGTAATGCTGAAAATGATGTTCCATGTCCGGGTGACAAACGCAATAACATCGCGGGTATGGTGAAACAAATTATTGGATAGCTGGCTGATTAAAAAGGCCGTTTGTTCAGCACTGAGTTTGCTGTCCGAGCCGCCATTTTCGGGTTTCAGCTTCCCTTTGTTCAGAAATTCGCTGATATGGTGGTCAACGGTTGTCTGATGCAGGCGCAAAGCCTGAGCGATCATGGCCGAACTCCAGCCTTCGGAAGCCAGAAGAATGGCTTTAATACGATCACAAACACGCTTATCACGACTGGAATCATGAAGGCGCTCAAGTTCAGCTTTTTGTTGGTCAGTGATGAATATTTTCATGGTGGACAGCATGATCTCCTGTTGCTGAAAAATCAAGCATCTTCAATGATCACGGGTATATATTAATAACAGTAAACACCAGCGTAATTTCTGGCATAAATAAAATCCGAAAAAGGGCTCACAACAAATACACAGAAAGCACATATGTAATACTATCCCCTCAAAAATTAATATTATTTTGTATAATCTAAATAAACATTAATCATCTATTCATTTATATTTTACATGGAAGAGTGAGGTACTTTGATGAACAAAATTGCAAAATCGATAGCGGTCAGTCTGCTGGCGCTTTCAGCAGGAAGTGCATGGGCAACGGACGGTACTATTGAATTTACGGGTGAGATTTTAACCGGCACCTGTGAATTCGCCAATGGCGATACTATCAACGTAGAACTGGGCCACTACGCCGCCGCGCAGTTTAAAACCGTCGGCGATCGTTCTCCAGCCATTCCGGTTGATATTCCACTAAAGAACTGCCCAACCGCAGAATGGTTGCACGTTGACGGTACAACGGACAACTCGTTCCAACTGTGGCTGGAAACCCGCGCTGGCGGCACCGTGGCCGACCACGACGATCTGGTCGCCGTAAGCAGCATAGATACCGCCGCGACGGGTGTCGGTATCCGTATTGACAGAGCCAGCGACGGCACGCAGATGTCGCTCAATAAGCTCACCACCCCCGAAGTCAGTTTTACTCCTGAAACTGACGGCACCACAACCGTGGGGCTGCAAGCCTACTACGTATCCACCATCGACTCAGCGCAGATCACTCCAGGGGAAGCCAACGCCACTGTTGATGTCACCATCGACTATCGCTAATCCTCATTCACCGTCTCTTTCCCTCTTTTCATAGGCAGGGAAAGAGATACTTTCTAACGCCAGGTTAAGGATAACTGCGATGAAAAAAAACACCTTGCTCATTTTGACACTACTGCTGAGCAGTTGGATTAGCCAGTGCATCGCCGGTGGCATTGTGCTGGAGAGAACCCGCGTCATCTACGATGCCGGGAAAAAAGAGGCAGCATTGCCGGTGGCAAATCGCAGCGAGAACCTGCCCTATTTATTGCAGTCATGGGTCGATAATGTGCAGGGAACGGCGCGCGGTCAGTTTATTATTACACCACCACTTTTTCGTCTGGACGCAGGTAGTGACTCATCATTAAGAATAATTAAATCATCTGGTAATATTGCCAATAATAAAGAGTCGCTTTTCTTTATTAACGTTCGCGCCATTCCCGCCAAAAGTCAATCTGACGATGAGAATAATACGCTGACGTTGGTCTTTAAAACACGAATCAAACTATTTTATCGCCCGGAAAATTTAGTCGGCAAGCCGTACGATGCTTATAAATCTCTCGAATATAAATATGAAAACAATGAGTTGAATATATATAACCCATCCGCTTATCACGTCGTATTCGCCGGTCTTGCGCTAGGGAAAACCGATCTCACCAATAAAATCGACTATATCGCTCCCGGCGAACATAAACGGCTGGCGGTCTCCGCTGCCGCAGGGAAAACCGTACAGTGGGCCGCCATCAACGACTACGGCGGTACCACCAAAACGGAAACCCGGACGCTGCAATAAGCCGCGCTTCACAATGATAGCTTTCAGGGAATGACAAGCAATATGGTGCTAAGAACGCCGCATTTATCAACCATGAAGCCGCTCGCATTCTGGCTGCATTGCGCAATCGTCAGCGGATGCCTGACATCGGTTCATGCCTGGGCCGGTGACTTCTACTTTGACCCAACCCTACTGGAAACAGAGAAAAGCGGTCAACAGGCAGTGGATCTGACAGTATTTTCTCAGAATGACGCTCAACTCCCTGGCGATTATATCGTTGATATTTATATTAATAAAAAGAAAACCACCCAGCGTAAGTTACCGTTTATCGCGGGTAAAGACCACCAGCTAATTCCTCAGTTTACCCTCGGGCAACTGCGTGAACTGGGCTTTAAAATCGACGATTATCCGCAACTGGCGGAGCAAGACAACGGCACGATAATTGCCAATCTGGCGCAGGCGATTCCCGGCAGTGTCTCGCAGTTTGATATCAACCATAGTCGGCTAAATCTCAGCGTACCGCAGATTGCCCTTTATCGAGACGCCCGAGGCTATGTTGATCCTGCGCGCTGGGACGACGGGATGCCGGTTCTGTTCACCAACTACAACTTTAGCGGTTCGCAAAACCAGTACGACAACGACAGTAACCAACGCCAGTACCTGAATATGCAAAATGGCGCCAACATCGGCCCCTGGCGACTGCGCAACTACTCAACCTGGACGCACAGTGATAACGACACGCATTGGGATAGCATTAATAGCTGGCTGCAGCGGGATATCAAAAGCCTGAAATCGCAGTTGGTGATCGGCGAAAGCGCAACAGAAGGCACGGTATTCACCAGCTATCAGTTTACCGGTATGCGGCTGTACTCCGATGAAACCATGTTGCCGAACAGCCAGCGCGGCTTTGCGCCGACCATTCGCGGCATCGCCAACTCCAGCGCCATCGTCACGGTACAACAAAACGGCTACACGTTGTACCAAAGCGCTGTTCCAGCCGGCGCTTTTGAAATCAACGACCTCTACCCTTCTTCGTTCAGCGGCGATTTAGACATCACGATCGAAGAGGCCGACGGCAGCGTGCGACACTTCGTCCAGCCGTTCTCCGCGCTGCCGCAGATGCAAAGACCAGGCTATCTAAAATACAGCGTCACCACCGGGCGCTTTCGCGCCGCCAGTGCACAGGACAGCAACGAACCGGAATTCCTTGAAAGCACCGCCAGTTATGGTCTGAACAATTTTTTAACGCTCTACAGTGGCCTCAACGCCTCGCAAGACTATCGCGCACTGGCGCTGGGGCTCGGCTCTACGTTGGGTATGCTGGGGGCCGTATCAATGGACGTCAGCCGCGCGGATACCGAACTTAATAACGATGAAAATTATCACGGCTACAGCTGGCGTACTCAGTACATCAAAGAGATACCAGAAAGCGGTACCAGCGTATCGCTAAGCTACTACCGCTACACCAGCAGCGGCTTTTTCAACTTCTCCGATGCCAACCAGAAGGATATCAGCGCCGACGACCGCCTGCGCAACGAAGCCCAGTTCAGCATTAACCAGTCGCTATTAGCCGGCATCAGCTTCTACGCCTCCGGCTCACAGCAGGAGTACTGGGATCGCGGACGGCAGGATAAAAATCTGTCCATTGGCCTGAACGGCAATCTGTGGGGCGTGAGCTATAACCTCAGCGGTCAGTTTACCGATTCGCAGGATCGGGATGACGATCGCACGCTGTCGCTCAGCCTGAGCGTGCCGCTTGATCGCTGGCTGTCGCACGCCCAGGCAACCTGGCGCACCACCGACCAGCGCAATCGCGCCACCCAGCACGAGGTGGGTATTAACGGCTCGCTGTTGGAAGATAATCGACTGAGCTACAACCTGAAGCAGCGGCAGAGCCAGGGCGACGATGCAGACAGCAGCAGCCTGTACGGCAGCTACCGTTCCGCCTACGGCACCGTGAATGCGGGCTATGACTACAGCAGCGATAACCGTCAACTAAGCTACGGTCTGTCCGGCGGTGTCGTCGCCCATCGCCATGGCGTGACGCTGTCGCAGCCGCTGGGCAATGCCTTTGCGCTGATTGACGCCAACGGCGCGGCCGGGATCCGGGTGAAAAACTATCCCGGTATCGCCACCGACTATTTTGGCTATGCCGTTATCCCTTACCTGACAGCGTATCAGGAAAACGCCATCGCTCTCGACACCACGCAAATGCCAGATAACGTCGATGTCACCGAAACCGTACGCACCGTGGTGCCTAACCGGGGTGCCGCCGTTACAGCGCATTTTATCGCCCAAACCGGCTACCGCGTGCTGCTGAAGCTTACCGACGCCCGCGGGAAAGCGCTGCCCTTTGGCGCCGTGGCCAGCAGTCAGGCGCAGCAAAGTATCGTCGATGAAGGCGGCGTGCTGTACATCACCGGAGTGAACAGCCAGCCGCAGAACTGGTCCGTTCGCTGGGGCAACCAGCCGGATCAACAGTGCCAATTCACCTTCAGCCTGCCGGAAAATACCGATAGCAGCGCCGCCATACAGAATGGGAGTGCACTATGTCAATAAGGAAGCAGTCGATGAAAAACAGGATGCCAACCACCATTATTGCCATGCTACTGGCGCTATTGACGACCCCGGCCTACGCGATCTCCGGAGCTTGCTCCGCAAAAGGCAGTTATAGCGCAAATGTAACCAAAGACTGGACACAAGCAGAGAACGTCGCCGATACGACGCAGGAATTGCCAACACCACTCACGGGAAGCGCCTATCAAATAGATTGCAGTTGTGATGCAGGGACAAGAGTGGGCCTGTTCTACACGGTCAACAGCGCGCTATCGCAAAAAGGTAAACTCAACAACTATTACCGGCTCAATGATAATCTGGATATAAAAACCGAAGTTGACGATATTCCCGGCGCAACAGCCGTCACGCCACTGAACACGAAACCCATCCAGGAAAGTGGCTCTTACAGCCCCAGCAGCAGCAAAGGCAGTGTGTGTACGGCGGATCCGACTGACATTCGCGCCGCCCCCGTGACGATCGGCGCGAATACCCGTTTTACGTTGTACGTCACCAAATCCTTTCTGGGGGAACTGGTGATCCCGGACACAGTGGTCGCAGCGGTTCAGGCCGGATGGAGTACGACGTCTAGCTTTCAGTCGATGAGTATTATGGAGGATATCGCTGAACTGCATATCCAGGGGAGCATTACCGTGCCTCAGGACTGTAAAATCAACCAGGGCGACAAGATTCATGTCGATCTCGGTTTTATCAATGCCCAACGCTTCACCACCAAAAACATGATGCCGGACGGCTATACGCCGGTCAGTTTTGACATCCGCTATGACTGTGGCGATACCTCAGATATCAAAAATGACATGGAAATAAGAATTGATGGCGACGATGTGGTTAATCAATACACGTTAGTCGCCCGCCGCCGGGAGGGCGATAACGTCCCTGACATCGGTGTGAGAATGGCCCGTATCGATGGCGGCAGCAGTAATATCGATATCCCGTTCACAAATGGGTTGATCAGTATCGATGCTTCCGGTCGGGGTGCCGTCAACCTGAAAGCCTGGCCGGTTAATCTGCTCGGCGGAACACCCGCACCAGGAAAATTTAGCGGTACCGCGACCATCACCGTTGTTGTGAAGTAGCATCTCAAACCATCGGCTGGCGCTGCGCCAGCTCGATAAAATCTCGCAGGGCGGGCTTCAGTTCGCCCTTTTTCCATGCCATCAGCAACGCGATGGTCGGTACATCACCGGCAATAGGGCGAAAAACCACCTGGCCGGTATTAAAATTATTCATATAACCGGGTATCAAAGTCACCCCCAACCCCATACCAACCAGGTTCATAGTCACCAGAATATTGGTGGCGACCTGCACAATATTGGGTTGGCTTTCCTGCTGTTGAAACCACGCTCTGACAATCTTCGCCAACGCGCCGGAATAGGCCGGATCGGTACTGACAAAGTTCACGCCGTTCAGCTGCTGGGCTGAAATCGTTTTCTCGCTGGCTAACGGGTGGTTAACCGGCAGTACCACGACCAGCGGCTCATGAATCAGTTCCAGATAGTCGAGTTCCGAGCTGTAAATCGGATGGCGCATTAAGCCAACATCCAGCTCGCCGCGCAGAATTTTCTCTTCCTGCTCAGTGGTTATCAGGCTCACCAGTTCAATATGTGTGTCCGGTTGTTTTAAACGAAACAGCGGCAGCACCTTCGGCAGCAGATTCACCTCCGCGGAAGGGACAAACCCAATCGAGAAATGACAGTCTTCCTGCACCGCCTTACGGGCGCGAATTTTGGCATTTTCTGCCTGTTCAAGGATCGCCAGCGCATCCTGCAAAAAGCATTCCCCTGCTGCAGTCAGCGCGACTTTGCGTTTATCCCGCACCAGCAGCGTCACCCCGATGCAGGCTTCCAGATCGCGGATCTGGCTGCTTAACGACGGCTGAGAGGTATGCAACTTCTCTGCCGCACGGGTGAAATTCAGCGCCTGCGCCACCGCGACGAAATAGCGTAAGTGCCTCAGTTCCATACCCTGCTCCTTGTTATCGAAAAAACGTCTCAGCTGGTAGATATTTACTATTTCACAGATTGATAACTAACCAGCAACATCCTTGAGGTACAAAAAAAGAAGGTCAATACATCTTAGCTTTCGGGATTAAAAAATATGACCACACCCTCAAATTTAGACATCTACTCACTGATCGACACGCAAAATGGTCGCGTAACCCCACGGATTTATACCGACCCTGACATTTACCAACTGGAACTGGAACGCATCTTCGGACGCTGCTGGCTGTTTCTCGCTCATGAAAGTCAGATCCCGAAGCCGGGTGACTTTTTCAATACCTGGATGGGCGAGGATGCGGTGGTGGTCGTGCGACAAAAAGACGGCAGCATCAAAGCCTTTCTCAATCAGTGCCGACACCGCGCCATGCGTGTCAGCTACGCTGACTGCGGCAATACCCGCGCTTTTACCTGTCCGTACCACGGTTGGTCTTACGGCATTAACGGCGAGCTGATTGACGTGCCGCTGGAGCCACGCGCCTACCCGCAAGGTCTGTGCAAGTCCCATTGGGGGCTGAACGAAGTGCCCGGCGTCGAGAGCTACAAGGGGCTAATCTTCGGCAACTGGGACACCACCGCGCCTGCGCTGCGTGATTATCTCGGCGACATCGCCTGGTACCTGGACGGCGTGCTGGATCGCCGCGAAGGCGGCACTGAAATCGTTGGCGGCGTACAGAAATGGGTGATCGACTGCAACTGGAAATTCCCCGCTGAGCAGTTCGCCAGCGACCAGTATCACGCGTTGTTCAGCCACGCTTCTGCCGTGCAGGTGCTCGGCGCCAAAGATGACGGCAGCGACAAACGCCTCGGCGACGGGCAAACCGCACGTCCGGTGTGGGAAACCGCCAAAGATGCACTGCAGTTCGGTCAGGATGGGCACGGCAGCGGATTTTTCTTTACTGAAAATCCCGATGCCAACGTCTGGGTCGACGGCGACGTCTCCAGCTACTATCGCGACACCTACGCCGAAGCCGAGCAGCGACTGGGCAAGGTTCGCGCCCTGCGTCTGGCAGGTCATAACAACATTTTCCCGACGCTGTCCTGGCTCAACGGTACCGCCACGCTGCGTATCTGGCACCCTCGCGGGCCGGACCAGGTTGAAGTATGGGCGTTCTGTATCGCGGACAAAGCCGCTTCCGATGAGGTTAAAGCGGCCTTTGAAAACAGCGCCACGCGCGCCTTCGGCCCGGCCGGTTTTCTTGAACAAGATGATTCAGAAAACTGGTGCGAGATCCAGAAGCTGCTCAAAGGCCACCGCGCGCGGAACAGCCAGCTGTGTCTGGAAATGGGCTTAGGTCAGGAAAAACGTCGTGAAGACGGCATTCCGGGGATCACCAACTACATCTTCTCGGAAACCGCCGCACGCGGCATGTACCAGCGTTGGGCCGATTTGCTAAGCAGCGAAAGCTGGCAGGAAGTGCAGGAAAAAACCACCGCTTACCAGCAGGAGGTAATGAAATGAGCGCGTTAGTTTCTCTGGAACTGCATCATCGCATTACCCAGTTTCTCTACCACGAAGCCAGCTTGCTGGATGACTGGAAGTTTCGCGACTGGCTGGCGCAGCTTGACGACGAGATCCGTTACACCATGCGTACGACGGTGAATGCCCAGACTCGCGACCGCCGCAAAGGGGTGCAGCCGCCGACCACCTGGATTTTCAACGACAACAAAGATCAGCTCGAGCGCCGCATTGCACGTCTGGAAACCGGCATGGCCTGGGCGGAAGAGCCGCCGTCGCGCACCCGGCATCTGATCACTAACTGTCAGGTCAGTGAAACCGACGTTCCCGATGTGTTTCGCGTCCGGCTGAACTACCTGCTGTCTCGCGCGCAAAAAGAGCGGGATGAAACCTTATACGTTGGCATGCGCGTAGACAAAGTACGCCGCTTGCCGGGCGATGAGTGGCGTTTACTGGAGCGTGAGATCGTGCTGGATCAGGCGGTGATCTCCTCCCATAACCTGAGTGTACTGTTCTGATGAATCGTGTATTTGCCTGCCCCGTAGGGGATTTGCCGGAGGGTGAAGCGCTGCGGCTCGACACCTCGCCGGTCATCGCGTTGTTTAACGTTGGCGGTGCGTTTTATGCCATTAACGACCGCTGCAGCCACGGTAATGCCTCGATGTCGGAAGGGTATCTGGAAGACGATGCCACCGTGGAGTGCCCACTGCACGCCGCCAGTTTCTGCCTGAAAACCGGCAAAGCGCTGTGCCTGCCCGCCACCGATCCGCTGACCACTTATGCGGTGCACGTGGAAGGCGGCGAGGTATTTATTGATATGCCTGAGGGGGCCTGATGAGCGATTTACGCGATAACGTCGTCTTTATTACCGGCGGCGGTTCCGGTCTTGGCCTGGCGCTGGTCGAGCGCTTTATTGAAGAAGGTGCGCGGGTCGCAACGCTGGAGCTCTCCGCCGCCAAAGTCGCCTACCTGCGCCAGCGTTTTGGTGAGCATGTGCTGGCGGTGGAGGGGAATGTCACCTGCTACGACGACTATCAGCACGCGGTGGATAACATTCTCACGCGGTACGGTACGCTCGATTGCTTTATCGGCAACGCAGGGATATGGGATCATAACGCCTCGCTGGTGAACACCTCAGCCGAGGCGCTGGAGACCGGTTTTCACGAGTTATTCAATGTCAACGTGCTGGGTTATCTGTTGGGGGCCAAAGCCTGCGCCCCCGCGCTTATCGCCAGCGAAGGCAGCATCATTTTTACCCTGTCCAACGCGGCATGGTACCCCAGCGGCGGCGGTCCGCTGTATACCGCCAGCAAGCATGCAGCAACCGGTCTGATTCGCCAGTTAGCCTACGAGCTGGCACCCAAAGTTCGCGTCAACGGCGTGGGGCCATGCGGTATGGCGACCGACCTGCGCGGCCCGCAGGCGCTGGGTCAGAGCGATACATCGATTATGCAGTCGCTAACGCCGGAAAAAATTGCCGCCATTTTGCCGCTGCAGTTTTTCCCGGAGCCGGAAGATTTTACCGGCCCGTATGTGATGCTGGCGTCACGGCGCAATAACCGCACGCTAAGCGGCGTGATGATCAATGCCGACGCCGGGCTGGGCATTCGTGGTATTCGTCACGTTGCCGCCGGACTGGATCTCTGAGGAGGCATTATGTACCACAATAGCATCGCCATTGTCGGCGGCGGACAGGCCGCGGCAATGGCGGCAGCCGCACTGCGTCAACAGGGGTTTGACGGCGAGATCCATCTGTTTTCCGATGAACCGCATCTGCCCTACGAACGCCCTCCACTTTCCAAAACCATGCTGTTGGACGACGCGCCGCAGCTGCAGCCGGTGCTGAACGCAGACTGGTGGCGGGATAATAATGTTCAGCTGCATCTGGGCGTCACCGTTCAAACGCTCGGGCGAGAAACGCAAACGCTGGTACTGGCTGACGGACAGACCTACCCGTGGGATCAATTACTGATTGCCACAGGTGCAGCGGCACGCCCGTTCCCATTACTGGATATGCTCGGTGACCGCAGCTTCACGCTGCGCCACGCCGGAGATGCAGCGCGTCTGCGAGACGCGCTCAGCCCCGGGCAGTCGATCGCCATTGTTGGAGCCGGAACCATCGGACTTGAGCTGGCTGCCAGCGCTACGCAGCGCGGTTGTCAGGTCACCGTCATTGAACTGGCTGCCACGGTGATGGGCCGCAACGCGCCACCGCCGATACAACGTTATCTGACCGCCCGCCACCAGCAGGCTGGCGTACATTTGCTGCTGAATAATGCGATTGAACAGGTGGCGGGCGGGGAACGCATCGCCCTCACGCTGCAACGTGGCGAACAGCTTCAGGTTAATAGCGTGATCTACGGTATCGGGATTGTCGCCAACGACGGGCTTGCCCGTGATGCGGGTCTTGATGTGGCAAACGGCATTATCATCGATGCGTCGTGCAGAACCGTCGATCCGAACATTTTTGCCGCCGGAGATGTGGCAGTACAGCGTTCGCCAGACGGTACGCTGCAACGTTGCGAAAGCTGGGAAAACGCCAATAATCAGGCGCAAACTGCCGCGGCAGCCATGCTGGGGCTGACACTCCCGACGCTACCTCCGCCCTGGTTCTGGACCGATCAGTTCAGCGACAACCTGCAGTTTATTGGCGATATGCGCGGTGATAGCTGGGTCGTGCGCGGCAGTCCAGATGACGGCAAGGCTATCTGGTTTAACCTTCAAAACGAGGTGATAGTCGGCGCAGTAACGCTCAACCAGGGACGAGAAATGCGGCAGCTGCGCAAATGGATTCAGGCAAAGAAAAAGCCGCTGTTAGCGGCTTTACTTGATGAGTCGGTGACGCTTAAGTCGATATAACTGCCGGATGGCACTGCGTTTATCCGGCCTACAAGTTACTCATATGTAGGCCGGATAAGGTGTTTACACCGCCATCCGGCAATCCGTATGACTTATGCGTAAACCGGGAAGCGAGCGCAGATATCCAGCACTTTTGCTTTCACGCGTTCGATAGTGGCTTCATCATTGATGTTGTCCAGAATGTCACACATCCAGCCAGCCAGTTCTTTCACTTCTGCTTCTTTGAAGCCGCGACGCGTTACCGCCGGAGAACCGATACGCACGCCGGAAGTCACAAACGGGCTCTTCGGATCGTTCGGTACGCTGTTTTTGTTAACCGTGATGTTCGCACGGCCCAGCGCCGCATCGGCTTCTTTACCGGTCAAGTTTTTGTCGACCAGATCCAGCAGGAACAGGTGGTTTTCAGTGCCGCCAGAAACCACTTTGTAGCCGCGGTTCAGGAACACTTCAACCATCGCTTTGGCGTTTTTCGCAACCTGCTGCTGGTAAACTTTGAACTCTGGCTCCATCGCTTCTTTCAGCGCCACAGCTTTTGCCGCGATCACGTGCATCAGCGGGCCGCCCTGTGCGCTTGGGAACACTGCGGAGTTCAGTTTTTTGTACAGCTCTTCGCTGCCGTCTTTTGCCAGGATCAGGCCGCCGCGCGGACCCGCCAGGGTTTTGTGGGTCGTGGTGGTCACAACGTGAGCGTGTGGAACCGGGTTCGGGTAAACGCCTGCGGCAATCAGACCGGCAACGTGCGCCATGTCGACGAACAGGTATGCACCGATGCTGTCAGCGATTTCACGCATTTTTGCCCAGTCAACCACACCGGAGTACGCAGAGAAGCCACCGATAATCATCTTCGGTTTGTGGGCCTGAGCCTGCTTAGCCATGTCTTCGTAGTCAATCTTGCCGGATTCATCGATGCCGTAAGGAACGATGTTGTACAGCTTGCCGGAGAAGTTAACCGGGGAACCGTGAGTCAGGTGACCGCCTTGCGCCAGGTTCATACCCAGAACGGTATCGCCCGGCTGCAGCAGCGCAGTATAGACCGCGAAGTTAGCCTGAGAACCGGAGTGCGGTTGGACGTTAGCGTAGTCGGCACCAAATAGCTCTTTCGCGCGGTCAATCGCCAGTTGTTCAACGATATCCACATACTCGCAACCGCCGTAGTAGCGCTTGCCCGGATAACCTTCAGCGTATTTGTTGGTCAGCTGAGAACCCTGCGCCTGCATGACACGCGGGCTGGTGTAGTTTTCGGAGGCGATCAGTTCGATGTGCTCTTCCTGACGTACTTTTTCCTGCTCCATAGCCTGCCACAGTTCGGCATCATAATCGGCAATGTTCATTTCACGCTTTAACATCCGCATCTCCTGACTCAGCTAACAATAGAATTTCGGCCTAAAAAGGCAGTCCTGTTGGACGACGGTCAACAGTATAACCGAATCAATCTTCGATAACAGGTCTTGACAAAGGATTTTACGCAAACGATTACCTTCACAGCACACAAGGCTTTGGAGAATAATGACATGGCAAATTTCAACGGATTTCTTTTCAGGTTTGTGATGCAGATTTTTCAAGTTGTAACCTTTACAACGCAAAGTTACAAAGAACCATTTACAATGCAGGGGTATTTTTTATAAGATGTATTTGACATACATCATTAAAGCCTCAGATAAAGGAAGACCGTATGCTTGACGCACAAACCATCGCTACAGTGAAAGCCACTATTCCCCTGCTGGTCGAAACCGGCCCGAAACTGACCGCCCATTTCTACGATCGCATGTTTACGCATAACCCGGAACTCAAAGAAATTTTCAACATGAGTAACCAGCGTAATGGCGATCAGCGTGAAGCGTTGTTTAACGCTATCGCCGCTTACGCCAGCAATATCGACAACCTGGCGGCACTGTTGCCTGCGGTCGAAAAAATTGCCCAGAAGCATACCAGCTTCCAGATTCAGCCTGAGCAGTACAACATCGTGGGCGGTCACCTGCTGGCAACGCTGGACGAGATGTTCAGCCCAGGGCAAGAAGTGCTGGACGCGTGGGGTAAAGCGTATGGCGTGCTGGCTAACGTCTTCATCAACCGCGAAGCGCAGATTTACAGTGAGAACGCCAACAAAAATGGCGGCTGGGAAGGGACTCGTCCCTTCCGCATTGTGGCAAAAACGCCGCGTAGCGCATTAATTACCAGCTTTGAATTTGAACCCGTCGACGGCGGTGCGGTGGCTGAATACCATCCGGGCCAGTATCTGGGCGTCTGGCTTAAGCCGGAAGGTTTCCCGCATCAGGAAATTCGTCAGTACTCTCTGACCCGCAAACCAGATGGCAAGGGCTACCGCATTGCAGTTAAGCGTGAAGACGGCGGTCAGGTTTCAAGCTGGCTGCATAATCATGCGAAAGTCGGTGACATCGTTCATTTAGCCGCACCGGCAGGCGATTTCTTTATGGATGTCGCCACCGATACTCCGGTGTCGCTGATTTCCGCAGGCGTTGGTCAGACCCCGATGCTGGCAATGCTGGATACACTGGCGAAAGCTGGACACACGGCGCTGGTAAACTGGTTCCACGCGGCAGAAAACGGCGATGTGCATGCCTTTGCTGATGAAGTGAAGGAGCTGGGCAACACACTGCCGCGCTTTAGTGCCCACACCTGGTATCGTGAACCGAATGAAGCAGACCGTGAAAAAGGCGCGTATGACAGCGTGGGCCTGATGGATCTGAATAAACTGGAAGGTGCAATCAGCGACCCGGCGATGCAGTTTTATCTGTGCGGTCCGGTCGGCTTTATGCAGTTTGCCGCGAAGCAGCTGATCGGTCTGGGCGTGAAGAACGAGAATATTCATTACGAATGCTTCGGTCCGCATAAAGTCCTGTAATTACGTCATGCCTGATGGCGCTGCGCTTATCAGGCCTACGGGATTTTGTAGGCCTGATAAGGTGTTTACACCGCCATCCGACAAGCACGGCGCGGCTTAAATTGCTGCGTCGTCTTCTTCGCCAGTACGGATACGCACCACGCGTGCCACGTCAAAGACAAAAATCTTACCGTCGCCAATTTTACCCGTTTGAGCCGTGCGAATAATGGTATCGACACAGGTATCCACGATGTCGTCGGTAACCACAATTTCAATTTTTACCTTCGGCAGAAAATCCACCATGTACTCCGCACCACGGTACAGCTCGGTATGGCCCTTCTGACGGCCAAAGCCTTTCACTTCCGTTACGGTCATACCGGTAATGCCCACTTCTGCCAGCGCTTCGCGGACGTCGTCGAGCTTGAAGGGTTTAATAATCGCATCAATCTTTTTCATGGTTTTCCTGTCGTTTTTATCGCGTAACCGGCTGCTCACCGTATCATAAATCAGTCGTATTTACGGTGCTACTCTTTAAAGTCGTTTGCATCCAGCTCGTGTCGAGAAAGCAATTTATAGAATTCGGTGCGGTTGCGCCCCGCCATTCGCGCTGCGTGGGTCACGTTGCCTTTGGTTATTTGCAGCAGCTTACGCAGGTAGTTCAGTTCAAACTGGTTACGCGCTTCAACAAAGGTTGGCAAGGCGGTATTTTCACCTTCCAGCGCCTGCTCCACCAGCGCGTCACTGATCACTGGCGATGAAGTGAGCGCCACGCATTGTTCGATCACGTTGACCAGTTGACGCACGTTGCCCGGCCAGCTGGCGGTCATTAAACGCTTCATGGCATCAGTCGAGAATGCGCGCACAAACGGTTTGTGCCGTTCGGCGGACTGACGCAGCAGATGGTTCGCCAGCAAGGGAATGTCTTCCGTACGTTCAGCCAGCGGCGGGATCTTCAGGCTCACCACGTTAAGGCGGTAGTAGAGATCCTCACGGAATTCGCCCCGCGCCATCGCTTTGGGTAAGTCGCGGTGCGTTGCGGAGACAATCCGCACGTCAATGTCGATATCACGGTTGCTGCCAAGGGGGCGAACTTTACGCTCCTGCAACACACGCAGCAATTTCACCTGCAATGGCGCGGGCATATCGCCTATCTCATCCAGAAACAGCGTCCCGCCCTCGGCGGCCTGAAATAGCCCCTCACGATTGCTCACCGCCCCGGTAAACGCGCCACGCGCATGACCAAACAGCTCGGACTCGAGCAATTGTTCCGGCAACGCGCCGCAGTTAATCGCAATAAAAGGTTTGCTGCCGCGCGGGCTGGCGTTATGGATAGCCTGGGCAAAAATTTCTTTGCCGGTACCGCTTTGGCCGTTAATCAGCACGCTGACGTCCGATTGCGCCACCATACGCGCCTGCTCTAACAGACGCAGCATCAACGGGCTGCGGGTGACAACCGATTCGCGCCAGCCGTCATCGGTCGCCGGGGCAGATTGTTCCAGCGCCCCGTCAATGGCGTTGTATAACGCGTCTTTATCGACCGGTTTGGTCAGAAAACTAAACACGCCCTGCTGAGTTGCAGCTACCGCATCCGGAATTGAACCATGCGCGGTCAGGATAATAACCGGCATACCCGGCTGGACTTTCTGGATTTCGGTAAACAACTGCATGCCGTCCATTTCATCCATGCGCAGATCGCTGATGACCAGATCCACCTTTTCACGGTTAAGCACCCGTAACCCTTCCTGCCCGCTTTCCGCCGTCACGACGCTGTAGCCTTCACTGGTTAAACGCATGCCGAGTAATTTCAACAATCCCGGATCGTCATCGACCAGCAGCAAATGTGCGGGTTTACGGCTTATCATGGCGTTACCTCCTCGCTCGAGGACCCGGTGCCCCCGGCATCGTCAGGTGTGGAGAGTTTTTCATTCCCATGCAGCGCATCAGGATTGTAACTGCCGGCAGGCTTGCGCGTGGAAAGCTGACGCTCAATATCGGTCAGATTTTCCAGTTTGCGGGTAGTGAGATCGAGCTGCGTCTGCAAATGCTGTTGCTGCTGACGCAGCGTATCAAGATCGCTGTCTGACGACTGTTGAAGTTTGCTGTAGCGCATGCGCTCTTCGGCCAACTGTAACTGCAGAGTTTGGCCGCTAAACCAGACCTGATACAGCGGCCGTACCTGCGCCGGAATTTGCGGACTGAGCGCATCAAGTCGCGTCACCACATCTCGTCTTTCCGGCGGTGTGATATTGGCACTGGCGAGCAGGATCCCGCGCTTAAACGCGCCCTGCCAGGTGTCAGTGAGCTGGGTACTGGCTTCGCTACGGGCCTGAACCGGCATCAGGCGGTCAGCGCAGTCCATGGCGCGCAGCCAGTACAACGGATTGCTATCCGTAGACTGCCCCTGCAGTGACCAGATATCTGCGCACTCGGTTGAAAGGTAATCCGCCAACTGATGGGGCGGAATTTTCTCCTGTGAAGGATCGCCGATAATATGATCCACCGCGTTCGGCACACACCCCACCAGCGCCAGGCACGGCAAGCTCAGCAATAATGCGCGGCGGAAAAAATGTCGTTTAAGCATTCGGACAACAACGTGTGGCATACTCACCAGACTTAGATTCATTTTAATGGTTTTTCATCACAGATAGCGGCAGTTCGATGCGAAAACAAACGCCTTGCGCATAATCGTCGACCAGGTACAGCTCCCCCCGCATACGGCGGATGCAATCTCTGGCGATACTGAGTCCTAATCCGCTTCCTTTTACCGCCCCTTTTCGCTGATGGCTTCCCTGGAAAAAAGGCTCGAAGATCATGGTCTTTTCTGCTGGCGGAATCGGATCGCCGGTATTCATTACGTCAATGTACACCGTCGCACCATGCAAGCTGCTGCGGATGCAAATGGTACCGGATTCAGCACCATAGTGCACCGCATTGGAATAAAGATTGTCCAGCACGCTCGTTAACAGCACCGGCTCTGCCAGACAGGCGCTTTCTGCCAGCGCCACATCAGTATGTATCATTTTGGCGCGCGCGGGCAGACTATGTGCAGAAACCACTCTCTCCACGAGCGGTGCGATTTCAACCCTTTCCAGTTGAATCGCGTCATCGGCCAGCTTGCGGTTGTAATCAAGCAGTTGCTCAATCAGTTTTTGTAGATTGCGGCTGCTGTCATCCAAAATTCCGACAACTTCTTTTTGTTCCGGCGTCAGCGGGCCAACGACCTGATCGGCCAGCAGTTCGGTTCCCTCACGCATGCTCGCCAGCGGCGTTTTGAGTTCATGTGAAAGATGGCGTAAAAATTGATGCCGCTGAGATTCAAGCCACGACAGGCGCTCACTCAGCCAGATAATACGCTGACCCACCGATCGCAGCTCTCGCGGACCGGTAAACGATACGGTATCGCCCAGCGAGCGGCCTTCCCCCAGACGGTTGATCATTCGTTCAATGGATTTTACCGGACCGATGATCATCCGCGTGAACAGCAGCACCATCGCCAGGCTAACGAGAAACAGTACCAGCGCCTGCCAACCAAAGAACTGACCACGTTCAGCAATTTCTTGTTGCAGCTGCTGGCCACGCGAGAAGACCACGGTTCGCGTGGCCTGCACCATCTCGGTATTGGCATTGGCAAAAGCCTCAAGACGTTCAGCCGCCACACTGTCGGGGCCGCTGTTTTGACACTGCAACTGCGCGAGATCGTTCAGATCCTGGCGAAGCGCCTGATAGAGTTTGATGTCAGGCAACACACCCGCATGGGCATCCAGCATATCGCTGTAACGTTCACGCTGCCCCTGATAAACCTTCGCCAGTGTCGGGTCATCCAGCACGCAGTATTGCCGATAGCTGCGTTCCATCTCCAGTGCCGCGTTAGTCATCGCCTCACTCCGCCTGGCATCAATCAGCGTGGTGCGGTTGGTTAGCGCCGCCTGGGCGCTTAGGGCATTCAGACTTTGCCATGCCTGCCAGGCCAGAACTAACAGAGGCAGCAGGATCAGCAAAAATGCCAGCGTAACCAACTGACGTAAAGACCGGGGGAAAACAGACCAGCGCTTCAAGGCGTTACTCTCAACGAAAAGGGATAGGACGATGCTAACTGAGGGGAACGCCAGATACAACAAAGCCGGGAATGACCCGGCTTTGTTATGGAATAAGGCGGTGCCTAACTCGACGTTTCGCCCGGAGTTTGATATGCACAAGGCAAATATCAGAAGTTGGACGGCAGGCACCTTGTTGTGCGTCATTCGAAGTTTATGTAGCGCGTCCCGAAGGGGCTGACATAAGAAGGTGAATGAGCCACTGCTTAGTATTATGCAGCAAGCGTGCCAATATTCAAAACATTATATTAACACAATGATAAATATACAAAATATACTAATTTGTTCGATGAATGGTATTGGCTGCTTTTTGCGCCATGTGTCGCCAATCAGCAACACCTATAGCACTCAAAAACAAACATCTTATAAATCAAATAATTAAATGTCTCTTTTTGACGACACCACCCTACCTTCGATGTCGGGATTACCCGACACTTTACTTTTGCGGCGCAAGCACTGAGTTTATTGCCGGATGACGGCGTAAACGCCTTATCCGGCCTACAACCGCTCTTCCCCGTAGGCCTGATAAGCGCAGCGCCATCAGGCAGTATCGCGCACATTGCCGGATGGCGGCGTAAACGCCTTATCCAGCCTACAACATAAAAAAGCCCCTCACGTGGAGGGGCCTGGAACATCACACGGTCGCGTTAGCCGAGTTGTTTACGCGCGTTACGGAAGATGCGCATCCACGGGCTGTCCTCGCCCCAGTTTTCCGGGTGCCAGGAGTTGCTCACCGTGCGGAACACACGTTCCGGATGCGGCATCATGATCGTTACGCGGCCATTTTCGGTGGTCACCGCCGTGATCCCGTTTGGCGAACCGTTCGGGTTAGCCGGATAGGTTTCGGTGACTTTACCAAAGTTGTCGACGAAACGTAGCGCCACCAAACCTTTGCTTTCCAGTGCCGCCAAATGCGCATCATCACGGACTTCCACACGCCCTTCACCGTGAGAAACGGCAATCGGCATCATGGAACCCACCATACCCTGCAGCAGCAGCGACGGGCTTTGCGTTACTTCTACCAGGCTAAAGCGCGCTTCAAAGCGATCGGAGTGGTTACGCACAAAACGTGGCCACAGGTCGCTACCCGGGATCAGTTCACGCAGATTAGACATCATCTGACAGCCGTTACACACCCCGAGCGCCAGCGTCTGCGGGCGATGGAAGAAAGTTTCAAACTCATCACGCACGCGGTTGTTGAACAGAATGGATTTCGCCCAACCTTCACCGGCACCTAATACGTCACCGTAAGAGAAGCCGCCACAGGCTACCAGCGCCTGGAAATTCCCCAGACCAATGCGCCCGCCCAGCAGATCGCTCATGTGAACGTCAATGGCGTCAAAGCCCGCACGGTGGAATGCCGCAGCCATTTCAACGTGAGAGTTAACACCCTGCTCGCGCAGCACGGCCACTTTGGGGCGTGCGCCGGTGGCGATGTACGGGGCTGCAACGTCTTCGTTGATATCAAACGACAGTTTTACGTTAAGACCAGGATCGGCATCGTTGGCTTTGGCGTCATGCTCCTGATCGGCACATTCCGGGTTGTCGCGCAGACGCTGCATCTGCCAGGTGGTTTCTGCCCACCACATACGCAACGTGGAGCGGCTTTCGCTGAACACCGTCTGACCGTTGGCTGTAATCACAAAACGGTCGCTGGCTTCAGCCTGGCCAACATAGTGAACGCAGTCGCCGAGGCCATGCTGTGCCAGCAGCGCTTCTACCGCCTCACGATCCGCAGCGCGAACCTGAATCACCGCGCCTAACTCTTCGTTAAACAGTGCCGCCAGGCGGTCATCGCCGAGCGTGCTGATATCCGCCTGAATACCGCAGTGACCGGTAAAGGCCATTTCCGCCAGCGTCACCAGCAGACCACCGTCAGAACGGTCGTGGTAGGCCAACAGCTTACGTGCAGCAACCAGCGCCTGCATGGCATCATAAAAGCCTTTCAACTGCGCAACGTTGCGGACATCCGCCGGTTTGTCGCCCAGTTGGCGATAGACCTGCGCCAGGGCAGTCGCACCCAACGCGTTATGACCCAGACCGAGGTCAATCAGCAGCAGGGCGTTGTCTTCGGTTGAGAGTTCAGGGGTGATGGTGTGACGAACATCTTCCACACGGGCAAACGCGGTGATCACCAGCGACAGCGGCGAGGTCATTTCGCGCTGTTCGTTGCCTTCCTGCCAGCGGGTTTTCATCGACATGGAGTCTTTACCCACCGGGATAGTCAGGCCAAGCGCCGGGCATAGCTCTTCCCCTACCGCTTTGACCGCTTCGTACAACCCGGCATCTTCGCCAGGGTGGCCGGCTGCCGCCATCCAGTTTGCGGAAAGCTTGATACGCTTGATATCGCCAATCTGCGTCGCCGCAATGTTGGTCAGCGCTTCACCCACTGCCAGACGGGCAGAGGCAGAGAAGTCCAGCAGCGCAACCGGCGCACGCTCACCGAGAGACATCGCTTCACCATAATAGCTATCCAGGCTGGCGGTGGTCACTGCGCAGTTCGCCACCGGGATCTGCCACGGCCCGACCATTTGGTCGCGCGCTACCATGCCGGTGACGGTACGGTCGCCGATGGTTACGAGGAACGTTTTTTCTGCGACGGCAGGCAGGTGCAGCACGCGGTTGACCGCATCGGCCAGCGTAATCTGCTCACGCGCAAGCTGATCGCCCTTCGCTTTCAGCGTTTGCACATCGCGGGTCATTTTTGGTGTTTTGCCCAGCAGCACATCGAGCGGCAGGTCGATCGGCTGATTATCGAAATGACGGTCATTCATCGAAAGATGTTGCTCTTCGGTGGCCTCACCGATTACCGCGTACGGTGCGCGCTCGCGCTTACACAGTTCGTCAAACAGGGGCAACTGATCTGCAGCAACCGCCAGGACGTAACGCTCCTGAGATTCGTTACACCAGATCTCCAGCGGGCTCATGCCTGGCTCATCACTTAAGATATCGCGCAGCTCAAACTTACCGCCGCGTCCGCCGTCACTGACCAGCTCAGGCATCGCATTAGACAGACCGCCCGCACCCACGTCGTGGATGAACAGAATCGGGTTCGCATCCCCCATCTGCCAGCAGCGGTCGATCACTTCCTGGCAACGACGTTCCATTTCTGGGTTGTCGCGCTGTACGGAAGCAAAATCCAGATCGGCATCGGACTGGCCGGAGGCCATTGAAGACGCCGCCCCGCCGCCAAGCCCGATGTTCATTGCCGGACCGCCGAGGACGATCAGTTTCGCACCGACGACGATCTCGCCTTTCTGCACGTGATCGGCGCGAATGTTGCCGATCCCACCGACCAGCATGATGGGTTTGTGATAGCCGCGCAGCTCTTCGCCGTTGTGGCTATTCACTTTTTCTTCATAGGTACGGAAATAGCCGGTCAACGCCGGGCGACCGAATTCGTTATTAAACGCCGCGCCGCCCAGCGGGCCGTCGGTCATGATATCCAGTGCGGTAACGATCCGATCCGGCTTGCCGAAATCTTCTTCCCACGGCTGTTCAAAGCCCGGAATACGCAGGTTGGACACGGAGAAACCCACCAGCCCAGCTTTCGGCTTCGCGCCACGCCCGGTCGCACCCTCGTCGCGGATTTCACCGCCGGAGCCAGTTGCTGCGCCCGGCCATGGAGAGATAGCGGTCGGGTGGTTGTGGGTTTCGACCTTCATCAGGATATGCGCAGGCTCCTGATGGAAATCATAACGACCGGTTTGATGATCGGCGAAGTAGCGCCCGACCTCAGAGCCTTCCATCACTGCCGCGTTGTCTTTATAGGCAGACAAGACGTGATCCGGCGTGGTTTCGAAGGTGTTTTTAATCATCTTGAACAGCGACTTCGGCTGCGGTTTACCGTCGATTACCCAGTCGGCGTTAAAAATTTTATGGCGGCAGTGCTCAGAGTTGGCCTGCGCAAACATGTACAGCTCGATGTCGTTCGGGTTGCGTCCCAGTTTGATAAACGCATCCTGTAAATAGTCGATTTCATCGTCTGCCAGCGCCAGACCCAAACGCAGGTTCGCGTCGATCAGCGCCTGGCGACCTGCACCCAGCAGGTCAACGCTGGAAACCGGCGCCGGCTGGTGATGAGCAAACAACACTTGTGCATCGTCCAGCGCAGAGAAAACCGTTTCCATCATGCGGTCGTGCAGCGCGGCAGCCACTTCCTGCCATTGTTCTGCGCTCAGCGTGGAGGCTTCAACATACCAGGCAACACCACGTTCCAGACGGCTAATCTGTTGCAAGCCACAGTTATGGGCAATATCAGTCGCTTTAGAAGACCAGGGGGAGATGGTTCCCGGGCGAGGCGTAACCAGCAGCAGCTTGCCCTCAGGGACGTGGCTGCTGAGACTCGGACCGTATTGCAACAAGCGTGCAAGTTGCGCATGCTCATCCTCGTTTAACGGGGCATTCAGGTCAGCAAAATGGACATACTCGGCGTAAATAGTGTGAACCTGAAGATTGGCCGCCTGAAAACGCGCCAGCAATTTGTTAATACGGAATGCAGACAGTGCAGGCGAACCACGCAGAATTTCCATCATAAGTCTCTCGTCTTCGAAGCGCCTGAGGCGCTTATAAGTGTGCGCAAGGGGGGAAACGGGCGTCATTATAAAGAATCTGCCGCGCCGACGAAACCGTTTGCGTCGAAATAAAATCACAACCGTCAGTTATCCTCAAATGCTGCTCCCCTGCTGAAGGAGTTGCCAACTGACGCAAGTTTAAGCAAAATGCCGCTCATTGATGATGAATTCACTTCCTAATCACGACCATAGCAGACTGAAACAACGCACGGTTCAGAGAATTAACTAATTGAAAAAATTAAAGATTAATTATCTGTTTATCGGCATTTTGACGTTGCTGCTGGCAGCGGCCTTGTGGCCATCCATTCCCTGGTTCGGTAAAGCCGACAATCGTATCGCCGCCATTCAATCGCGGGGAGAGCTGCGCGTCAGTACTATTGACTCTCCGTTAACGCATTCCACCCTTACCGGGAAACGCTTCGGGCTGGATTATGAGCTGACCCAACAGTTTGCCCGCTATTTAGGCGTGAAGTTAAAAATCACCGTGCGCCAGAACATCAGCCAGCTTTTTGACGACCTCGACAACGGCAAGGCCGATCTGCTCGCAGCCGGTCTGGTCTATAACAGCGAACGGGTCAAAAATTACCAGCCAGGCCCCACCTACTACTCGGTTTCCCAGCAACTGGTGTATCGGGTCGGGCAATATCGTCCACGCACCCTGGCCAGCGTGACAGATAAACAGTTGACTATCGCCCCCGGGCACGTGGTGGTGAATGACCTGCAACACCTGAAAGAAACAAAATTTCCTGAGCTGAGCTGGAAAGTCGATGATAAAAAGGGCACCACGGAACTCCTCGATGATGTCATCAACGGCAAGCTGGACTACACCATTGCCGATTCCGTAGCGATCAGTCTGTATCAGCGCGTACACCCTGAACTGGCCGTCGCACTGGATGTCTCTGACGAACAACCTGTGACCTGGTTTAGCCCGCTGGACGATGACAATACACTTTCCGCCGCCCTGCTGGATTTCTTTAACACCATCAATGAAGACGGGTTACTGGCGCGGCTGGAAGAAAAATATCTCGGGCATGGCAATGATTTTGACTATGTCGATACCCGTACGTTCTTACGGGCGGTCGATAGCGTATTGCCGGATCTCAAACCGCTGTTTGAGAAATATGCGCAAGAGATAGACTGGCGATTGCTGGCGGCCATCTCTTATCAGGAATCGCACTGGGATGCACAGGCCACCTCGCCGACCGGCGTACGTGGTCTGATGATGCTGACCAAAAATACTGCCCAGAGTCTGGGATTAACGGACCGAACCGACGCCGAGCAAAGCATCAGCGGGGGCGCTCGCTATCTGCAAGATATGATGAGTAAAGTTCCGGATACCGTCCCCGAGGGCGAACGGATCTGGTTTGCGCTTGCCGCCTATAATATGGGGTATGCGCATATGCTGGATGCCCGCGCGCTGACGGTAAAAACCAAAGGTAACCCGGACAGTTGGGCCGACGTAAAACAGCGCTTGCCGCTGCTCAGCCAAAAACCCTGGTACAAAAAACTGACCTATGGCTATGCACGCGGCCACGAAGCCTATGCCTACGTAGAGAATATCCGTAAGTATCAGATAAGTCTGGTGGGATATCTGCAGGAGAAAGAAAAGCAGGCGTTCGAAACGCAGCAACTGGCGCAGGATTATCCGGCGGTTTCGCCCGCAGAGTTGTTAGGGAAAGAGAAATTTCCGCTCTCAGCGTTTCTCTCGCAAACCTCGTCGAACTATCTGACGCACACCCCTTCACTGCTGTTTTCCCCGCAGAAGAAGGAGGAAAAGTAGTAGCATACCCATGCCGGATGGCGGCTTAAAAGCCTTATCCGGCCTACCGCTGCATCACTCCGTGGCGGACTTTTTCAGGGCTTTAATTTCCTGACGACGCATACGGAAGAAGTCACTGAGCAGCGTGGCGCATTCATCACGCAATATGCCTTCTGTCACCTCAACCCGGTGATTCATGCCCGGATGATGCAGTACATCCATTAACGAACCTGCGGCCCCCGTTTTCGCATCACGCGCACCAAATACCACCCGACCGATACGGCTGTGTACCATTGCACCCGCACACATTACGCATGGCTCAAGGGTGACGTACAGTGTGGCATCCAGTAAACGGTAATTTTGCAGGACCAGCCCGCCCTGACGCAGCGCCATGATTTCAGCATGAGCGGTGGGATCGTGATGACCAATCGGCCGATTCCAGCCTTCGCCAATCACACGATTGTTATGCACCAGAACCGCGCCCACCGGAACCTCACGCTCATCCCAGGCGCGCTTTGCTAGCGTTAACGCATGACGCATCCAGTATTCGTGGCTAAATTCAACATCAGACAAAGGCAGAACTCCAGTAATCAAAGCGGGCGCATTATACACAGACGCTATCGTTTACTCTATTCGAGTTGCTGCAGCTCTCCACGCGGCGTGACGCGCCAACGATGCTGGCAGAACGAGAGCAGCGGATTGTCCTGCTTACTGTCGCTGTAGCCGCTATACAGCGCCAGCGGGGCGCCAATCTGGCGTTCCAGTTGGGTGACTTTCTCATGGCCGAGGCAGCGTAAAGGCAGCACCCAGCCACCGTAACCGCGCGCCATTTGACTGGCGATAAGATTCACCCGAGGCAGCCACGGGGTGTCGAAGTAAACCTGCTCGACCAGCGACTGCGGGGAACCGGTGATCAGCCAAATATCCGCATCAGAGCTTAACAGATAGGTGGTCAGACGCTGCTGCACCAGCGGAAACGCCGTCACGTGGTGGCGAAACCAACGCACAAAATCAGCTTGGTGGGCTTTAAGGCGTGCTTCTCGCCGACCAAAAGTGCATCCCCACAGGAGCAAACTCATTGGCCAACGGGCGGCGCGCCCTTTGATCAACATCGCCACCGCGATAATCGGTAACAGCGGCAGTACAAGCAGCGCATTCAACGGTTGGCGGCGCAGCAGATAACGCAGAAAACTACCGAACATATCCTGCTGGTGTAACGTACCGTCCAAATCAAAAAAAACAACGCGACGCTCGTGATTGGTCAAACCTTAGTCCTCTGGATCGTTGAACCCCAATAGCCAGGTAAACAAGAACCCGGCGATAACCGCTACCAGATAGCCTAACAGATAGAACATCACTTTTCCGGCAACAATCGTCAGCGCCAGCGGTAATCCCGAGATACCAAAGGTGATAACCGTCGCCACTTTCCAGTAGCTGATCAGCGCCCCACCGACCGCACCACCGAGGCAAGCGCCGATAAACGGTTTACCCAGCGGCAGAGTTACGCCAAAAATCAACGGCTCGCCAATGCCCAGTAACCCGACCGGCAGCGCGCCTTTGATCACTTTTTTCAGTCGTGCGTTACGGGTTTTCATCAGAACAGCAATTGCGGCGCCAATCTGACCGACCCCGGCCATCGCCAGGATGGGAAATAGCGCGTTATAGCCATGCGCCTGCACCAGTTCCACGTGAATCGGCACCAGCCCCTGATGGAGTCCGGTGAGCACCAGCGGCAGAAACGTTCCCGCCAGCACCGCGCCGACCAGGAAACCGCCGCGATCAATCGCCCAGGAGGCGCCGTGGGCAATGGACTCGGAGATCCAGCCACCGAGCGGTTGTAGCGCCACAATCGCAACCGTCCCGGTAATCAGGGTGGTCAGCAACGGATTAAGGATTAACTCCAGCGATTCCGGCAACACCTCGCGGAATTTGCGCTCTATCCAGCACATTAACGCCACCACCAGCAGCACCGCAATCACCCCGCCACGCCCGGGCTGTAGCGCCTCGCCAAACAGGGTAATTTGCGCTAGCTGTGGGCTGGAGAGAATGCCGGCCATTACGCCGCCCATTGCCAGCGAACCCCCAAACACTTTGGCCGTATTCACCCCCACCAGAATATTCATGATGGCAAAAACGGCGCTGCCGAAAATACCTAACAGCCCCAGCATATTGGGATAATGGGTGGCAAAGTCGCCCACAATATCAGGGCGCTTGAGGATGTTGATAATACCGGTAATCAAACCGGAGGCGATAAACGCCGGGATCAGCGGAATAAAGACGTTTGCCAGTTTACGCAGCGCATCGCTCATTGGCGCTTTGTACTTCGCTTTCACCTGAGATTTTGTGCGTTCAATGTCGTGTGCATGCGGACGTTCGCCGTCATCGGCAATCAGAGAACGCATGGCATCCACCACTTTGGCGGCCTTACCGGGACCGACAATAATCTGATGCTGCGCCCCCTGCTTCACATAGCCGCTGACGCCGGGCAGCTGCTTCAGCCGGGGAATATCCAGTTGGTCGTCATCCTGGACTTCTACCCTGACGCGGGTCATACAGTTTTCCAGGCGCAGAATATTTTTTTCTCCGCCAACCCCCAGCAGAATATCGCTGGCAAGCGCCGCCGTTTTGTCCATATGTACCTCTTAGTGTTCTAACGCCGCGCGTAAAAAACCCTGGTGAGCGGAGAGTTTTGCCCTGGCTGCCGTCGCGTCCAGCCCGGTCAGCGCCATCAGAATGGCGGGCTTAACGTCAAAATCGGTCTGCTTCAGTAACGTTTCAGCGTCTTCGCGCGAAATGCCGGTGGCTTCCACCACCATCCGGCAGGCCCGATCGACCAGCTTGGCGTTGGTCGCTTTCATATCCACCATCAGGTTCTGATACACCTTGCCAAACTTCACCATCGCACCGGTGGAAATCATATTTAGCACCAGTTTCTGCGCGGTGCCCGACTTCAGACGGGTTGAACCGGTCAGCGCCTCCGGACCAACCACCACGGAGATGGCGATATCCGCTTCACGGGCAATAGGTGAGTCCGGATTACAGGAAATCGCGACCGTCGTACAGCCCACCGCATGCGCATATTTCAGGCCGCCAATCACATACGGTGTCCGACCCGATGCCGCCAGACCGACAACCAGATCCTGCGCGGTCAGATTCAGCGCCCGCAGGTCATCTTCCCCAAGCTGCGAGTTATCTTCTGCGCCTTCAACCGCTTTTAATAAAGCCCCTAGCCCACCGGCAATCAGCCCGACCACTAATCCGTGCGGTACACCAAAAGTCGGCGGACATTCTGAGGCATCCAGCACGCCGAGACGTCCGCTGGTCCCTGCCCCCATGTAAATAATCCGCCCGCCTGCTTTAAGTGCCTGCGCAGCCGCATCAACCGCATGCGCAACTTCAGACAGTGCCGCTTTTACTGCTTCCGCTACCAGCGTATCCTGTTGATTAAAACGATGTACCAGCTCAAGCGTGGATACCGCATCGAGATCCATCGTTTGTGGATTGCGGGTTTCTGACACTAACGCACCGAGATTCATTTTTGTTCCTTAGGAATTTTTAATTCATAATAATCCGTCATAATGGAATATTATATTCACTCAGGCGAGTGAAATGTTGTTTTGTAATCGCCATCACGTTTTCGCCAGGAGACAGCATGAACTGTTTGATTCGCATTCGTCAGCGTTACCCTGACCTCGCACAAAGCGATAAAAAGCTTGCGGATTATCTTCTTACGCAACCAGATAATGTGCGTCATCTCAGCTCTCAGCAGCTAGCTTTTGAAGCGGGCGTTAGCCAGTCCAGCGTCGTGAAGTTCGCGCAGAAAATGGGCTTTAAAGGCTTCCCGGCCCTCAAATTGGCGATCAGCGAAGCGCTGGCCAGCAATCCCAATCCGCATTCGGTTCCGGTGCACAATCAGATCCGCGGTGACGATCCTATGCGACTGGTAGGTGAGAAGCTAATTAAGGAGAACGTGGCAGCGATGCATGCCACGCTGGACGTCAATAGCGAAGACAAACTGATGGAAAGCGTCACGATGCTGCGCACAGCCCGACGCATTATCCTCACCGGCATTGGCGCCTCGGGCCTGGTGGCGCAAAATTTTGCCTGGAAGCTATTGAAGATAGGATTTAATGCGGTCGTTGAACGCGATATGCATGCCCTGCTGGCGACCGTACAGGCGCTGGATTCAAACGATCTCCTGCTGGCCATTTCGTATAGCGGAGAGCGACGTGAACTCAATCTGGCCGCGGATGAAACATTACGCACCGGGGCAAAAATCCTCGCCATCACTGGCTTTACTCCCAATGCCCTGCAGCAGCGAGCCACCCGTTGCCTGTACACCATTGCCGAAGAACAGGCCACGCGCAGTGCCGCAATTTCATCAACGCATGCGCAAATGATGTTGACTGATTTACTGTTTATGGCGCTGGTGCAGCAAGATCTCGAACATGCCCCGGAGCGGATCCGCCACAGCGAAGCGCTGGTAAAAAAACTGGTTTGAGCAAAGAATGCGCGTATAATGCCCGCCCGATTTGTGATGTTTTGAGAGTTTCCTGATGGCCCTGTTAATCACTAAAAAGTGTATCAATTGCGATATGTGCGAACCCGAATGCCCGAATGAGGCCATTTCAATGGGTGACAGCATTTACGAGATTAACAGCGACAAGTGTACGGAATGCGTAGGTCATTACGACACGCCAACCTGTCAAAAGGTGTGCCCGATCCCCAATACTATTTTGAAAGATCCGGCACATATCGAAACAGAAGAACAGCTGTGGGATAAGTTTGTGTTAATGCATCACGCAGACAAGCTTTAACTCTCAATAATGACCGTGGCGCAGGCATAGTGACGTTCATCGGCCAGCGTCACGTGCATATGCATAACACCGAGCTTCTCCGCCAGTTTTAACGCCTCTCCCCATAACCGCAAACGCGGCTTGCCGAGTTCATCGTTGAACACTTCGAACTGATTAAATGCCAGCCCGTTACGAATGCCGGTGCCAAAGGCTTTTGCCGCCGCCTCTTTTGCCGCAAAACGCTTCGCCAGAAAACGCACCGGCTGCTGATGCGTTTCCCAAATGGTCCATTCGTTGTCGCTGAGGACGCGTCTGGCCAGCCGATCGCCGGAACGGGAGATCACCGCTTCAATGCGCGCAATCTCCACGATGTCCGTGCCTAATCCCAGAATCGCCATTAGCCACGCGCTTCCAGCATTAGACGTTTCATTTCCACTACGGCGTCTTTCAGACCGCTCATCACCGCACGTCCGATGATCGCATGACCAATGTTCAGCTCGTGCATTTCCGGGATCCGCGCAATAGCTTTGACGTTATGGTAAGTCAGGCCGTGACCGGCGTTCACCTTCAGACCCAGGCTGGCAGCAAAGGTCGCAGCTTTGGCGATACGTGCCAGTTCGCTGGCCTGTTCAGCATCGGTTTTCGCATCAGCATAGCAGCCGGTGTGAATTTCAATATACGGCGCGCCAACATCAGCAGCCGCTTTAATTTGTTCTTCATCGGCATCGATAAACAGCGAGACCAGGATCCCCGCATCCGCCAGACGCTTGCAGGCATCACGCATTTTGTCGCGTTGACCCGCCACATCCAAGCCGCCTTCAGTGGTGACTTCCTGACGTTTTTCCGGCACCAGGCAGCAGAAATGCGGCTTGGTTTCAACCGCGATGGCCAGCATCTCTTCCGTCACCGCCATTTCCAGATTCATACGTGTATCCAGCGTTTGACGCAGAATTCGCACGTCTCTGTCAGTAATATGACGACGGTCTTCACGCAGATGAACGGTGATCCCATCCGCCCCCGCTTGCTCAACGATAAATGCCGCCTGAACCGGGTCCGGGTATGCGGTGCCGCGTGCGTTACGTAAAGTGGCAATGTGGTCAATGTTGACGCCTAACAGTAATTCGGCCATGACAATCCTCGTTAATCATTATTTGTTTTTACTGCGCGTTTTGGCAAAAATTGCCGGAACAGTTCCCGGCTTTTTAACGGCTTACCACCAAGATACGGCTTTAACGCCATGCGGGTAAAGCGTTTCGCGGCACGTAACGTATCGGCATCCGGAAATTCACGCGATGCAAGTGCTTTGAGATGGCGTCCGGTAAAGGTGTTGTTATCAATAACGATGCTGGCGATAAACCCTTTTTCTTCCCGATAGCGATAGGTCATGGTGTCGTCCACCGGCTCACCGCTGCCCGCACAGTGGGCAAAATCCACGCCGTAGCCCAGATGACCGAGCAACGCCAGCTCAAAGCGACGCAGGGCGGGCTCTGGTGAACCGGATGTGCCTGCCAACGCCTGGATACAGTTCAGGTAATCGAAAAAGAGTTCAGAAAAGCGGGTCTCGTACTCAAGCACGCGAGAAATGAGTTCGTTGATATACAGACCGCTGTACAGCGTGATTCCGCTAAGCGGGAGTGCCAGAGATACGGCTTCAGCGCTACGTAGGGTTTTGACCTCACCACGTCCACCAAAGCGAAGTAATAATGGGGTAAAAGGCTGGAGTGCGCCTTTCAGATTGGAACGTTTGGAACGTGCGCCTTTAGCCACAAGGCGCACGCGACCCGACTCTTCCGTGAAAACGTCCAGCACTAAACTGGTTTCGCTCCAGGGGCGACTATGCAGGACAAATGCGCGTTGCCATCCATCCATCATAATACTCGTCGTCTTTCAGAGGAAGGGTTTAGACGTCGTCGCCGTAACCGAGACTGCGCAGCGCGCGTTCGTCATCGGCCCAGCCAGATTTCACTTTCACCCACAGTTCAAGGTGCACAGGCGCTTCGAACATTTCCTGCATGTCTTTACGTGCTTCAATACCGATGGTTTTAATTTTGGCCCCTTTGTTGCCAATTACCATCTTCTTCTGCCCTTCGCGTTCGACAAGGATCAGGCCGTTGATATCGTAGCCGCCACGTTCGTTAGGGATAAAGCGCTCAATCTCAACGGTCACAGAATACGGCAGTTCAGCACCGAGGAAACGCATCAGCTTTTCACGGATGATTTCAGAGGCCATAAAGCGCTGCGAGCGGTCGGTGATGTAATCTTCCGGGAAGTGATGAATCGCTTCCGGCAGATGCTTACGCACGATGCCCGCAACGGTATCGACATTCATGCCGGTTTCGGCAGACATCGGTACGATGTCGAGGAAGTTCATCTGGCTTGCCAGGAACTGCAGGTGCGGCAGCAGATCGGCTTTTTCCTGGACGTTATCCACTTTGTTGACCGCCAGGATAACCGGAGCTTTACCGTCACGAAGTTTGTTCAGCACCATTTCGTCGTCCGGCGTCCAGCGCGTGCCCTCTACGACGAAAATAATCAATTCAACGTCACCAATAGAACTGCTGGCCGCTTTGTTCATCAGGCGGTTGATGGCACGCTTTTCTTCCATGTGCAGGCCCGGGGTATCAACATAAATAGCCTGATACGCGCCTTCGGTATGAATACCGACAATGCGGTGACGGGTCGTCTGCGCCTTACGGGAGGTAATGGAAATCTTCTGCCCAAGCAGATTATTCAACAGGGTGGATTTACCAACGTTCGGGCGACCGACGATGGCAATAAATCCGCAATAGGTTTTTTCTTCGCTCATTCCAGCTCCAGTTTTTTCAACGCCTGTTCGGCGGCAGCCTGCTCAGCCTTACGACGGCTCGAACCTGTGCCAACCACCGGTTCACTCAGGCCGCTAACCTGGCAGTGGATAGTAAATTCTTGATCGTGCGCTTCGCCACGGACCTGTACTACCAGATAAGACGGCAGCGGCAGGTGGCGACCCTGCAAGTATTCCTGCAAACGCGTTTTCGGATCTTTTTGTTTGTCGCCCGGACTAATTTCATCCAGACGGGTTTGATACCAGTTAAGGATCAGTTGTTCAACAGTCTGAATATCACTGTCGAGGAAGACGCCGCCGATCAGTGCTTCGACGGTATCAGCCAGAATAGATTCACGACGGAAGCCGCCGCTTTTCAGTTCGCCCGGCCCCAAACGTAAACATTCGCCGAGATCAAACTCACGGGCTAATTCAGCCAGCGTATTACCGCGCACCAGCGTGGCGCGCATGCGACTCATATCACCTTCGTCCACACGCGGAAAACGATGATACAACGCATTGGCAATAACAAAGCTCAAAATAGAGTCGCCTAAAAATTCTAAACGCTCGTTATGTTTGCTGCTGGCACTGCGATGAGTTAATGCCTGCTGCAACAGTTCCTGATGATTAAAAGTGTAGCCCAGCTTCCGTTGAAGCCGATTAATTACGATGGGGTTCATGCGATACCAATAAATGAATGCGTCAACAATCCAGCACACGAAACAGACCTGATATACATCACTCGGTTAGCCGTTTCGGCGTCGCCTGAATGCGCTTGTATACGAATCAACGCTGTTTCGTGTGCCGTGGCAACCTGACGGTGCCAACCTAAAACTACGGGGGAATATTCTATACACAACGACAAGGGATGTCGTTAGTCTGCGGGAATTTATCCGAGAAATAATTCACGTTGCCGCCATTATGACGACAACGTGAACGATTATCAGCAATTAATGAATACCACCAATACGGCTTAAACGAACACCGGTCGGCCATTCACCTTCTTGCTTGTCGAAACTCATCCAGATGCCCGTCGCTTTACCCACCAGATTCGCTTCCGGTACAAATCCCCAGTAACGGCTGTCCGCGCTGTTGTCGCGGTTATCACCCATCATGAAGTAGTGTCCCGGTGGAACAATCCAGGTCGCCAGTTGCTGACCCGGTTGGCGGTAATACATCCCCACCTGATCCTGCGCGATTGGCACGGTCAGAATGCGGTGCGTCACCTCGCCCAGCGTCTCTTTACGTTCGGTCAGGCGAATACCGTTATCTTTCGTTTCGCTCAGCGGAAGTTCGAAGAAACCACTGGTCGCTTCGCCACCGTTACGACGTGCAAACGTCTGCACGAAATCACTCGGCTGAACGTCAGAGTACGTGACCGGCAATGCGTTTTGACACGCCTGACCGGAGCGGCATCCTGGCTGGATCGTGACCTCTTTCGCCACTGGATCGTACGTCACTTTGTCTCCCGGTAAACCGACAGCGCGTTTGATGTAGTCCAGGCGCGGATCCTCCGGGTATTTAAACACCACGACATCACCGCGTTTCGGATGGCCCGTTTCGATCAGTGTTTTCTGATAAATCGGATCTTTAATTCCGTAGGCAAATTTCTCCACCAGAATAAAATCACCAATTAACAGCGTCGGCATCATCGAACCCGATGGGATCTGGAACGGCTCATAAATAAATGAACGCACCACCAGTACAATCGCCAGTACCGGGAACACGGATGCTCCGGTTTCCAGCCAGCCCGGCTTCGGGGAGACTTTTTTCAGCGTTGCGTGCTTGTGCCGCTGCCTGACGCTCCCGGCGTTTTGGCGCAAAGATAAATTTATCTACGCACCATAAAATGCCCGTCACCAGTGTGGCAATCACCAGAATCAGGGCAAACATATTCGCCATGCCAACTCCTTAGGATTATTTGCTGTCTTTACCGACATGCAGAATGGCGAGGAACGCTTCCTGAGGCAGCTCGACGTTACCGATCTGCTTCATGCGTTTTTTACCTTCTTTCTGTTTCTGCAGCAGCTTTTTCTTACGGCTAATATCACCGCCATAGCACTTAGCCAGAACGTTTTTACGCAATTGTTTAACCGTTGAACGCGCAATGATGTGCGTACCAATGGCTGCCTGAATCGCGATATCAAACTGCTGGCGTGGGATCAGTTCTTTCATCTTTTCCACCAGCTCACGGCCGCGGCTCTGTGAGTTATCACGGTGGGTAATGAGCGCCAGCGCATCAACACGCTCGTTGTTGATCAGAACATCAACGCGCACCATGTCAGAGGCCTGGAAGCGTTTGAAGTTATAGTCCAGTGACGCATAGCCACGAGACGTTGACTTCAGGCGGTCGAAGAAGTCGAGCACCACTTCTGCCATCGGGATTTCATAGGTCAGCGCCACCTGGTTACCGTGGTAAACCATGTTGGTCTGTACGCCACGCTTCTCGATACACAGCGTGATAACGTTGCCGAGATATGCCTGAGGCAGCAGCATATGACACTCAGCGATCGGCTCGCGCAGCTCATAGATGTTGTTCAGCGGCGGCAGTTTGGACGGGCTATCGACATAGATAGTCTCTTTACCCGTGGTTTCAACTTCGTAAACAACGGTAGGTGCAGTGGTGATCAGGTCCAGATCGTATTCACGTTCCAGACGTTCCTGAATGATCTCCATGTGCAGCAAACCAAGGAAGCCACAGCGGAAGCCGAAGCCCAGCGCGGTAGAGCTTTCCGGTTCATAGAACAGGGAGGCATCGTTCAGGCTCAGCTTACCTAACGCATCACGGAAGTTTTCATAATCGTCAGAGCTGACCGGGAACAGACCGGCGTAAACCTGCGGTTTCACCTTTTTAAATCCTGGCAGCGCTTTATCTGCCGGATTACGTGCCTGAGTCAGCGTATCGCCGACCGGGGCGCCGAGAATATCTTTAATCGCACAAACCAGCCAACCCACTTCGCCGCACTTCAGTTCGGTACGGTCAACCTGCTTAGGCGTGAAGATCCCCAGACGGTCAGCGTTATACACCTGCCCGGTGCTCATCACTTTGATTTTGTCGCCTTTGCGCATGGTGCCGTTTTTAATACGTACCAGCGAGACCACACCCAGATAGTTATCGAACCAGGAGTCGATGATCAGCGCCTGCAGCGGGCCTTCCGGGTCACCTTCCGGCGGCGGAATTTCGCGCACCAGACGTTCCAGAACGTCGGTCACGCCGACGCCGGTTTTCGCCGAGCAGCGAACCGCATCTGTCGCATCGATACCGACGATATCTTCGATCTCTTCCGCTACACGCTCAGGATCGGCAGCCGGCAGGTCAATTTTGTTCAGTACCGGCACCACCTCGAGATCCATTTCCAGGGCGGTATAGCAGTTAGCCAGCGTTTGCGCTTCAACACCCTGTCCGGCGTCAACCACCAGCAGAGCGCCTTCACAGGCGGCAAGCGAGCGCGAAACTTCATACGAGAAGTCAACGTGGCCCGGCGTGTCGATAAAGTTAAGCTGGTAGGTTTCACCATCAGATGATTTGAAATCGAGCGTCACGCTCTGCGCTTTGATAGTAATACCGCGCTCACGCTCAAGATCCATCGAGTCGAGAACCTGCGCTTCCATTTCACGGTCAGACAGGCCACCGCAGATCTGGATAATACGGTCAGACAGCGTTGATTTACCGTGGTCGATGTGAGCTATGATTGAAAAGTTACGTATGTTCTTCATATAGTGTAATTATTGTGCCTTACGCCTGCCTGGGCAGGCTTTGAGAAGTCGCTGTTCTGAGCTTAACGTCGGTTTAAGTGAAACGCCGCATTCTACACTACAACGCGGAGGCGAGGAAATGTTCATAGAGCAAGGATAGCGGGAACTGGAAACAACTTAGCAAAGTCAGTGAAACTTTTACCGAAGTACGGCGTAAGTGCCTTATCTGGCCTACGTAGTAACTGTCATGTAGGCCTGATAAGCGCAGCGCCATCAGGCATGTATATCACTGGTGTGTTTCGACGCGAAGAAGGTCAGGCGGGAGAGCTACGTTGAGAATCACCGGCTGCCAGGCTTCACGTTCAGCCAGTTTGCGCGAATAACCGCGAGCAATCAGGAATCCACCCACACCGCCCAGTATCGCACCGCTTAACGCAGCGATATCGCTGCCAAACAGCACCTGGAATAAGGCAGCAAAAACAAATAATCCCGCCAGCGGAGACATATAAACCAGCATTGCGGAGCCCAACAGACTGCCTTCGGCAATACCTAATTCAACTTTCTGGCCGGGAGTCAGCGGTTCAACGCTGGGAACCACGATAGTGTGCGTTGTCTGCGGCCCCAGTTTATTCAGTACGCGGCTTCCGCATCCTGCCCTTGAGGCACAGCTGCTGCACGACGCTTTGACGTCACAGCTGACCGTCGCCAGGCCATTTTGCCAGGAAACAACTGTTGCCCACTCTTTGATCATTGTGCAGCCCTGAACTTGATATTATCCGCGATGCGCTTCGCCGTTTGCGGCGGAAGTTCACCGACGATAGTGATTTCGGCATTATCTCTCACACTGGTACTGACCGTGCGGCGTCCGGTACGCAGGAGCTGATCGGCACTGTTTTGCTGTGCGCGGTTCACATTCACAGAGAAGCTGAACAAACCATCAGAATAAAGACGTGATTCAATCGGCATATTGTCCATCGTCGGCAGAGGACGACGGCTGCTGGAAACTTCACTGAATCCTTGTGGCAACCACGATGGACTCCAGTTGAAGTTGGTTTTCTCACCCACAGGAACGGACAGTAACGGCGGCAGGTTGGCTTTTGCCAGCGTCTGCATGCTGTCGCCGACACTGCTATTCACGGTAAAAGCGATCACGCGGAACTGTTCCAGCGTTTCACCATCCCGGTCGAGAAGATCGACGCGCATCGGCAACTTGGTTTCGGTATCCATCCAGACGATATAGCTGTAACGGGTACCGTCACGCGCCACGACGCGGATCACTTCACAAAGCCTGTCGGCAATACGGGTCCGGCCTACCGAGATAAAATCATAGTAGGGTGTAAGACGTTTGAAGTCGGTGTAAATCAGGGATGGCAGAGAATCAACGATGTAATCACCGTTCAACGTGAACGGCTCAAGCCCAGGCTCAAAATAGCTGATTTCATTTCCACGTTGTACGACTTCCCGGCGTGGTCCATCCAATTGCAACAGTTGCGCAAGCGGGCGGTTATCCAGGCGAGCATGGCGATAACGTAGGGATTCAACACCCTGTTTATTGATGCTGACGAATGACAGCTCATAGGTGAGCGACTGGCTGGCCAGATTCATCTGCTGCAATAACGCCCCGGACGCAGGTGTGGCCGAGGCGTTGACAGAGAAGAACAGGCTACCAGCCACAAGTGACATGGCAAACCAAAGTTGCTTCATTACTGCGATTGCGTTCCTAAAGTTTGAATTCCTGGCACCTGTACAGCTGCTTGCTGTGTTTGTGCCTGCTCAAACTGAAGCTGTTCGGAGTGCAGTCGGCGCTGCAGTTCGTAATCCTGCAACATAGCATTGATACGACGACGCTGCTCCTGCACCTGCTGTTGCTGACCGCCACTGCTGGCCGTCGCATCAGAAGGTACACCCAAGCTCACCGGACTGGCTTTACCCATCATCGGTAATGTATTAAATACCGGCGTTTCGGGCTGCTGGGACGTTTCAGATTGCCCATTATAGTGCTGGACACCAACAATAACTGCAAGCGATACGCACGCAGCCACACCCATTTGAGTGAGCTGAGCAGCCCACGGACGCATTTTCTTCAAGAATGGCATTTTCTGCCACTGATGCGGTGCTGGCTGGGCCTCAGGAATCAGTGGCGCCGTCTGACGTACTGGCTCATCTGCGATAGCTGCCATTACGCGGTCGGAAATATCGAAATGGAGAACGTCGGCAGTATCACCTCGCATGGAATCACGAATCAGGTGATAACTCTCCCAGGTTTTTTGCATTTCCGGGTCGTGAGTCAGCTCTTTGAGTAACTCAGTATCCAGCGTTTCGCCATCCATTAAAGCGGAAAGTTTTTCTTTCTGCATGCCTAATACCTTTTCCAGTATCCCGCTACCGTCAACGCCTGATAAGCGGTTGAACTTTATTATCAATAGCTTCCCTCGCTCGGAAGATACGAGAACGCACCGTACCCACCGGACAATCCATGATAGCGGCTATCTCTTCATAGCTCAGGCCATCCAGCTCCCGCAAGGTTATTGCCATGCGTAAATCTTCCGGGAGGGACTCAATAGTTCGGAAAACTATCTGTCTCAGTTCTTCTGACAACATTAAGTTCTCAGGGTTCGAAATTTCTTTCAGCGCACCGCCACTTTCGTAATTTTCTGCTTCAATTGCATCTATATCACTGGAAGGTGGACGACGCCCCTGAGCGACCAGGTAATTCTTCGCTGTATTGACTGCGATACGATACAGCCAAGTATAAAAAGCACTATCTCCCCGGAACGAGTCCAGCGCACGATAGGCCTTGATAAATGCTTCTTGTACGACGTCGGGAACATCGCCCGACGGTACATAGCGGGAAACCAGACTCGCCACCTTATGCTGATAGCGAACTACCAGTAAATTAAAGGCTTTCTGATCTCCCTTCTGGACCCGTTCTACCAGGACCTGGTCCGTTAACTGCTCGCTCATCCGAGGTAAAGTCTCCCCAAACCAAATTTCCACGCGCTTTCGAAACGCCACTCCATCAGCTGCAATATGAGCAAGCAACGACTTAGAGTGCTCAAGTTTCGTAAAGTTCCGTTACGCATTTGTTTTTGTTTGTCATGATGTAGACAGGTCTTATCTCTCATTATAAGTCTACATAACCCGATCAACGCACTATCTGTACAGAAATGCCCATTAAACCGCTTGCAGAGTAACCCAACGGGCGCTTTATTTCATCTCCTAATCTGACGCTAACGGCCTGCTACACAAAATATTTTTCATATTTTACCCCGCGCAATGAATTTTCTTTATGTTTAGCCATTGCAACACATTCAAAAATAAAACGTGCAGTTTCGCGCATTGTGGTGCTATGGTGACCAAACACTGTTTAGTAAATTAAACAAAAATCATGAATACGACGCCTGAATTATCCTGTGATGTGCTGATTATTGGCAGCGGAGCTGCCGGACTCTCACTGGCTCTGCGCCTGGCTGAGAAACACCAGGTTATTGTCCTGAGTAAGGGGCCTGTGAGTGAAGGCTCTACATTCTATGCCCAGGGCGGCATTGCCGCCGTTTTCGATGAAACCGACAGTATCGATTCTCACGTCGAGGATACGCTGATTGCAGGCGCGGGATTGTGCGATCGCCATGCGGTTGAGTTCGTCGCCAGCAATGCACGAACATGTGTCCAGTGGCTCATTGATCAAGGTGTCTTGTTTGATACGCAGGTTCAGCCCAACGGTGAAGAGAGCTATCACTTGACTCGCGAAGGCGGCCATAGCCACCGACGCATCCTGCATGCGGCAGATGCCACCGGCAAAGAAGTTGAAACCACGCTGGTCAGCCAGGCGCAAAACCATCCCAATATCCAGGTTCTGGAGCGTAGCAACGCCGTTGACCTGATCATCTCCGATAAAATCGGCCTACCGGGCACGCGCCGGGTGGTTGGCGCATGGATCTGGAACCGTAATAAGGAAGCCGTCGAAACCTGCCATGCAAAATCGGTCGTGCTGGCCACCGGAGGCGCATCGAAGGTGTATCAGTACACCACCAATCCGGATATCTCCTCAGGTGATGGAATCGCGATGGCCTGGCGCGCTGGATGTCGCGTCGCCAACCTTGAATTTAATCAGTTTCACCCCACCGCGCTGTATCACCCTCAGGCACGCAATTTTCTGCTGACTGAAGCGCTGCGTGGCGAAGGTGCCCACCTGAAGCGCCCGGACGGCTCACGCTTTATGCCCGACTTTGATGAGCGTGGAGAACTGGCACCGCGCGATATCGTCGCACGTGCTATCGATCATGAAATGAAGCGTCTGGGTGCTGACTGTATGTTCCTCGACATTAGCCATAAACCCGAAGAATTTGTCCGCCAGCATTTCCCGATGATTTATGAAAAGCTGCTGGGTCTTGGGATCGACCTGACAAAAGAGCCAGTGCCGATCGTGCCTGCCGCGCACTATACCTGCGGCGGCGTGATGGTCGATGATTATGGCCGGACTGACGTCGACGGTCTGTATGCCATCGGCGAAGTGAGCTACACCGGGCTGCATGGTGCAAATCGTATGGCGTCTAACTCACTGCTGGAGTGCCTGGTCTACGGCTGGTCTGCAGCTGAAGATATTGATCGTAGAATGCCCTACGCACGTAGTGTAAGCACACTTCCGGGTTGGGATGAAAGCCGGGTGGAAAATCCGGATGAGCTGGTTGTCATCCAGCATAACTGGCATGAACTGCGGCTATTTATGTGGGATTACGTTGGCATTGTACGCACCACTAAACGTCTGGAGCGAGCCCTGCGGCGTATCACGATGCTGCAACAGGAAATCGACGAGTATTACGCCCATTTCCGCGTGTCGAACAATTTACTGGAGCTGCGCAATTTGGTGCAGGTTGCCGAGCTGATTGTGCGCTGCGCAATGATGCGTAAAGAGAGCCGGGGCCTGCACTTCACGCTGGATTATCCAGAGCAGTTGCCTGAATCCGGCCCTTCTATTCTTTCGCCGCTTAGCCATCACATAAACAGATAAAATGCCTGGGTCAGCGCGGTGTAACCTTCTGAGTAACGCTGGTCTGGCCCACGGATCACTAATCTGTCGCTAAAGCACTCCCCGGCCTGCGGGGAGAAAGCCAGCAGGACCCGATGCGGCAGCCGGGCTTCGGTTTCCGCCACATCCGTACGCAGACGCAGATACCATCCCATGTTTAATGCCTGCTGGGTAAAAGCGTTACCAATCTGCTCCGGCAGTACCACGCAAAAAAAGCCCTCTTCTGTAATACTGTCCGCCGCCAGCGTTATCAGCGCCGCATGATCGAGCGTCGTGGTATAACGTGCCTGCTCGCGCTGTGGCGTACCACACTCCACGCCTTGCTCATAATAAGGGGGATTACTGATAATCAGATCAAAGCGCACGGTCTGGCGAGGTATCCACCGTTGAGCATCTTCAGTATGGATCCGGATACGCTCCCCCCACAGAGATTGCGTGATGTTTTCCTCTGCCTGTTGCGCGGCGTCAACATCCAGCTCCACCGCATCAATCAGGACGCTGTTATCTGTACGCTGGGCCAGCATCAGTGCTAACAAACCACTCCCGGTGCCGATATCAAGGATCCGCTTTACGCCTGCAACAGGGGCCCAGGCCCCCAATAAAATTCCGTCAGTCCCAACTTTCATTGCACAACGATCGTGTGCCACAAAAAACTGTTTAAAGGTAAACCCATTACGTCGAAGTACTGATGAAGACTGAGGCATGAAAAACAACCTTCCTGGAAAAAAAACGATAACATAGGATAAAAACAATACCTGAGAAGGTATATCCATACAAACAGATGAAGATTGCAGCCGTAACGTCTATAATCAGCGCCCCACACAGAGGTAGAACATGACTGTAACGACTTTTTCCGAACTTGAACTCGATGAAAGCCTGCTGGATGCCCTCCAGGAAAAAGGTTTCACTCGCCCGACAGCTATTCAGGCAGCCGCCATTCCACCTGCGCTCGATGGCCGTGATGTACTCGGTTCTGCGCCGACAGGCACCGGTAAAACGGCGGCATATTTGCTGCCAGTGTTGCAGCACCTGCTCGACTTTCCGCGCAAAAAATCAGGTCCACCACGCGTTTTAATTCTGACGCCGACCCGTGAACTGGCAATGCAAGTTGCCGATCACGCCCGTGAACTGGCGAAGAATACGCATCTGGATGTCGCCACCATCACCGGCGGCGTGGCCTACATGAACCATATGGAAGTGTTCAGCGAAAATCAGGACATCGTGGTCGCGACCACCGGACGTCTGCTGCAATACATTAAAGAAGAGAACTTCGACTGCCATGCGGTTGAAACGCTGATCCTCGATGAAGCCGACCGTATGCTGGATATGGGCTTCGCGCAGGATATCGAGCATATTGCCGGTGAAACCCGCTGGCGTAAGCAGACCATGCTGTTCTCTGCCACGCTGGAAGGCAATGCGGTTAAAGATTTTGCCGAGCGCCTGCTGGAAGATCCGGTTGAGGTTTCTGCGGATCCATCCACCCGCGAACGTAAGAAGATCCATCAGTGGTACTATCGTGCCGATGATATCGAACACAAAACAGCGTTGCTGATTCACCTGTTAAAACAGCCTGAAGCAACGCGTTCTATCGTCTTTGTGCGTAAACGCGAGCGCGTGCACGAGCTGGCTGGCTGGCTGCGCCAGGCCGGGATCAACAACTGCTATCTCGAAGGCGAGATGGTACAAAGCAAGCGCAACGAAGCGATCAAACGCCTGACCGATGGTCGTGTGAATGTGCTGGTTGCCACCGACGTTGCGGCACGCGGTATCGACATTCCTGATGTCAGCCACGTGTTTAACTACGACATGCCGCGCAGTGGCGATGCCTATTTGCACCGTATTGGCCGTACCGGTCGTGCGGGCCGTAAAGGTACCGCCATTTCTCTGGTAGAAGCGCACGACCACCTGCTGCTCGGCAAAGCGAGTCGCTATGTCGACGAGCAGCTAAAGCCGCGCGTGGTTGACGAACTGCGTCCAACAACGCGCGCGCCAAGTGAGAAGTCTAACGGTAAGCCATCCAAGAAAGTGCTGGCGAAACGTGCCGAGAAAAAAGAGAAAGATAAAGAGAAGCCGCGCGTGAAGAAACGTCACCGCGATGCCAAAAATATCGGCAAGCGTCGCAAGCCGAGCGCAGCTGCCGCGCCGCAGTCTGACAAAGAGTAAACGGTATGCCGGGTTAATGAACCCGGCATTTTTTTACCTTCTTTCAACGACAAAAAAGCGGAACATGCACTGGCATGTTCCGCTTTTTTATTATCTGATTACCGGGGTATAACCCCGCGAGCCTTACAGGCTCTCAGTAAAGGTACGGGCAATAACGTCGCGCTGCTGTTCTGGAGTCAGTGAGTTGAAACGCACCGCATAACCAGAAACACGAATAGTCAGCTGCGGGTATTTTTCCGGATGCTTAACCGCATCTTCCAGCGTTTCACGACGCAGAACGTTAACGTTCAGGTGCTGGCCACCTTCTACGCGAACTTCTGGCTGTACGTCTACCGGTACTTCGCGGTATTCGATTTCGCCCAGTTTGCTGACGGCAACGACTTCATCAGCAGAGAAACCTGCTTTAGCAACGATGCAGCGTGCTTCGCCTTTTTCGCTGTCCAGCAGCCAGAAAGAGTTCAGCAGGTCGTCGTTTGCAGCTTTAGTAATCTGGATACCTGTAATCATGTTGATGCCTCCCCGGCAAAATTATTTGATTTCGGTTGGCCGTCGCGCGGCCAATTGGTAAAACCATTGTTGCTTGAGTGTATATATACCCCTCGCACACCCTTGATTCCTTGATTTAAATCAACAAAAACCACACACGTAAAGTGGTGATGGGTGGATTTTATTGTTTTACATCAACTTACGCTATGCATGTAGATAAAATTTTTACATAAATTTTCAACTATCTTTAAGGGGTAGTCCCTTGAGAATCGTAGAGAATTTTGCGCCCCAGAGAGAAGCAGTTAAGCTAGGGGGAATGAAATTCGCAGGAGAGCGAGATGACTACCGAATTAACCTGGCACGATGTGCTGACCGAAGAAAAACAGCAACCCTATTTTGTTAACACTTTGCATACCGTCGCCGGTGAACGCCAGTCAGGCATGACGATTTACCCGCCGCAAAAAGATGTGTTTAACGCATTTCGCTTTACCGAGCTTGGCGATGTGAAAGTTGTCATCCTGGGACAGGACCCTTACCACGGTCCCGGCCAGGCACATGGCCTCGCGTTTTCTGTGCGCCCAGGCGTAGCCACTCCACCGTCATTACTGAATATGTATAAAGAACTCGAAGCGACGGTCCCGGGCTTTACACGCCCCACGCACGGGTATCTGGAAAGCTGGGCACGTCAGGGGGTACTGTTACTGAACACCGTCCTTACCGTCCGGGCAGGACAGGCACATTCGCATGCCAGTCTGGGCTGGGAAACCTTTACGGATAAAGTCATTAGCCTGATTAACGAGCACCGTGAAGGCGTGGTGTTTTTACTCTGGGGCGCGCACGCGCAGAAGAAAGGGGCCATTATTGACGCGCAGCGTCACCATATTCTGAAAGCGCCGCATCCGTCTCCGCTCTCGGCACACCGCGGATTCTTTGGCTGCAATCACTTTGTTCTGGCAAATGAGTGGCTGGAAAAACGCGGTGAAAAACCGATCGACTGGATGCCGGTGCTGCCGGCTGAGAGCGAGTAAACAAAATGCCAGCGATTCGCTGTAATGCCAGTCAGTTAAGCAACTGA